>NZ_JBWKKP010000019.1:0-146318 GCF_056431485.1 Streptomyces sp. NPDC045899
TGTCGACGTGTACCAGTTCGCCGGGGTGTGAGCGTTCGTAGCGGCGGATGGGCTGGCCGGTGGGCCGGTCGAGCCAGGCCAGGCGGTTCAGGCCGTGGCGGGTCAGGATGCGGTGGACGGTCGAGGCGGGAAGGCCGAGGATCGGTCCGATGCGAGCGGGGCCGAGGTTGCGGGTCTGGCGCAGATCGCAGACTCGGGCTTCGACCTCTGGGTGGGTGCGGTGGGGGGTGGTGTGCGGACGGCTGGGACGGTCGGCCAGACCCGCGTGGCCTTCCGCCCGCCAGCGGCGGACCCATTTGTGGGCGGTCGGGCGGGAGACTCCCATCTCAGCGGCCACGTGCGCGACCGGTCGTCCGGCACGGACGCGTTCGACCAGGATCCGCCTGCCGTGAACGGTCAGCCGGGCATTACGGTGGGACACGAAGACCTCCGTGTGGTGCAGTCCTAGACAGCTCCACCACACCGGAGGTCTTCGCCATGATCAAGACCCACCAGCGTCAACAACGCTCGTGATCAATACAACTAGGGCGTGTCGGCAAAGTCCCGCCGGGCCCGCGACGCCTGGCACGCACGCTCGCTGCGTTGTCGGGTCATCCGAGGAGGCCCGCCCCCGGACTCCGTCCGGGGGTGCCCCCGCGAGGACGACCCTCCGCCGTGCGATCGCGCGCTCCCCCGGCTACCGCCGGGAGGTGCCCCCTGACGCCGCGGGCTGATCCGACGCGACTTTGCGGACAACACACCTGGGCCCGGCGGATCTCATCGGGCGATGCCCGGAAATCCTGATGCGCCCGCCGGGGCGGGGTGCCAGGCTGCGCGGATGGACCGACGACAGATCTCCCGGCTCGCGCACGCCGACCACCCCATCGCCGCACCGCTCGCCGACCCGGCCGTCAAACGGCTGCTGGAGCGCGCCGTGACCGACCGGGCGCGGGTGCTGGACCTCGGCTGCGGACAGGCCACCTGGCTGCGGCGCGCGCTGGCGCTGCGGCCGGGGGCGGTGGCCGAAGGCGTCGACACCGACGGCGCCGCCCTGGAGCTGGGGCGCGCCGCCGCGGAGGAACTCGGTGTCGCGGACCGGCTGGTGCTGCACGAGGGCGACGCCGCCGCGTTCCGCGCCCCGCACCGGTTCGACACCGTCCTCAGCGTCGGTGCCACCCACGCCTTCGGCGGTCTGCCGGCCACGCTCGCCGCGGCCCGGGACCATCTCGCCCCCGGTGGCCGTGTCCTGATCGGTGACGCCTTCTGGGAGCGCGAGCCGGGGACCGCGGCGCTGGAGGCGCTGGACGCCGTACCGGAGGACTTCGCCGACCTGGCGACCACTGTGGACCGCGTGGTGGCCGACGGCTGGACACCGGTCTTCGGCCACGTCAGCACCCTCCAGGAGTGGGACGACTACGAGTGGAACTGGACCGGTGCGCTGGAGCGGTGGGCACTCGACCACCCCGGGGACCCCGGCGCCGAGCCGGCCCGCGCCGCCGCCGCCGAGCACCGGGACGCCTGGCTGAAGGGCTACCGCGGCACCCTCGGCTTCGTCACCCTGCTGCTGCGGCCGACGGCCGCCCCGTGACCGCGCCGCTGTCAGTGGCGGCTGGCAGCATCGCGGTATGGGAGCCGAGGACACCACCACCGCATACTGGGACTCCGCCGCGGCGGACTTCGACGACGAGCCGGACCACGGGCTGCGTGATCCGGATGTCAGAGCCGCCTGGGCCGCGCGGCTGCGCGACTGGCTGCCCGGGCGGCCGGCCGGCGAGCCGCTCGACGTACTCGACCTCGGCTGCGGCACGGGCAGTCTGGCGTTGCTGCTGACCGAGGACGGCCATCGGGTGACCGGAGTCGACCGGTCGGCGCCCATGGCCGAGCGCGCCCGCGCCAAACTGGCCGGGACCGGCGCCACCGTGCTCACCGGGGACGCGGCGGCGCCCCCGGTGGCGGAGCGGGCCTTCGATGTGCTCCTGGTGCGCCATCTGCTGTGGCTGCTGCCCGAGCCCGCGGCGGTGCTCCGCCGCTGGGCGCGGCTGCTGCGGCCGGGTGGCCGGCTGGTACTGGTCGAAGGGCGCTGGGGGGAGTCCGATCCGGTCGGACTGACCTCGGCCGAACTGACGCGGATGATCGCGCCGTTGGCGGTCCGCACCCGGCTGGAACAGCTCGGGCCGGACGCGGCGCTGTGGGGCCGGGAGGTGCGCGACGAGCGCTATGTCCTGGTGGCCGACCTCGCCCGCCCCGCACGGCACAGTGAGATCGTCGACGTCCATCTGATCCTGCGCCGGGGAGGGGAGGTCCTGCTCGGCCGCCGCTCCGGCACCGGTTACGCCGACGGGCTGCTGCACGCCCCGTCCGGCCACGTCGAGGACGGCGAGGACGTACGGGCCGCCCTGATCCGCGAGGCCGAGGAGGAGACCGGGGTCGTCCTCGCACCCGGCGAGGTGCGGGTCGCGCTGGTCATGCAGCACAAGTCGCCCACGGGCACGGCCCGCACCGGCTGGTTCTTCGAGGCGGACGCGGAGACCGGGCCGGGCGGCGGTCACCAACCGGTCAACCGGGAGCCGGACAAGTGCTCGGAGCTCGGCTGGTTCCCGCTGGACGCCCTGCCGGACGACATGGTGGCCTACTGCCGCGCGGGTCTTGAGGCGTACCGGGCGGGGGAGCGGTTCGTACTGCACTGGCACGAGCCGGGGGACAGCATCGGTTTCGATCCCGCGGGCCCCGGCCGGCTCGTCCCCCTGCCGGTGTCACCGCCGGGTCAGGCCGCCAGCTCGCGGACGTAGCGCCACTCGGTGACGGCGGGCGCGTAGCCGAACCACTTGTTGATCGCCAGCATCGGCTGGTTGTCGCCGTCGTTCCCGGTGAACGCCTCGCGGCAGCCGGCCGCACGGGCGCGGTGCAGCGCGTCGTTCTTGGCCAGCTTCGCCAGCCCCCGGCCCCGGAAGGCGCGTGGCGTACCGGTCATCCCCGACCAGTAGCGGCCCCGGCCGTCGGTGTGCGCCACGCTGTACGCGGCGACCGCCCCGTCCACCATGGCCACCGTGGTCAGTTCGCGGTCCAGCGCGGGGTGCTCCCAGGCCAGGGCGATCCACTGGTCGTACGGCAGCCGTCCGGCGGCCACGTCCCCCGGCTCGTCCTCGGTGCACTCCGCGTCCGCCTCGTACAGCGGACGCGGATCCCCGGCGAAGTCCGCCGCCGTGCGCAGTTCCACGCCCTGCGGCAGCCCGTCCGGGGCCAGCGGCGGCAGCGCGGCCGTGGTGAGGTCGAGCCGCTGGACCCGGGAGGACCGGCCGCGCCGGTAGCCCCGGCGCTCGGCGAACGTCACCGCGTGCGGGGCCTCCACGGTCCAGGCGAAGACCTTGGCGGCCCCCAGCCCGGCGAGCCGCTCCTCCGCCGCGGTCACCAGGGCCGAACCCGCGCCCCTGCCCAGGAAGTCGGACCGCACCGAGGTGTTGGCGAAGGCGAGTCCGGGCTCCTCGCTGTCGTGGAAGACGCCGATCTCGGACGAGCCCACCACCTCACCGTCCGCCTCGGCGACCAGCAGCCGGTACTGACGGTCCGCCGGGGAGCTCGCCACCTCCCACGCCACGGTGGACGCGGTGGTCACCAGATGGGGAAAGGCGGAACGGCGCGCCGCTGCCACGGCCTCCGCGTCGGCGGGACGGAACTCGCGCACGATCATGGTCATGGTGTCGCAGGCTACGGTGTCCCCGCCCGCGATGCCCCCCGTTTTCCGGACACCGGTGTGACGTCACACCATGACAGCCGACAATGGGCAGGACACGTCCCGCCGCCCGTCCCGACCACCGCCCCCCACACATGCCGAGGAGCCCCGCGTGGCCTTGCAGATCACCGTCGACCCGGACGCGGCGACCGCCCCCTTCGAGCAGATCCGCGCCCAGATCGCCGACCAGGCCCGGTCCGGCGCGCTGCCCGTGGGCTACAAACTGCCCACCGTGCGCGGTTTCGCCGATGAGCTGGGGCTCGCGGCGAACACGGTCGCCAAGGCGTACCGGGCGCTGGAGGCCGACGGTGTGATCGAGACCCGCGGCCGGCACGGCTCCTTCGTGGCGGCGGCGGGCGATGCCGCCCGGCGCCAGGCGGCCGAGGCCGCCCGGACCTACGCCGAGCGGGCGCTCCGCCTCGGCCTGGACCGCGCGGACGCGCGCGCCGCCGTCGAGGACGCGCTGCGCGCCGCCTACGACGCCTCCTGACCGACGGCCGCGCGTCCACCGCCGCCGCGGCCGTCCCCCATCCGTCCCCGTCCCGACCAGGAGTCCCCCATGGCCAGCCGGAAAGCCCTCGTCCGACGCCCCAGCCCCCGCCTCGCCGACGGACTGGTCACCCATATCGACCGCAAGCCCGTCGATCCGGAGCTCGCCCTGCGGCAGTGGGAGGACTACGTCGCCTGCCTGGGCGCCCACGGCTGGGAGACGGTGGAGGTGCCCCCTCTCGACGACTGCCCGGACGGGGTGTTCATCGAGGACACCATGGTCGTCCACCGGAACGTGGCGCTGATCGCCCGTCCCGGCGCCGGGTCCCGCAGGCCGGAGACGGCCGCCGCCGAGGAGACCGTGACCGCCCTCGGCCTCTCGCTCAACCGGATCCGGGAGCCGGGAACGCTGGACGGCGGCGATATCCTCAAGATCGGCGACACCCTCTTCGTGGGGCGCGGCGGCCGCACCAACGGCGAGGGCGTACGGCAGCTGCGCACGGTCTTCGAACCGCTGGGCGCCCGGGTGGTGGCCGTACCGGTCAGCCGGGTGCTGCATCTGAAGTCGGCGGTCACCGCCCTGCCCGACGGGACCGTCATCGGCTATCCGCCCCTGGTCGACGACCCCGCCGCGTTCCCCCGCTTCCTGCCCGTCCCCGAGGAGTCCGGTGCCCATGTGGTGCTGCTGGGCGGCGGACGGCTGCTGATGGCGAAGAGCGCGCCGCGCAGCGCCGAGCTCTTCGCCGATCTCGGCTACCAGCCGGTGCCGGTGGACATCAGCGAGTTCGAGAAGATGGAGGGCTGTGTGACCTGCCTGTCCGTACGGCTGCGCGGGCTCTACGGCTGAGCGGCACCGGATCTCAGGAGCGGTAGTCCCCACCGTCATCGTCGTTGTCGAATTCGCTGCGCGGGACGGTCCGGTCCTCCAACGCCTTGCGGGTGGTCGGGCCGTAGACGCCCGGGGGGTCGCCGTCGATGTCCTGCTCGGACTGGAAGTCGGCCACGGCGTCCTCGACGCGCCCGTCGAAGTCGCCGTCCTCCTCGCCCTCGTAGTACCCGGTCTGCGCCAGCCGGCACTGGAGGTCGGCCACCTCGGAGCCGTCGTCGCCACGCCGCAGGGTCGCCGGTCCGGCGGCCGCGGGTGGCGCGGGCGGCTCCGGCGAGGCACTGGCCGACGGGGTGGCGGGCGGGCTGGACGACGGCGTCTTCGAGGGTTTCGGGGGCTCGGCGGGCCGGTGCGAAGGGGACGGCGAACCCTTGCTCCGGGAGGGGGAGGGGGAGGGAGAGGCCGACGGGGACGACGCGGAGGGGGCCGGGGTGCTCGGCGTGACTCCGGCCGTGGTGCTGTGATGCCCGGTGGGCGGCCCCGCGTGGTCCTCGCTGCCGCCGTCCCCGGCGAACATCCCGCCCGCGAAGGCGATGACGCCGAGCAGGGCGCCCACGGCGGCCGCGGTGATCAGCGCGCCGGGGTGCTGCCGCCATACGGGCCGCCGGGCCGGGGCCGCCTCCTCGTCACCGGTCTTCTCGCGGTCCTCCGCACGGTCTTCCCCGTGGACGAAGGCCCCGTCCCCGTCCCCGTTCTCGTCCGGGGCATGGTCGCGGGTGTGGTCGCGGCCGCAGGAGCACTCACAGCCGATGGCGGTGGGCCCGCCCCAACTCCGTATGGCCGGATCGTGCTCGTCCCCGGAGGGTGCTCTGACATAGGGCGGGATCCGCAGTGAGTCGAGGTCCCGCATTCCCTCCGGCTCCGGTGTGACATGGTCCAACGGTCGGCCGCCTTCCTGTGGAGCTGCGGGTGATTATGCAGCCTGTCGGATGGCGTGACCATGTCGTAATCGCCTGGTGGACGCTGATCGTCACAAGAGCGTGGCCGGCCAGGTCATAGGGGCCCCGACGATGGCTCACGGAGATGACGAATCCATCTCCGTGAACCCCGTCCCCGGCTCACAGATACAGCCCCGCGTCCGCGTCGCCCGGCTGGACCGGTACCGACGCGGGCCGGGTGCCGCGGCGCAGCGCGAACAGCTCGGCCAGGGTGGCGCCGTCCCGGCCGACCCCTTCCTCGGTGCCGAGCCAGCCGACCGCCTCCGGGCGGGTCAGCCTGCCGACCTCGATCCGGGCCAGACAGCGGCCGGGCCGGACCACGGCCGGGTGCAGCCGTTCCAGATCCTCGTTGGTGGTCACTCCGACCAGGACGTTCCGCCCCTGGCCGAGCAGACCGTCCGTCAGGTTCAGCAGCCGGGAGAGCGCCTGGCCCGCGGTGTGCTTGGCCTCGCCGCGGATCAGCTCGTCGCAGTCCTCCAGCAGCAGCAGCCGCCAGCGGCCCTTGGCCGAGCCGTCGTCCTCGCCGATCGCGATGTCCATCAGATAGCCGACGTCGGTGAACAGCCGCTCCGGGTCCAGGACGCAGTCCACCTGGCACCAGTCCCGCCAGGAGCGGGCCAGGGTGCGCAGTGCCGAGGTCTTGCCGGTGCCGGGCGGGCCGTGCAGCAGCAGGAGCCGCCCGGCGATGTCATCCGGGGTGACCTTCATCAGCCCGTCCATCGCCTCGGCGACCGGGGCGGTGTAGTTGCCGCGGATCTCCTCCCAGGTCCCGGCGGAGATCTGACGGGTGGTGCGGTGCGGACCGCGCCGCGGCGAGACGTACCAGAAGCCCATCGCCACGTTCTCCGGCTGGGGCTCCGGTTCGTCCTCCGCGCCGTCGACCGCCTGTCGCAGCACCTTCTCGGCGAGCGCGTCCTCCACGGCGGTCACGGTCACGTCCGCGCCCCGGTTCCACCGGGACACCAGCAGCGTCCAGCCCTCGCCCTCGGCGAGCGTCGCGCTGCGGTCGTCGTCACGGGCCGCGCGCAGCACGGTGGCCGAGGGCGGCAGCAGCGTCACCCCGGACTTCACGCGGTCCACGGAGTGGCTGCGGGCGTACGGCTGCTCACCGGTGGCGAAGCGCCCGAGGAAGAGCGCGTCGACGACATCCGACGGCGAATCGCTGTCATCGACGTTCAGCCGGATCGGAAGGGACTGTTCGGCGGGTGTCGTGGGCAGGGTCTGCCTCCTGGAGACGCGGGTCGGTGCGTCGGTCAGGCGCACCCGCCCCATGATCCAGCACGAGGGGCGTCCATGCACCGGGGTTTGTGGCCGTTTGGCGAACGGTTCCGAAGAACCCCACCGGAATGGGGGCGTTCACGGATACTCTTACCCTTTGTGGGACGTCAAGGTAAGGAACGGGCCGGATTATCGGATGCGAGGGGGCGGCGGACCGGCACGCTGCTCGCCGTCGGCATGGCGGTGCTGACCCTCCTGCTGACCACCTGCACCGGCTGGCCGGCCGGGGGAGAGATACCGCGCGGAACGGCGTCGGCCGACGACAGATCCGCCGCGCCGGGCCTCGGCTGGGGATTCACCCATACCCAGTACAGCGCGGACCAGGGCACCGCGCGGGGCGTACGGACGGCCGAGAAGACCCTCTCCGACCGCCGGATGCCGCAGAACCAGCACCTCATGGGCTGGGGCGCGGGCAACCCCGAGCCGTCGCCCGGCCGCTATGACTTCGCCGACCTCGACCGGCGGGTCGCCCTGATGCGCCGCACCGGCACCGAGCCCGTGCTCACCCTGTGCTGCGCCCCCGACTGGATGAAGGGCGGCTCCCCGGGCCGCACCGACTGGTCGCAGAAGTCGCTGGAGACCGCGCCGAGCCCCGCCCACTACGAGGACTTCGCCAAGCTGGCCGGAAAGGTCGCCGCGCGCTATCCGGATGTCCGTCACTTCATCGTCTGGAACGAGTTCAAGGGCTTCTACGACGAGTCCAAGCGGCGCTGGAACTACGAGGGCTACACCCGGCTGTACAACCTGGTCTACCGCGAGCTGAAGAAGCGGAACGCGAAGAACCTGGTCGGCGGCCCGTATGTGGTCGCCGACAGCGATCCGCCCGGGGACTCCGAAGGCCCGTCCGAGGTGCGCGGGGTGTGGGGCAGCCTCGACCCGCGGTCGGTGGCCGCGATCCGGTACTGGAACCGGCACAAGGCCGGTGCCGACTTCGTGGTGGTGGACGGCTCCAGCTACACCCGCGAGGGCGACCGGCTGATCCCGGACGCCTTCCGCGCCACGGAGAAGTTCACCGATGTCACCCGCTGGCTGCGGGAGACCACCGGACTGCCGGTGTGGTGGGCCGAGTGGTACGTCGAACCGGCCGGAGCCGGCGACCGGCGGGACGGCTGGACCGAGCGGCGCCGTACCGCGGTGCAGGCCACCGCGCTGATGCGGCTGGCCGACGGCGGCGCCGGGACCGCCTTCTACTGGAACCCCCAGCGGCGCGGCCCGAGCTGCCCCGGCTGTCTGTGGCGCAGCACCGAACTGGCCGACGGCGGCACCCCGCTGCCGATGCTGAAGCTGCTCGGCCGGTTCGCCAGGGAGTTCCCGCCCGGCACCGCCTTCCGCACGGTCGACGTCGCCGCCGACGGCCGGGAGAAGCTCCAGGTCCTCGCCGACGACCGCGCGGTGCTGGTGGTCAACACCCGTGACCGCCCGGTGAAGGCCAGGGTGGACGGGCGCTCGTTCGACCTCGGCGGGTACGGGGTGCGCTGGCTGAAGCGGTAGGAGCCGCGCGCGGAGCGCCGCGGGGTGCCGTCGTGAGGTCATGACATCGTCAGGAACCGCTGCACCAGCGACGCCAGCACCACGCCCAGCAGCGGCAGCGCGAACCAGAACGAGCCCTGCATCCATTGCAGCCGCCGGACGCTCGGCTCCACCGCGACCCGCACCACCTCCCGCGCGGCCAGCAGCACCAGCAACGCCACCGCCGCCAGCGCCCCCAGCACCGACCACGGCGTCCAGGTGATCAGTGGCCCGGCCGGGCCCGGCGCGGGCTCGGCCACGGCTCCGCGCGGTGGCCGCTTCAGCTCGTACAGCGAGGTGTCCTCGTTGGACAGCACCCGGCGCAGTTCGGGGCGGCCGTCGAGGGAGCGCGCCAGTCGCCGCTGCCAGTCCGCGGGGTAGCCCGAGTCCATATGGAGGTAGACCGACTGACCGCGGCCCAGCATCAGATACGACCGCGGACCGGCCTCCCGCAGCGCCCGGACCAGGGAGCCGACCCGGGACGGATCGAGCGGGGCCAGGGTGGGGACGTAGTCGACCCGCTCCATGTCCCGCTCACCCCACGGCATGGCCGGGGTGACGTTGTTGACGGTGTCGTTGCTCATCCACAGCACCCGTACCGTCGGGCGGTCATGGGCGTAGAGGTACTCCATCGCCGCGACCTCGCCCGGCCGCACCCGCTCGAAGGTCTCATTGCCCCAGCGGGCCACCAGGAACCCGGACATCAGGGTCAGCCCCGCCAGCAGGGCCGCCAGGGGACCGAGCCGCCCCCGGTCCCGCAGCCGGGGGAACAGCCCCAGCGCGGCCAGGGCACAGGCACCCGGCAGCGCGAACAGGAAGACCCGCAGCGCCATCTCCCCGCCGTACGACTGCATCCCGAAACCCAGGAACGGTACGAAGGTCAGCACCAGCAGCGAACGCTCCGCGAACCCCGCCCACCGCCGCCGCAGCACCCCCCAGCAGGCGAAGGCCAGCACCCCGCCGGCCAGCGCCACCCGCGTGTAGAGGACCAGCTTGTGCACACTGCTGCCGCCCTCGATCCGGCCGGAGACGGAGGAGGAGACATTGCCGCCCACTCCGCCCATCCCGCCGAAGAGCTCGTCGAAATGGCCCGACCAGTACGGTTCGGCGAGCCACCCCACCCAGACCACCACCATGACCCCGCACAGCAGCGGCAGTCCGTACAGCTCGGAGCGGCGCAGCAGCACCAGCGCGCCGACCACGCCGAGCATCACGAACGGCGTCAGCTGATGGGCCGCCACCGACGCCGTGAACAGCACCAGCAACAGCCCCAGCAGCGCCACCCGCTGCCCTGGCGAGGCCCCGGCCACCTCGGTCTCACCCGGCCGCAGCCTGCCGCGCAGCACCCGGGGCTCACGGAACCACACCAGCAGCACGGCCACGAAGACCAGGTAGAAGAGATAGGTGAAGCCCTGCGGGGAGAAGTAGTCCTGGCCCACCCAGCCGCTGAGGGCGAACAGCCACACCGCCGTCCACTTCGCCCGCCAGCCCGCGCGCACCGCCCGCATCAGCACCATCAGCGGCGCCAGGTAGAGCAGCTGGATCAGCGTCGGCCACCAGCGCAGCAGTTCAGCGAAGTCCGTCACCCCACAGGCACCCGCCAGGAACTGGGCGCCCGCGAAGAAACCGGGCCAGCTCCAGCGGGCGTCCAGATCGGGCACCGCGTCCCCGGTGCGCCCGATGTAGTCCATGAACCCCAGGTGCTGCCAGGCGGTCGGGAACCGCGGCTGCGCCTCCAGTGCGGCCGGCACCGCGTGCAGCGAGACCACGGTGGCCAGCAGGGTGACGGTCAGCAGCGCCCGGTGCGGCCGCTCCGGCCACAGTCCGCCCGCGAAGACGACGACGAGCAGCGCGGCCCCGGCGAGGGTCGCGGGAGGCAGCACCGACACCAGGCCGAGCCCCCCCATCGCGTCCAGTTCGGCGTCGCCCATACGGCCCAGCGGCAGCCAGTAGAGGGCCAGCGCGGCGATGAGCAGCCCCCACAGCAGCGGCCCGGCGGTCCGCGCACGACGGACACCCCCGGCGCTGTCGGTCGCGGCCGCGGGGGTGCCGGCCGGGACGGGTGAGCCGCTCGCGCCGCGCGGTACCCCTGCGTCCTCCGGCAGGGCTGAGCCCCCTGGCTCCGTTCCACCCGGACCGCTCCTGGCCTGCGAGGCGTTCCCGTCCGGGGCCCGGACGGCCCCGGGGCTCCGGTGCGCCGTCGCGTCCGCGCCCCGCTCCGCCGGGCCGCCGCCCGGACCCCGGGGGGTGTCCGGGCGCCGCTCGGGGTGGTCGAGATCCGTCCGCACCCCGAGGGCCAGGGTGTCGGTGTCCAGCGCGGCGCGCAGCGCCCAGCGGGTACCGTAGGGCTCGTCGTGCCCGCCGAGGATCCGCCTGCCGCCGCGGTCGCCCCGCACGGCCAGGTCGGCCAGATCGCCGTCGGGCGCGGTGGCCGTCTCGGCGGCCGGACCCGGGGCGGCCGGGGCCGCGGGCGCGGCGGTGACCACCCTGCGGAGCCGCACCGCCGCGATACCCGCGATGACCGCCAGGCTGGAGATCTCCGCGACCCCCGCCCCGGTCAGCCCCATCCGCGGCAGCAGCAGCAAGGTCAGCCCCAGCACCAGTACGCACAACAGGCCCTGGAGGAGGGCGAGTCCGGAGGTACGGCTCTGCGCCCGCAGCACCGCGAAGTACACCTCGATGACCACCCGCAGCGCCGCCCCCACCGCGAACCACCGCAGCAGCGGCGCGGCGGCGTCCGCGTAACCGTCCCCGAACATCCCCAGGATCTGCGGGGCGAAGACGAACAGCACCAGACAGACCGGGATCATGATCCGGGCCATCCGGCGCAGCGCGGCCCGGCAGTTCTCCGCGAGCCGGGCCGGATCGTGCGCGCCCTCCACGGTCAGCGAGGCGCCCATGTTGATGGCCAGCAGATTGGTGGTGCCGCCGATGATGGTGGTGATGTAGAAGTACGCGTTGTCCTCCGCGCTCACCTGCGAGGCCACGATGACCGGCACCGCGTAGACCACGGCCAGCGAGAACAGCGAGCCGGTGCAGTCCCCGGCGAGGAAACGCCCCATCTCCCGCAGCGACGCCGGACGCGCGGTGTTCTGCGTGGTCCGCGTATGGCGGGGCACCAGACGGCGGAGGACCAGCCAGCCCAGCGGCAGTACGGACACCGCGATCGCGGCGACCCAGGACACGAACACCCCCGCCGTCGGGATCGCCGCGGCCAGCGCGATGAGCAGCAGCAGCTTCGCCGCCGAGAACACCGCGTTGCCCACCGGCACCCAGAACGCGCTGCGCAGCCCGGTCAGCACCCCGTCCTGGAGGGTCAGCAGTGACCAGGCGACCACCGCCGCGATGAAACCGAGCCCGTGCAGTGGGCCGTGCAGAAAGCGGTACGACGGCCCCCAGGCGTTGAGCGTCAGCAGGAAGACCACCGCCGCGACCGCGACCACCGCCGAACTCACCGCGTACGTGGTGAGGACCAGCCGCCCGGTGGTGCGCCCCGCGACCGGGATGAACCGGGCCAGCCCGCCGGTCAGCGTCACCGCGGTCAGCCCCGCGACGAGCTTCATCGCCGCGATGGCCGCCGACCCCTGGCCGACCGCGTCCTCCGCGTAGTAGCGGGCGGCCGCCAGCCAGAAGCCGAGGCCGAGGACGGCCGAGATGCCCGTGTTGAGCATCAGCGCGTAGGCGTTGCGGAAGAGCTGGTCGCGCGTCCCCCGCGGGGCGGCGGGAGCCTCGGCGGCCGTCCCCCGCTCCTCGGCCCGGGTGGTCGTGTCGGACACGGGCTTATGTCACCTTTCCGAGTACCTGACGTGATCTGCGGACCAGCGCGTATCCCTTGGTGAGGGCCCGGTCCCCGGCGAAGTGGCGACCGAGCGCCCGGCCGCTGACGAGCTGCTGGAACTCCTCGATGCCGGTGGTGCGGCGCACCGTGACACGGCGCAGGGCGTACGGCCCCTGGCGCCGGGTCGCCAGCGTGTTCCCCACCGCGAGGGACACCCCGAACCCGGCCGAGCGCACCGCGTGCCGCACCCGGCGGCTGGAGTAGCCGTACGGATAGGCGAACGACACCGGCGCGCGGCCCAGTTCGGCGGCGATGATCTCCCGGCAGCGGGTCACCTCGAACCACAGCCGGGCATCGGAGAGCTGGTCCAGCTGGGGATGGGTGTGGCTGTGGCCGCCGATCTCCACCCCGGCCGCGGCCAGTTCCCGCACCTGCGACCAGTCGAGCATCAGGTCGAGCGCGCCCTCGGTCTCGTAGCGGCCGCGCAGCCAGCCGGTGGAGGCGAACAGCGTGGCCGGAAAACCGTGGTGGGCGAGGGCGGGGAGGGCGTAGCGGTGGACGCCCTCGTAACCGTCGTCGAAGGTGATCACCACCGGGTTCGGCGGCAGCGGGCCGCGCCGGCGCCAGGCGGCGGCCAGCCGTTCGCAGGTCACCGGGGTGAAGCCGTGTCTGCCGAGCAGATCCATCTGCTCGGCGAACGCGCCCGGTGCGACGGACAGCCCGTGGGTGGACCGCGCGGGGGAGTGGGCCACCGCGTGGTACATGAGGATGGGCACCGGCCCGCCGCCGCTCATGCCGCCCCCTCGCCCCGGGACTCCGGGTGCCCGTCACGGGGCACGGCGTCCCCGTGCACCCCGTCCGTCCCCTCCCGCGCAGCGGCCCCGCCCCCGGCCGCGTCCGACGCGCCTCCGGCTGCGACGGGCGGGTATGTCCCCGCGACCGGCCGACTCCCGGATGCGGCAGCCGTGTCGCCCGGTAGGGAGGCGGTGTCCTCCGGCGTGGTGGGTCGTCCCGCGAGGGTGGTGTGGGCCTCCCGCGCGGCGGGGGGCGTGGCGCCCGCCGCGGGGCCGCTCTCCGGTACCGAGGACGACCCCACCGGTGCGGCGGACATCCCCTCCGGCACCGCGGAGATCGTGAAGCGCGGGCCACCGCCCCGGCGGGCACGGGCGCTGCCGATCACATAGCCGCCGGTGGCCGCCGCCACCCCCGCCACGATGGCGGCCGCCCGGCCGGCCCCGCCCGCCCGGCCGAGCAGCGCGTCCCGCACCCCGCGGGCGACCCCCGCGGGCAGCACCCGCGTGGTGTAACGGCGCTCGGCCGACAGCCCGTCCTGTGCCCCCACACTGCGGGCCACCAGCGCCTTGGAGAGCCCCTCGGCGTAGGCACGGCTGCGGAAGTAGGCGAACCGCTCCCGCGCGGCGGGCACCTTGTGGTGGATCACCGCGCGGTCGTCGATCAGCAGCACCGCGTCCGGGCGGGCGCGGGTGAGCCGGATGCACAGCTCGGTCTCCTCGCAGCCCAGCGGACGCTTGTCGCCGTCCCGGCCGATACCGGTGGCGAACCCCCCGGCCAGGGCGAACGCCTCCCTGCGGAACGAGGCGTTGCCGCCCAGGACATTGCGCACCCGGACCCGGCCCGGCGGCAGCCCCCGGTAGGTACAGCCGACGACCCAGTCGAACTCCTCCGGGAACCAGACCGGGCGGCGGCGGGAGGCCCACCGGGGGACCGTACGCCCGCCGACCGCCATCACCCGCGGATCGTCGTACCCGGCGGCGAAGTGGCGCAGCCAGTCCCGCTCGGCGACGGCGTCGTCGTCGAGGAAGGCGATCACCCCGCCGCCGGATGCGGCGATCCCGGTGTTGCGGCCCGAGGACAGGCCGCGGGGGCCCGCGTTGGCGAGCACCCGCACCTCCTGCCCCGCTTCCGCGCCGCCGGACCGCCCGCCACCGTCCGCCCCGCCGTGTCCGTAGTGGTCCGTGAGCCGCCGCAGCAGCCGCGGGTTGTGGTCGATCACCAGGAGCGTTTCCAGGGCGGGCAGGGACTGGTCCCGCACCGAGGCCACCGCGGCGAGGATGTCGCCCCAGCGGTCCTCGGTGTAGACGCAGATCACCACGGAGATCCGCACCGGTGGTGTGCGAACCGTCAAGACACCTCCCCCCGGACCGCCGCGGTGGCCATCGCCGGGCGGCGCGGCCGCCGGACCCCGCGCTCGGCGAGGATCACCTTGAGCACCCGGAGCCCGTCGCGGACGGCCCGCAGATTGCTGACGCCGTGGATCCGCTCGTACTCATGGCTGGGGATCTCCTGGACCCGCAGCCCCGCCTTCACCACGCGGATGTTCATCAGTGTCTCGACCTCGAACCCGGCGCAGTCGAGCGCGATCTCATCGAGGCAACTGCGCCAGAAGGCGTTGTAGCCGTAGCAGAGATCGGTGTAGCGGGCGCCGAACTTCCGGTTGACGAAGGCGGTGAGCGCACGGTTGCCCAGCTTGCGGATCGGCGTCATGTCGTCGGTGCCGCCACCGTTGGCGAACCGGGACCCCTTGGCGAAGTCCGCGCCCGAGACCAGCGCCGAGACATAGCTGACGATCTCGGCACCGTCGGCCGAACCGTCGGCGTCGACCATCACCACGATCTCTCCGGTGCAGGCCGCGAATCCGGTGATGAGGGCATCTCCCTTGCCCTTTCCGGACTGCGACACGACTTTGACGTCCGGCCACAGTTCGCGGGCCACCCGGACCGTGTCGTCGGTGGAATTCCCGTCCACCAGGACGACTTCATGGATCCAGCCGGGCAGTGTTTTGAACACGTGTGGAAGATTCTCCGCCTCGTTCATCGCGGGAATCACGACGCTCACCGGTGGCGCAATCGCGAGATGCGATGAAACCGGTCGGTATCGATGCGGTCCGGACAACGGAACGACATCCGATTCAGCCGGGCGCACAAAGGAGCTCATGAGTCTGTATTTCCCTCTCGTCCGGTGGACCGTCCGCCCGGGCGGTCCTTTGGTGTATCCGGTTCGAAAGGGGGGTTCTCACCCGCCCATGACAGCATGGACTGTTCTACGGGCCGGGTAAGCTGGCTGGTGTTGCTGGCCTCGCGGCACGCGACTCGGCACGCCCCGGCGCACACCGGGACGGACGAGCGCGGCACCCCCCTACCGCGTCCCGCACCGGGGACCACCGCGGCGGCCAGACCCTCCCCAGGGGCCGCCTCATAGGGTGATCCGTTTCCGCTGCGGGTGTTTCCACGACGGTATTGACGCCGAAACTCTAGGGCATATCCGTTGTGCCGAAACCTCCTTCGGGAATGTTGTTCATCATTTCGTGCATCATTTCTTCGACCGGATGCCCCCCACCTGCTTCAGCAACCGGTCGGCCGGTCCGAACAGCTCCGGCCTGGAGAGCACCGTATTGCGCAGCGCCCGCACCGGGGCACGGTGTGCCCGATGCCCGAACGCCACCGGGTGACGGCGCGCCACCCACCCTTCCGACACACGGAGGTCGCGTGTTTTCAGGGAGTCCTTGTACTCCTTCTCGCCGCGCCCCAGATCGAGATATGCGACACCCTGCCCAGCGGCACCTTCCGCCATGCGCAGATGCAGCACAAGTCCGGGCGAGAATCTGGCATATGCCGGGTCGTACGCCGGGAACCAGCAGGCGAGTACCCGCTCGGAACGCAGTCCGAAATGCGCGGCCACCGGTTTCCCGTCCGCGTAGAGCACCGAGAGCAGCCCTTCGAAGGAGGGCCGGCGGGTGTGGAACAACTGCTGCACCAGCCGGACGATCCAGGGGTGGGCGAACCGGTCGCTCCGCCCGGTCCTGCGGTACTGCGCGGACTTCCAGCCGATCAGCGTGCGCAGCACGGCCGGGTCGCGCTCGTCGTGGACGTAGACCACCTCGCCGTGGTCCCGGCCCAGTCTGCGGGCCTTGGCCAGGGTGGAGCGGGTGAACTTCGGTGACCGGGAGCGCAGTTCGGCGAGATACGCCTGGTACCCCCGGTCCACGTCGATCACGGGGGAGGGGAATTCGCCCCGGACCCCCGCCGTGAACGGGCGCTGCCCCTCGACCAGGTGGTCGAACTCCCACAGCGACAGCCCGCACGCCCGCATCAGCTCCCGTGGGTCCCACCGGAAGCCGGGCCGGTGCACCACGCCCTGGGCGTCCGACAGGCCCAGGCCGATCGCCCGCCCCACCCCGAACCGGGTCCGCTGGAAGGGGAAGAAGGCCACCGGCTCGCCCTCCTCGCGCACCACCGCGATCCGCACACCGCGGCGGCAGCGACCGACGGCGAGGGTGAACTCCGGTGCCAGGAAAGGATTCGCCAGCTCCGGCGAGCCGAGCAGATGGGCCTTCGACTGCAGGGCGGTCCAGGCCTCCCGGTCGGCTGCCGTCAGCTCACCCGGGCGGTATACACCGATCTCCACGTGTCATTCCTGACTTCTCGTCGTACGGCCTGCCCGGCCCGTCGCACCCCGGGGCCGGCGGGCGACCCGCGTCCCGGTGAGGATCAGCAGGCTCAGACACCCGACCGCCAGCACCCCGCCCCGCACCGACCAGAGGTGCAGCGCGAGCATGGCCTGGGCGACCAGCAGATCGAGCGCCAGCGCGCCCGTGACCGCCAGTACGCAGCGGGCGACGGTGTCAAGGCCGCGCAATGCGCCGCCCACCGCCACCGCGGGTGCCACCACGAGAAAGAAGAGCGTGAACGGCGCGCGCAGCGGCGAGTCGACATCGGCGAGCGCCAGTGCGGCCCCCACCCCTCCGATGCCCACGACGACCCCTGCGATCACCGGCAGGTATTCCGCACCCACCGGTCTCTTGCCAGTGATGGTCTGCATTGGCGACTTGCCCCCCGAAGCGCCGGATGCCGGGCTTCAATGTCGCGTACTCAACGGAGGCGCGTCAAGACGGAGAGTAGGTACGAACGCGCCACGGGAGCGCGAATGGTTGAGCACTCACCAAGGTGCTGTGCGCCGTGTGCGCCCGGTGTGCGCCTGGGGGTGCCCGGGGTCAACTCCCCTTTCCGACCGCAAGAATCTTGCCAACTACGCGCATGGATCGGCCCGTTCGACGGCATGACATAGCCATGTCATGTCGTCGAAACACGTGCGGGCGGCGTGACTGACGGTTTCGAACGCGTTTGCCCCCGCCCGGGGTGATCGCGCCTCACATCGGCACAGCAGAGACCCTGCTAGGGAGATCGAATGAAACTGTCCAGACTCACGGCGGCCGTTGGAGCGTTCGCCGTAAGCGCCGTCCTCGCCCTCACCGGGGCCGGCGCCGCCCACGCCGGCGAGAGCAGCGCGGGCCCCGCCTACGTGGCGCTGGGTGACTCCTACTCATCCGGCGTCGGCACGGGCAGCTATGACAGCTCCAGCGGCGGCTGCAAGCGCAGCAGCAAGGCCTACCCCGCGCTCTGGGCCGCCTCTCACTCCCCCTCCAGCTTCAGCTTCACCGCCTGCTCCGGCGCCAAGACCGCCGACGTCCTCAACAATCAGCTCGGACCGCTCAACTCCGGCACCGGCCTGGTCAGCATCAGCATCGGTGGCAATGACGCCGGGTTCGCCGACGTCATGACCACCTGTGTGCTGCCCGGTGAGAGCGCATGCCTCAGCAAGATCGCCACCGCTCGCACCTTCGCCCAGAACACCCTGCCGGGCAGGCTGGACCAGGTGTACAACGCGATCAGCGCCAAATCCCCCTCCGCCCACGTGGTCGTCCTGGGCTACCCGCGCTTCTACAAGCTCAACGGCTCCTGCATTCTGGGGCTGACCGAGGCCGAGCGCTCCGCCATCAACGGGGCGGCCGACCTCCTCAACTCCATCACCGCCAAGCGCGCCGCCGACCACGGCTACAGCTTCGCCGATGTCACCAGTCGCTTCTCCGGCCATGAGATCTGCTCCGGCAGCGCCTGGCTGAACAGCCTCACCTGGCCCATCGACGACTCGTACCACCCCAACTCCGCCGGTCACTCCGGCGGGTACCTCCCCGCCTTCGCCGCGGCCGCCTGATTCCTCTCAGCCACCCTCGGACGAGGGTGACGAGGAGGCCGAAGAGGAGGCCCCGTCCGTCGGGGCCTCCTCGCACACCACGGTGAACGACACCTTCCGGGACGTGACCGCGTCCTGGCCCCTGGTCTCCACCGCGATCCAGTCCTTCCGGGCCCCGGGCGCCGCCTCCGTATGGCGCACCGTGCGGGACGACCCCGTCGCGCCACCGGTGAACTCCAGCTTCTTCCAGCCCGGATCGGCCACCTCACCGCTTCCGGTGATCCAGCGGTACTCCACGGTCGTGGGCGCGTGGTTCACCGTGACGGTCGCGGTGAAGGAGGGGGCCTCGCCCTCCGGCGGCGGACACGCCCCCTGGTAACTGCCGCGCGCCGCCTTCACGATGATCGTGATGGTCAGTGACGGCCGCTCCGGGGACGAGGTGCCGTCCGCCGGACGCGAGGCCGTCGCTTCCTTCCCCGCGTCGGCATCGGACGCGGGACGGTCCGCGTCCTGGGCGGCCGGGGCCGTGGTGGGAGAACTCCCGCCGCCGCCGGGTGTGGTGCCCCCGTCGCCGCCGTCGTCCAGCAGCGCCCAGGTCACCCCGCCCAGCGCCACCCCGGCCAGGAGCGCCCCCGCCACCAGCGCGGCCGCCGCGCGCCGCGACCGGTGGCCCGGCCGCGGCGCGTCATCGGACCGCGGCGGCGGGACGGGCGCGGAGGGCCTGGCGGAGGCGAGGCGGAACGGCGCGGTGTCCGGGCCGTCCGGGTCGGAGCCCGCCGACGCCGGTACGGGCGCGGAAACGGGCACCGACACCGGGCCGGACGAGGGCCGGGGCGTACCGCCCGCCGCCACCAGCCGCAGCAGCCGTTCCGCCTCCGCCGCCGCGAGCCGCCGCCCCGGATCCTTGTGCAGCAGCCCCTCCAGAACGGGGGTGAGCGGACCCGCCCGGCGTGGCTCCGGCAACGACGCGTCCACCACCGCCCGCAGGGTGCTCAGCGGGGTGTCCTGGCGGAACGGCGAGACCCCCTCGACCGCCGCGTACAGCAGCACGCCCAGCGACCACAGATCGGCGCCGGGGCCCGGCGGCTCGCCGAGGGCCCGCTCGGGCGCCAGGAACTCCGGCGAGCCCACCAGTTCCCCGGTCAGCGTCAGCGTCGCCGCGTCCCCCTCGACCGCCGCGATGCCGAAGTCGGTGAGCACCACCCGGCCGTCGTCGGCGATCAGTACGTTGCCGGGTTTGACGTCCCGGTGCAGCACCCCGACCGCATGGGCCGCCCGCAGCGCGGTCAGCACCTCGGCACCGATGACCGCGGCCCGCGCGGGCGGCAGATGGCCCTCCGCGTCGAGGACCTCCGCCAGCGACAGACCGCGCACCAACTCCATCACGATCCAGGGGCGGCCGTCCTCCAGCGCCACGTCGTGGACGGTGACCACATTGCGGTGCGAGACCCGCGCGGCCGCCCGGCCCTCGCGCTCCAGCCGGGCGTACAGCCGCCCGATGTCACGGTCGCCGAGCCCGGCCGGGGCACGGACCTCCTTGATGGCGACCTCGCGACCGAGCGCCTCGTCGCGCGCCCGCCACACCACACCCATTCCGCCGTGGCCCAGCACGTCCAGAAGGCGGTATCGCCCCCCGGCCACCCGCTCGCCCCGCCGCCCCGCGCCCTCGTCGCCCATGGCCGAGTCCTCCCCCCAACCGAGCAATTCGGGGTGAATGTACCTCAACCGAGCGTAGTTGCCGCCCCCCTGAGCACCAATCCGCATCCGAGGACGAGCACCACGGTGGCCGTGCCCACCGGCGAGGCGCGGTGGAGCGCCGCCAGCAGCCGGTGACCACGGCCCGTGGCCGCCGCGCGGCGGGCCCTCAGCCGCTCCGCGGCCCGGTGGCCGAGCCTCACCACCGTGAACCCGGCGAGCGTCAGGGTCAGCGCCAGACCGAGCCCGTACGCCAGCACCAGCAGGAAGCCGAACCACGCCTGCCCCAGGGCCGCCGCGCCCACCAGCACGATGACGGCGGAGGGGCTGGGGACGAGCCCCCCGGCGAATCCGAGCAGCAGGGTGCCGCGGAGGGTGGGCCGCAGTTCATGGGTGTGGCTGTGCCCGTCACCGTGGTCATGCGTGTGCGTGTGCGTGTGCGTGTGGGTGTGGCTGTGCCCGTGGTCGTGATCGTGGTCGTGGTCATGCGTGTGGTGCTGGTGCTGGTGGCTCGACCGGCGCCGTCGGCGCAGCGCCTTGTGCAGCAGCCGTGCCCCGGCCGCCGAGACCAGCACCCCGCTCGCGATGCCCAGCCAGGAGATCACCGAGGGCGCCGCCGCCGAACCGGCGGTGACCAGCAGCCCCAGCGCGAACACCCCCATGGTGTGGGTGACCGTCACCGACGCGCCCAGCGTCACCACGTCGCGCAGCGCGCTGCGCCCGCCGGCCGCGGCGGCCGCGGCCATCATCGTCTTGCCGTGCCCGGGGGCCAACGCGTGCATCGCGCCCAGTAGTACGGCGGTGGCGAACGCGGTCAGCGCGAAGCCGAAGGTGATGTCATGCCGCGCCACCATCGAGGTCAGCGCCTCGGTCCAGCGGTCCACACCGCGTGGCAGCACCCCCGATGCCACTCCGTTCCGCTCCTCGGCGTCGGGCGCGGCGGCGAGCGCGGGGCCGCCGGGCCGCGCCCGCAGGCTCGCCGAACGCTGGTCGGGGGGTGAGGAGAGCTGGTCCCCGGGATAGCCGGTCAGCCGCCGCGAGGCGGACTTCCGCGGCACATCGGAGCCGGAGAGCGTCATCCGGTCGCCCCGGGCCGTCATCTCCCGCCAGCCGGGGCCGGTGCCGATGTCCTTCGGCCGGTAGGAGACGGCCGCCTTCTCCCCGCGCGCCAGGGCGGCGGTCAGACGGCATTCGACCCGCAGGGTCGGCAGTCCCGCCTGACCCTTTCGGATGTGACCGGCGGTGCGCGCGGCGCGTACCGGCACCGCGCGCTCGTCCACGGTCAGTCGCGCCCCGCGCGCGGCGCTTGCGCAACGGCGCGCGGCCCAGGCGTTCACCTCACGCGCCGAGAGGGCGCCGTCGCCGTCGCGGTCGATCTCCGGTTCCGCCTGGGAGGAGGGGATCTCGGCCAGGTCCTCGACATGGTCGATCCGCAGCTGACCGGGGGCGACCACCAGCCCGTCGTAGCGGTTGACGGTGAAGTTGCCGAGCGGATGCGCCGACGCGCTCCCCGCGGGCAGTACGACCAGCGCCGCGGCGCCCGTCAGCACACCCGCGGCGGCCACCAGGCGGCGGACGCGGAAGCGGAGCCTCATCGGTCACCGTCCAGCGTCTTCAGCGCCGCCTTCGCGGTGCGGGAGGCGGTGGGCGAGAAGCCCGGGTTGAGGTCGAGCGCCGCGCGGAGGTGGCGGCGGGCCGCGGCCTTCTCGCCGAGCGACTTCTCGATCATGCCCCGGTGGTAGAGGAACGCCGCGTTGCGGTAGCCGGGTTCGGCCGCGCGCTCGGCGTACCCCAGGGCCTTCTTGTGGTCACCGGTGCGGTGCAGGGCCCATGCGAGGGCGTCGGCGGTGTGCACCGTGCGCCGCCGGTCCCATTCGGCACGGGCCGCCTTCAGAGCCTCCCCGGCGTTCCCGTGGTCGGCGGCGACCAGCGCGCTGTCGAGGTCGGTCGCCACGCCGTTGGCCTTCGCCAGGGTGATCCAGGTGTCCACCACCGCGTACTGGCGGCGGCCCTGGGCGCGGTCACCGCGCGCCTCGTACGCCTCGCCGAGCGCCGCCAGCTCCGCGGGGAGCGGGAAGCGCCGGACGACCTTCTCCAGATCGCGGATCCCGGCGTCCAGCCGTCCGTCCGCGGCCGCGGTGCGGCCCCGCCCCTCCAGCGCGGGCAGATAGCCGGGGACGGCCTTCAGCGCGGTGTCATAGGCGTCCCGGGCGGTCCCGTACCGGCCCTGGCTCCAGGCGAGCTGGCCGAGCGCGGTGGAGACGTAGGCGATATCGCTGGGCGAGGTCGCGGAGTCCTCGGCGCGCAGCAGCACCTTCCGCGCCGTGTCCGGTTCGCCGCGCAGCTCCAGGACGTAGGCGAGCCGGGTGAAGACGGGGATGCCGGGGCGGGTGGCGTCGGCGTGCTCCGCGGCCCGCTGGGCGTCCCGGTAGCGGCCCAGTTCGACCAGGGCGTCGACGCGCACCGCCATCGCGCCCTGGCTGTAGGAGTTCACCTCCAGCGCCTTGTCGGCGTCGCGCAGGGCGTCGTGGAAGTCATGGCGCGCGGCGGCGAGCGAGGCGCGTCCGGCGAGCGCGACGTCGTTGTCGCGCGGCTGGACGGCCAGGGAGCGGGCGAACGCCTTCTGCGCCTGCGGATAGCGGGTGGGGTCGCCGGTGCCACGGGCCTGTTCGACGTAGGCGGAGCCGAGCTGGGCCCAGCCGACCGCGTCCTTCGGCTCGGTGCGCAGATGGCCCTGGAGCGCGGTGATCCGGCCGGGGAGGCCGTCCGCGGTGATCTGCTCGAGCCGGGCCGCGGCGGGCCGGGCGTCACGGGTCGCGGAGGGCCCGTCGCCGGATCCGCCCGGCCCGTCGATCACGACCGAGGCGGCGGTCAGACCCACCGCGAGCGCGCACACGACCACGGCGGTGCGGGGTGTGTGGGGGAGGAGTGGCCGAAGAGCCATGGTGACTGTTGCCTTTCGCCGGAACGGACGCCGGGGCGGGACGTAGAGGGGGAGGGGGCGGGCGCGGCCGCCGCGCGGGAGGTGCGGGGCCGCGCCCGTGGGGAGGGGGCCGGTGGAGGACGCCGACCGGTCAGTGCCTGCGGACGCGGGCCGGGCGGCGGTGCGAACGCCACCAGACGAATCCCAGGGTCAGCAGCAGTACGGTGCCGCCACCGGCCGCCGCGGACCCGGCCAGCAGCATGTTGTCGTCCGAGGACGGGCTGACGCCGTCGCCGCCGTTGAGCAGCGAGTCCCCGGCGCTCTTCTTGGCCGCGGTGGCGTCCGAACCGGAGTTGGGGATCGCCAGGTACGGGAAGGAGCCGCCGAACTCCTGGTCGTTCTCGTCCACCGCGTCGCCCAGGTCGTTCTTCTTGCCGAGGAGTTCGCCCTCCACGGCCTGGAGCGAGATGTCCAGCACGTCGTCGGTCAGCCGCCGTCCGTTGGGGAACCCGGCGTTGTCACCGTCGAGCACACCGAGGCGCTTGGGGCTGGCGGTGGGCTTGATCGAGGTGTTGAGGCGGAGCATCTCGGCGGGGCGTACGCCCGGCGGCTGGTTCAGCTTGGGCACACCGGTGAGGAAGACCTGCACCAGGTCGTCACGGGGCGTCGGCGGTGCCTTGATCTTGTAGATCTGCTCCACCAGCCGGGCCAGCTCCGGGTCCTGGACGAACTTCAGGAACTGTCCGTCGTCCCAGGGCGCCGAGGCGTTGAACTTGTCCTTGTCCTTGCGCGGGATGACCACTTCGTTCACCAGCGGACTGCCCAGCCGGGAGACCTGCGCCCAGTCGCCGTTCGCCGTCTTGCGGTGGGTGGTGGACCACAGCCCGATCACCGGCTGGCCCTCGGACTCGGTCAGGGTCTTCGTGGGCAGCTGGAGCGCGAGGCTCTGGACGTTGTAGCCCTTCAGGCTGTCCTGCCCCACCTCGGACATGTCGCCGCCGTACAGCAGGTCGAAGACGCGCAGATCGAGGAAGAACGGGTCGTCGGCCTGGCCCGCGAACGTCGAACCGCCGCCGGGCAGCTGGTAGACCGCCTGGTCGCGCAGGGTCTGGTACTTGGGCATGGACGCCTTGCCGACATTGGACGGGGCGACCAGCTGGTTCTTCGCGATCTTCTCGCGGGAGACGGCGTGCTGGTCCTTGAGGTGGATCAGCTCGATGTCATAGGTCTGGAAGAAGTTCAGGTCCTGGTCCTCCAGGGAGGTCACCGGCCCCGTGTTGTAGAGGAAGGTGTCCCCGTTGCGCAGGTGGTCCTTGAAGGTCCACCGGAACAGCAGATCGCCCTGGCCGTCCCCGTCGTTGTCCACGTGCAGGTCGTAGCGGGCGTCATGGGCGAACTTGTAGAAGTTCGGGCCGCCCGCCGGGTCCTCGAACGGCAGCATGTTGACCACCATGGTGGTCGTGTCCGGCTTGTCGGGGCTGACGAACGCGTACACGTCCGTGGTGTCGTACTGCGGCTGACCGGAGATCAGCGGTGCCTCGCGGTGGCTGGACGCCTGTGCCGTCTCCGGCCGGAGCGCGGCCACACCGGCGGCCGTGAGGCCGCCCGCGGCCAGTGCGCAGCTGACCAGCGCGCCCAAGCTCCTGGTGAATGCGGTCATCCTGTCAGTTCCTTCGCACGCTTGTCGGGGCATACCTTCAAGCAGCAGTTCGGGACTGACGGGCCGATGGCTTGGTCCGTCCGACAATTTGTCCGCGTGTGACAGTTACCGTCAACACCCTTGACGCGGTGGTGAATCCGGAACCTGGGATACGTGGGTGACGGCTCGGGGAGGTAGGGTTACTCTGCCCGGGGCGGGTGCCCTCGTACGGGTGGGGAGTGTCATGGAGCAGATAACGGTACGGAGCAGGCCACGAGTGCCTGCGATCAATTGCGGGAGCGGTGCGTCCAGTGCGCGCCTCGAACGCCATCTCGCGGTGATGGGCGGCCCTGCCGTCCCGCGGCGGGAGGCCGAGGGGGCGACGGTGCTGATGCAGGAGCTGACCGCGCGCGACCACGTGCGCGCGAAGAACAGCCGGGGCGCGCGCGTCTCGCTGTTCGCGCCGCTGCGCCGGCTGCGCCGCTCGCTCTTCGGCAACCACGGCTGACCCGCCCGGTTCGCCGGTTCCGAGGTTCGTCGACGGCGTCCCGGGCAGGCACGGGGACACCCCGGCCCGCTCCAGCCGGTGTGGCGGTGCCAAGAGGCACCGCACACCCGGGCCGTTCCGGGATGCCGACCAGAGATGACGCTCCGGTTCACCGTCCGCCGCGTGTGTAGCGGCGGACGGTGAGCGGCATGAACACCGCCACCAACAGCAGCGACCAGCCGATCGACGCCGCCACCGGGTGAGCGAGCGGCCAGGCCGCGTCCGGGTCCGCCGCCGTGTTCCCGAAGAGATCACGACAGGCCGCCACCACCGCGCTGATCGGGTTCCAGTCGGCCACCCAGCGCAGCCAGCCGGGCATCCCGTCGGTCGGCACATAGGTGTTGGACACCATCGGCAGTGAGAAGGTGAGGCTGGAGAGCTGGCCCGCGGCCTCCTCCTTGCCCACCACCATCCCCAGGTACTGGCCGATCCAGGCGGTCGCCAGACGGAACAGCAGCAGCAGTCCGAACGCCCCCAGCGCGGCGCCCACTCCATCCCGTACCCGCCACCCCACGGCGAGCCCGAGCAGCGCCAGCGGTACCAGCCCCACCGCGGCGATCAGCACCTCCGAGGCGGCCTGCCCCAGCGGTACGGCGGCCCGGCTCATCGGCAGGGTGCGGAAGCGGTCCATGACCCCGCGCTGCATGTCCTGCGCGGTGCCGATCATTCCGGTCAGGATCCCGCCCGCCGCGATCGAGACGAACAGTCCCGGTACCAGGTACTCGCGGTAGTCGCCCGAGCCGGGCACCTGGATCGCGCTGCCGAAGACGTAGCCGAAGAGGACCAGCATCATCAGCGGCGCCACCAGGGTGATGGTGAACAGCGCCGGGGCGTTGCGCAGCCGGGTCAGCTGACGGCCCAGCATGGCCGCGGTGTCGCGCGCGGCCCAGCGCAGCGTGGTGTCGCTCATACGGTGGCCTCCTCGGGGGCGGTGGTCTCGGCGGCGGTGGTGGCGCCGTGGGTGAGCCGGAGGAAGACCTCGTCCAGGGTGGGCCGCCGCACCGAGGCGTCCACCAGGGGCACTCCGGCCGCGTCCAGCTCCCGGACCACCCGGGGCAGGGTGAGGGCGGGATCGCCCGACCCCGCGCCCACGGTGCGGCGTTCGGCGTCCAGCTCCGGCGCCGACCCGGTCAGGTTGCCCAGGACCACGGCCGCGCCGGTGAGGGCCTCCGCGTCCGCGACCACGACCTCGATATGCCGGCCGATGGTGGTCTTCAGCTCCTCGGGCGTACCGGCGGCCACGGTCCGGCCCCGGTCGATCACCACGATGTCGTCGGCCAGCCGGTCGGCCTCCTCCAGGTACTGGGTGGTCAGCAGCACCGTGGTGCCCGCCCGGGCCAGTTCGCGGACGCTCTCCCAGATCCCGCCCCGGCTGCGCGGGTCCAGGCCGGTCGTCGGTTCGTCGAGGAAGAGCACCTCCGGTGCGGTCAGCAGACAGGCCGCGAGGTCCAGCCGGCGGCGCATACCGCCGGAGTAGGTCCGGGCGGGGCGGTCGGCCGCCTCCGTCAGCCCGAACCGCTCCAGCAGGGCGTCCGCGCGCTTCCCGCCGCCGGCTCCGCGCAGCCGCCGCAGCCGCGCGAACAGCCGCAGGTTCTCCCGGCCCGTCAGATCCGCGTCCACCGAGGCGTCCTGACCGGTGACCGCGATCCGTCCGCGCACCGCCCGTGGGTCCCGGAAGACATCGTGACCCGCGACGCGCGCGGTGCCGGAGTCCGGGGCGCCGAGGGTGGTCAGGATCCGCACCGCGGTGGTCTTGCCCGCGCCGTTGGGGCCGAGCAGACCGCAGACGGTGCCGGCCGGGACGGCGAGATCGAGTCCGCGCAGGGCGTGCACCTCGCCGTAGCGTTTGCACAGGCCCTCACTAAGTACAGCGTACGTAGTTTCCATGCCGCTCACTGTAGCTCACTACGTACGCTGTACGTAACTAGGATGGTGGGCGAGGTGATGATCCATGGCAGCCAGCGGCCGGACGGCCGGGCCGGAGGTGATCTGGGCGCTCCCCGAGCGTGCCGGTCGCGGTCCGCGCCCCGCGTACACCCGTGACGACATCGCCGACGCGGCGGTGCGGATCGCGGACGAGGCGGGTATGGACGCGGTCTCCATGCGCCGGGTGGCGACGGCCGTCGGCTGCGGCACGATGTCGCTCTACAACTATGTGCCGCGCAAGGAGGACCTGGTCGACCTGATGGTGGACCGGGTCTGCGGTGAGTACGCGCTGCCCGAGCGGCCGTCGGGGGACTGGCGGGCCGATGTCCTCGGCCTCGCGCGCCAGGGCCGCGCTCTGATGCACCGTCACCCCTGGCTGCCCGCCGCCGTCCTGCCGACCGGTGCCCTGGGCCCCAACCAGCTGCGGTACATGGAGTTCTGTCTGGCCGCGCTGGACGGTTCGGGGCTCGACCCGGGCCTCAAGGTCGAGCTGATCGCGATGGTCAACGGCACGGTGATCTCGTACGTCTCCTCCGAGCTGGCCGCCGCGCGGGCCCGGAGCGCCTCGGATTCCACCGCCGAACAGCGCCAGGCGGCCCAGACCGCCTACCTCGCGCGGATCATCGCGGGCGGCGACTACCCCCACCTCTCGCGCACCTTCGCCGCCGCCCCGGCGGCGGGGGACCCGGACGAGACCTTCGACCGCCTCCTGCGGCGGGTCCTGGCCGGGTACGCGGCCGCCTGCTGAGTGAGTCGCCGACCCGTGCGCCAGGGGCGGGTGTGCGGGCCGGCGGCACCGGCAGGGCCGTGGTTCCCGGCCCTGCCGCCGGCCATCCCGCAGCGGCCCCGCTGCTCCGCGCTCCGCGACGACAGCACGTCCCGGGCCGTCTGCCCGGAGCCGGGCCCGCCCCGGTCGCGGGGCTCAGAGCAGGGCGAACTGACCCTCCGGGCCCTCCTCGTGGTGGTCGAGCACCGAGGCCGGACGGCGGCACGCGGCGGGCACCGGCAGGACGCCCGCCGCCCGCAGCTCCGCCGCGGTGATCGGCGGTGCGCCGTCCCTCAGCCGGGCGGCCAGCTCGCGGTGGCGCGGACGGAGTTCGGCGAGCAGTGCCAGCACGGTGATCAGCTCCAGCAGTTCGGAGGTCCAGGCCGATGGCCAGACCGCCGGGACCACGGCCTCCAGCGTCCCCGGTTCACCCCGGGCCGTACGCCGCTCGAACCAGCTCTCCAGCACCCGCACCCCCTGCGTGCGGAACTCCCACGCGCCCCGCGGCACCGGGGAGATCCGGCCCTCGCCCAGGTGCAACGCCCCCGCCTCCGGGTCGTAGTCCAGCGAGTCGGGCAGACCGCGCGCGGGCAGCGCGGCGCGGACGTACGGGCGCTGACCGCCCGGCATCCGCGGGCGCTCACCACTGTGCGCCCCGCGCGTATGGAGCCACAGCACCCGGCGCCCCAGCTCCACGCCCTCCGCCCACACCTCCGGATCGGCCGTCAGCGGTACCGCGCAGGGGGTGGCGTGCGCCACGGCGGCGGTCCAGGCGAGCAGGTCCTCCGCGGGGACGGCCCGGCCGAGGCGGCCGCCGAGGTGGTCCAGCAGCCCGGGCGCGACATTGGGCTCCAGACCGCCGGGGCGCCGGTACAGCGGACGGATCCGGCCGGGACGGCCCGCGGCGGACCAGCCGTCCGGCAGCGGTGCGGAGAAGGTGAGCACGGGCTCGTCACCGGCCCCGGCCCCCGGCCCCGCCCCCGCTTCCACGACGTGGATCTGCCGGTCGTCGGCGACCCGCCACAGCTCGGGCCGCGCGGCGTCGATGAGCCGGTGGTCCGGTATCAGCCACTGCTGGTCGAATGGTCCGTACCCCATCCGCACGGGCTCGGGACACGGGCCGTCGGCCCGTACCAGCCGGGCGGTGGAGGTCCGTTGGCCGGGCAGCTGGGCCACGGAGGTGTGCAGCGTCCGGGCGCGCGAGGGCCGGAACAGCGCGGCGCGCCCCGCCTCGTCCCCGGTGGCCAGCAGGCGCTCCCACCGCGCGGTGAGCGAGGCGGCGTCGGGTGCGACCACCCACGCCCGCCCCAGCCGCAGCGGCCCCACGGACCACGGCATGAGGTCCGCCAGCAGCGGTGCGTCCCGTTCTCCCACGCCCGGCATGCTATCCACCCACCTCCCCGAAGCCGACCACGGCGACTGCCCCGGGCCCGCCCGCCCCCGCCCCTCTCCGGGACGGCCTCGGCCGGGGGCGCCCCGGTGAAGCCCCCTGCACCGGCGTTGGCGCCGGGTTGCCCCACACCGGTGTCGTCCTGCGGTTGTCGCCGCTGAGCGGGGGAGCGGTCGCCCGTGAGCGTGCGCGGTGTTGAACGCGGCATGCGCCGGGCTCGGCGTAACGCCCCGCGCGCCGATGGCTGTCGCCGGTGCGGGGCCGTACCGGCCGCGGCCGTGGGCGGGGGCTCGTGGAACCAGGACGCAACCCGATGGGGGTGCTCGTGGTGCCGGGGCGTGCGCCCCGGTGGAGTCCTGGGGGCGCCGCACCCGCCGTCGGCGCGGCGTCGTGTGTGCGCGTCCGCTGACGAACCACTCGGCCGACGGCAGTCACTCCGCCTCGAGGGTCACCGTGAACGAGAACCGGTCCCCCCGGTAGTGGATCCGTGCCACGTCCACCACCCGGCCGTCCTCGTCGTACGTCACCCCCGTGTAGTGCAGGATCGGGCTGAGCAGGGGCACCTGGAGGAGGCGGGAGGTCTCCGGGTCGGCCAGCCGCGCCTCGACCGTGTCGGTGATCCGGCTGATGCGCACGCCGACCACGTCCCGCAGCACCTTCGTCATCGGCCAGCGTTCCAGGTCGGCGAGGTCGATGCGGTCGGCGAGATCGGGACGGACCAGGTTCTCCGCCCAGTTGGTCGGTTCGCCGCTCCCTCCGTCGCGGCGCAGCCGCCGGTATCCGGCCGCCTCGTCCAGACCGGGGAAGTGCTCCGCCAGCTCCGCCGGGACCGCCGCCGGACCGTGGCCGAGCACCGTCGTCAGCTCACCGGACTGCTGGGCCACGATCGCGTCGACCGAACCCAGCAGCCGCACCGGGGAACCGCGCCGCGCACTCGGCTCGATGAAGGTGCCGCGCCGCCGGTGGCGGCTGATGAGCCCCTCCGCCTCCAGCTCCTTGAGCGCCTGCCGCATGGTGAGCACGCTGACGCCGTAGTGCTCGGCGAGCCGGTCCTCGGTGGGCAGCCGCAGCGGATCGTGCGGCCCCCGGCCGAGTATCGAGGCGCGCAGCGACTGCGAGACCTGGTACCACAGCGGCAGTTTGCGGTTCAGGGCCACGGAGTCGGGGGCGAAGGTGGTCACGGGGGCGCGGTCTCCGGTGGCGGTCACGGTCACGTTCCTGCGGTGGGAGGGAGCGGGCGGAGGGGCGTCATGACGCCACGGTGGCGTGACGCGACGGTGTCACGGGCGGAAGTGACGCTCCAGACCCTGCCACACCTCGTCGTAGCCCGTCTGGAGGTGGTCCGCGGCCATCGCCTGCGGGGTGGCGGTGACCGGCCAGCGCGTCTCGAACATGAAGGCCAGCCCGTCGTCCACCTTGCGCGGCGCCAGCTCGGCCTCGCTGGCCCGCTCGAAGGTCTCGTGGTCCGGACCGTGCGCCGACATCATGTTGTGCAGGGAGCCGCCGCCGGGTACGAACCCTCCGGGGCCCGCGGTCTTGGCGTCGTACGCGCCCTCGATCAGCCCCATGTACTCGCTCATCACATTGCGGTGGAAGTACGGCGGCCGGAAGGTGTCCTCGCCCACCAGCCAGCGCGGCGCGAAGACCACGAAGTCCACGCCCGCGAGCCCCGGGGTGTCCGACGGCGAGGTGAGCACGGTGAAGATGGACGGGTCCGGGTGGTCGTAGCTGATGGTGCCGAGCACGTTGAACCGGCGCATGTCGTAGACGTACGGCACGTGGTTGCCGTGCCAGGCGACGACGTCCAGCGGGGAGTGGTCGTAGGTCGCGGCCCAGAGGTTGCCGCAGAACTTGTTGACCACCCGCACCGGCCCCTCGACGTCCTCGTAGGCCGCCACCGGAGCCATGAAGTCCCGCGGGGCGGCCAGTCCGTTGGCGCCGATCGGGCCGAGGTCGGGGAGGACGAACGGACTGCCGTAGTTCTCGCAGACGTAGCCGCGCGCGGTGGCGTCCAGCAGCTCCACCCGGAACCGCACCCCGCGCGGGATCAGCGCCATATGCCCCGGCTCGGCGCGCAGCAGCCCGAACTCGGTGCGCAGCAGCAGCCCGCCGCGCTCGGGCACGATCAGCAGTTCGCCGTCGGCGTCGCTGAACACCCGGTCGGTCATGGACGCGTTGGCCGCGTAGAGGTGGATGGCCATCCCGACGCGCTGGGTGGCGTCCCCGTTGCCGCCGAGGGTCCACAGCCCGGACAGGAAGTCGGTGCCCGCGGGCGGCTCCGGCAGCGGGTCCCAGCGCAGCCGGTTGGGGTCCGGGACGGTCTCGGTGAACGGCGCTCCGCGCAGCCCGCCGTTGTCGATGCGGGTGAACGGCGGATGGGCCGCCGAGGGGCGGATCCGGTACAGCCAGGAACGGCGGTTGTGGGCCCGCGGCTCGGTGAACGCGGTGCCGCTGAGCTGCTCCGCGTACAGCCCCAGCGGTGCGCGCTGAGGCGAGTTGCGCCCGATGGGCAGCGCCCCGGGCACGGCCTCGCTGCTGTGTTCATTACCGAATCCGGAGGAGTAGGCCAGCCCTTCGGCCGTCTTCCGTGCCTGCTCGATCCCGGTGCCGTTGTCCATCGTGCGCTCCCGAAGCTCGCCTCGCCGCCCAATGATTCCTATGTCATACGATAGGAATCGAAGACCGGCTCCGTCAATGATCGGGCAGGATGGTGGCGTGCCCCTACCGCCCCTCCGCCGCCATCCGGTTCAGCGCCGCAGCGCCGAACGCCTCGGCCGGATCCTCGACGCCTGTGCCGAACTGCTCGACGAGGTCAGCTACGAGCGCTTGAGCACCCGTGCGGTGGCCGAGCGCGCCGGCGTCCCCATCGGCTCGGTCTACCGCTTCTTCTCCGACAAGCGCGCCATGGCCGAGGCCCTGGCCCACCGCAATCTCGACGAGTACGCCGAGCGGGTCACCCGCCGGCTGGCGGAGCCGGGCCAGGACGGCGGCTGGCGCCAGGCGATGGACATCGTCGTGGACGAGTACCTGGCGATGAAGCGCGGGGCGCCCGGCTTCGCGCTCATCGAGTTCGGGATACCGGTCCCGGCCACCGGGCGGGTGGAGCAGCCCAACCATCTGGTGGCGGACCGGCTGCGGACGCTGCTCGCCGACCGGCTGCGCAGCGAGGGGGCCGAAGGGGCCGACGGCGAGGGTGACGCCGGGGAGCGGCTGCGGATCGCCTTCCTGCTGGCGGTCGAGACCGCCGACGCCCTGCTGCGGCTGGCGTTCCGGATCGACCCCGAGGGGGATCCGGCGATCGTCGCGGAGACCAAGGAGCTGCTGCGCGCCTATCTGGCCCGGGTCCTGGACTGAAGCGACTGGAGCCGCCGTCCCGGCCGTCGGCGCGAAGAGTTCACTCCGGCGCCTCCCCGGCATGCGTACCAGTCGGTATGGTGAGTGCCTCGGCCGAGCCGGGCCGCGCCGGTCCGCGACGTAGGGAGCACTCATGAGCCGCACGGCCCTCCGTATCTGCCCGCTCTGCGAGGCCACCTGCGGGCTGACCCTGACCATCGAGGACGGCCGGGTCACCCGGGCGCGCGGCGATGCCGAGGACGTGTTCAGCCGGGGCTTCATCTGCCCCAAGGGCACGTCCTTCGGTGAGCTGGACGGCGACCCCGACCGGCTGCGGCGGCCGCTGGTCCGGCGCGCCGGGCGGCTTCAGGAGGCCGACTGGGACGAGGCGTTCGCCGCCGTCGAGGCCGGGCTGTGGCCGGTGCTGCGCGAGCACGGCGGGCAGTCGGCCGGGGCGGTGCTCGGCAACCCCAATGTCCACACGGTGGCCGGAGGGCTCTACCCCGCACTGCTGCTCGGTGCGCTCGGCACCCCCAACGTCTTCACCGCCAGCACCCTCGACCAGATGCCCAAGCACGTCTCCAGCGGACTGCTCTACGGGGACGCCAACGCGCTGCCGGTGCCCGATGTGGACCGCACCGACCATCTGCTGGTGATCGGCGCCAACCCGATGGACTCCAACGGCAGCCTGTGCACCGCTCCCGACTTCCCCGGCCGGCTGCGGGCGCTGCGGCGGCGCGGCGGCAAACTGATCGTGGTCGATCCCCGGCGCACCCGTACCGCCAGGATGGCCGACCGGCACGTGGCGATACGTCCCGGTACCGACGCGCTGCTGCTCTTCGCCATGGTGCGGGTGCTCTTCGACGAGGACCTGGTGGCGACCGGGGACCTGGACGCCCATCTCACCGGAGTGGCCGAGGTCCGGCGGCTGGCCGCGGACTTCCCGCCGGAGGCGGTGGCCGGCGCCTGCGACGTGTCCGCCGAGGAGATCCGCACCCTCGCCCGGGAGCTGGCCGCGGCGCCGAAGGGCGTGGTGTACGGGCGGATGGGCTCCACCACCGTGGAGTTCGGCACCCTCACCAGCTGGCTGGTGGACGTGGTCAACGCGCTCACCGGGAACCTGGACCGCCCCGGCGGGATGATGTTCCCGCTCGCCGCCACCGGGCGCCGGGAGCGCGCCCCGCGCGCCGGCAAGGGGTTCGCGCTGGGCCGCTGGCACAGCCGGGTCAGCGGCCATCCGGAGGCCAAGGGTGAACTGCCCTCGGTCGCCCTCGCCGAGGAGATCGAGACCCCGGGGGACGGGCGGATCCGGGCGCTGCTGACCGTCGCCGCCAACCCCGTGCTGTCCGCGCCCGACGGCGACCGGCTGGAACGGGCGCTGGCCGGGCTGGACTTCATGGTCAGCGTGGATCCGTACCTCAACGAGACCGCGCGCCACGCCCATGTCGTCCTGCCGCCGCCCCCGCCCAGCCAGAGCCCGCACTTCGACTTCACCTTCAACCACCTGGCCGTGCGCAACCAGGTCCGCTACTCCCGCCCCGCGGTCCCGCTCGACCCGGACCGGATGAGCGAGACCGACATCCTGGCCCGGCTGGTGCTGTGCGCGAGCGGACGCGGCGGCGCCGACCCGGCCGTGGTGGACGCCATGGCGATCGAGGCCGCGCTCGGCAAGGCCGTGGCCGACCCCGGGTCGCCGGTGCATGGCCGTACGACCGCCGAACTGGCCGCACTGCTCACCGGCGGCACCGGCCCCGAGCGGCGGCTGGACATGATGCTGCGGCTCGGCCCGTACGGCGACGGCTTCGGCGCCGATCCCGACGGGCTGACCCTGCGGAGCCTGCTCGACCGGCCGCACGGGATCGACCTCGGCCCGCTGCGCCCCCGGCTGCCCGCCCTGCTGCGGACCCGCAGCGGCACCGTCGAGCTGTGCCCGGAGCCGATCGTGCGCGATGTGGACCGGCTGCGGCGCGCGCTGGCCGACCGGCCCACCGGTCTCGTCCTCATCGGCCGCCGCCACCTGCGTTCCAACAACAGCTGGATGCACAACGTCCCGTCGCTGGTGGGCGGCAGCAACCGCTGCACCCTTCAGGTGCACCCCGAGGACGCCGCCCGGCTGGGCCTGGCCGACGGCGGGCTCGCCCGGGTCAAGGGCGACGGCGGCGAGATCCAGGTGCCGGTGGAGGTGACGGACGCGATGCGCACCGGCGTGGTGAGCCTGCCGCACGGCTGGGGCCACGGCCGTCCCGGCACCCGGATGTCGGTGGCCGGCGCCCACCCCGGGGCCAACGCCAACCAGCTCGTCGACGGCACGCGGCTGGATCCGCTGTCGGGCACCGCGGTGCTGAACGGCTTCCCGGTGCAGGTGGACCCCATCGCCGAGCCCGCACTGCCCCTACCCGACTGACCAGGGGTTTTGCGCTTATTGCTCACGCGTCAAGACCTTGTTAACGCAAAGTTGCGCCACCTAACGTCGCCTCGACCGCCACATCTGGGGGAGAGTTCACCGGCGAACGTGAGGTAGCCACCATGCTGACAGTCCTCGGATTCGTCATGATCGCGACGTTCCTCGTCCTGATCATGATGAAGAAGATGTCCCCGATGGGTGCTCTGGTGCTCATCCCGGCGCTGTTCTGCGTCCTCGTCGGGAAGGGGGCGCACCTCGGCGACTACGTCCTGGACGGTGTCGGTGATCTGGCGCCCACCGCCGCGATGCTGATGTTCGCGATCATCTACTTCGGGGTGATGATCGACGTCGGGCTCTTCGATCCGATCGTCCGGCTCATCCTGCGGTTCTGCAAAGCGGATCCGCTGCGGGTGGTCATCGGTACCGCGCTGCTCGCGGCGGTCGTCTCGCTCGACGGCGACGGCTCCACCACGTTCATGATCACCGTCTCCGCGATGGTGCCGCTGTACCGGCGGCTGAAGATGAGCCTGGTGGTGATGACCGGTGTCGCGGCCATGGCCAACGGCGTGATGAACACCCTGCCCTGGGGCGGTCCGACCGCCCGGGCCGCCGCCGCGCTCAAGGTCGACGCCAGCGACATCTTCGTGCCGATGATCCCGGCGCTCGCCGTCGGACTGGTCTTCGTCTTCGCGCTCGCCTACGCCTTCGGACTGCGCGAGCGCAGGCGTCTGGGGCTGCTGACGCTCGACGGGGCGACGACGGTCGAGGAGTCCGAGCAGGTGCTGGTCGGCGCGGGCGCCGGGAAGCAGGGCGGCTCCGAGGGCGCGGCTGATAAGACTGGTTCCAGCGGTTCCAGCACCGAGGCCGCCGTGCGGACCGACGACGGCGAGGGCGACGACGATGTCCAGGGCCTCGACCCGAACCGCCCCACCCTGCGCCCCAAGCTCTATTGGTTCAACGCCGCGCTGACCCTCGGCCTGCTGACCATGATGATCATGGAGACGATGCCGATCCCGGTGCTCTTCCTGCTCGGCGCCGCCATCGCCCTCACCGTCAACTTCCCGCATATGGACGACCAGAAGGCCCGGGTCGCCGCGCACGCCGAGAACGTCGTCAACGTCTCCGGCATGGTCTTCGCCGCCGCCGTCTTCACCGGTGTCCTCACCGGCACCGGCATGGTCGAGCACATGGCCCGCTGGCTCGTCGACGGAGTGCCCGACGGTATGGGCCCGCACATGGCCATCGTCACCGGTGTGCTGTCCCTCCCGCTGACCTACTTCATGTCCAACGACGGCTTCTACTTCGGCATCGTGCCGATCCTCGCCGAGGCGGGGGCCGCCCACGGGGTCTCCACCCTGGAGATCGCCCGCGCCTCGCTCGTCGGACAGGCCCTGCACATGTCCAGCCCGCTGGTCCCCGCCGTCTACGTGCTCGTCGGCATGGCCAAGGTCGAGTTCGGCGACCACACCCGCTTCACGGTGAAGTGGGCGGCGCTCACCTCCCTGGTGGTGCTCGCCGCCGGGCTCGTCTTCGGCATCATCTGATCCGTGCGCGGAACGCCTCGACGGCCCGGCAGGGGCTGGCTGCTGCGCCTGGTCATCGCCTTCTCCTTCGCACAGGCGGCGGTGAGCATGGCTCGGCCCGCCGTCTCCTACCGGGCCCTGGCGCTGGGCGCCGACGCCCGCGCGGTCGGTGTGATCGCCGGGATCTACGCCCTGCTGCCGCTGTTCGCGGCCGTACCGCTGGGGCGGCGCACCGACCACGGGCGGTGCGCCCCGCTGCTCCCCGCCGGCGTCGCCCTGATCGCCACCGGCTGTGCCCTCAGCGCGACGGCCGGATCGCTGGCGGGGATGGCCGCGTGGAGCGGGGTGATGGGCCTCGGCCATCTGGCGTTCGTGATCGGCGCGCAGTCCATCGTCGCCCGGCAGAGCGCCCCGGCCGAACAGGACCGCAACTTCGGCCACTTCACCATCGGCGCCTCGCTGGGCCAGCTCATCGGGCCGGTCGCGGCCGGTCTCGTGGTCTCCGGCCACGACGGCGCGATGGCCCGCACCAGCGCTGTCGCGCTGGCCGTCGCCGCCGCCGTGGCGGCCTGTTCGGTCACCGCGCTGTGGCGCATCGAGCAGCGGGACCGGGGCGCCGGGCGGGAGGCGGTGGCCACGGGGGAGGCGCGACGGGTGTCCGTACGCGCCATCCTCACCACCCGCGGGGTCGGCTCCGGCATCTTCATCAGCCTGGCCGTGCTCTCCGCCACCGACATCCTCACCGCGTACCTGCCGGTCGTCGGCGAACAGCGCGGCATCGCGCCCTCGGTCGTCGGACTGCTGCTGAGCCTGCGCGCCGCCGCCACCATCGGCTGCCGCCTGGCCATCACCCCGATGATCCGGCTGCTGGGGCGCACCGTCCTGATGGCCGCGAGCTGCCTGGGCGCGGCCCTGCTGTGCGCGGGCATCGCCCTGCCGCTGCCCGTCTGGGCGCTCGGTGTGCTGCTGGCCGGACTCGGCTTCTGCCTCGGCGTCGGCCAGCCGCTGTCGATGACCACCGTCGTCCAGGCCGCCCCCGACGGTGCCGGGAGCACCGCGCTGGCCCTGCGGCTGACCGGCAACCGTCTGGGCCAGGTCGCGGCCCCCGCCTCCGCCGGTGTCCTCGCCGGACTCGCGGGCACGGCCGCCCCGTTCGTGATGCTGGGCGGCCTCCTGCTGCTCTCCGCCGCGATCGCCATCCGTCCTCTGCGCCCGCCCGCCGGTGCCCCCGCTCCGACGGCGGAACCCACTCCCCGGAGCGGAAGATCCCCGGGCCGGACGGGTGGCCCCTCCGGCCGCTGAGCAGTGCATGCGGCCGGGTGGCCGGCCACGGAGCGCCTCCGCGCCGACGGCAGCTGGCCCATGGGGGCGAGGGCGCCCTCCCGGCGGCGCCGCGGGGCGGTGCCGCCGCCTGCCGTGGCCCGGGGTAGCCGCAGGCAGTGCCGATGGCCTCCGCCGCCGGCCGGTGACTCCCCGCCGGCCCGGCGGAGGGGCGACTCCCCACGCTGCCTTATCGCCCGGCGGGACTTCGACACCGGCCCGGCCGTGCGGGCGCACTCCCGGCAGTGGTGGCCTCCGCACCGGTGCCGGGCCGGCCGGAGAAGCGCCCGTCCCGGCCCGGGCCCTGGCACCGCCGGAACGCAGACACCCACCCCGGCCGCCGTGCCGGTGGGAACGCCCGCCGCCCGGGGCGGAGCTACCGGCCCGTGCGGGGGACCGCTGCCGCGGAGGCCGTCCGCCGGTGACGAGGCCACCGGGCCTGGCCGGGGCGCGCCCCGCGGTGCGGACGACCGGCCCCGGCATCGCCGGGAGGGCGCTGCCGTGACCGGCACGGTGCGGAGTCATCGGGACGGGGGTGACGTACGGCACGTCCGGGCCCCTCTGTCGTCGGAAAACTACCGTCGCTAGTTTGTTGTCCTGTCAGCAAGTGCCGACGAGGGAGGGTGCGATGAAGGCTCATGACGGGATGTACATCGACGGGACATGGCGGCCGGCCGCCGGTGCCGACACGATCGAGGTCGTGAACCCGGCCGACGAGCGGGTCATCGCCGCCGTGCCCGCCGGGACGGCCGAGGACGTGGACGCCGCCGTACGGGCGGCCCGTGCCGCCCTCCCCGGCTGGGCCGCCACCCCGCCCGCCGAGCGCGCCGCCCGGCTCACCGCCCTGCGCGACGCGCTCGCCGAACGGCGCGAGGAGATCGCGGAGACCGTCACCGCCGAACTCGGCGCGCCGCTGGCGTTCTCCCGGGCGGTCCACGCCGGTCTGCCCATCACCGTGGCCGGTTCGTACGCCCGGCTCGCCGAGTCGTACGCCTTCGAGGAGACGGTCGGCAACTCGACCGTGTTCCAGGAGCCGGTGGGCGTCGTCGGCGCCATCACTCCGTGGAACTACCCGCTGCACCAGATCGTCGCCAAGGCCGCACCGGCCCTCGCCGCCGGATGCACCGTGGTCCTCAAGCCCGCCGAGAACACCCCGCTGGTCGCTCAGCTCTTCGCCGGGGCGGTCGACGCGGCCGGGTTCCCGGCCGGGGTGTTCAACCTGGTCACCGGGGTCGGCCCGGTCGCGGGAGAGGCGCTGGCCGCGCACGAGGACGTGGACCTGGTCTCGTTCACCGGCTCCACCGCCGTCGGCCGGCGGATCGGCGCCACCGCGGGCGCGGCCGTCAAGCGCGTCGCCCTCGAACTGGGCGGCAAGTCCGCCAATGTGATCCTGCCCGGCGCCGATCTCGCCAAGGCCGTCAAGGCCGGGGTGGCCAACGTGCTCGCCAACTCCGGCCAGACGTGCAGCGCCTGGACCCGGATGCTGGTCGACGCCGACCGTTACGACGAGGCCGTGGAGCTGGCCGCGGTGGCCGCCGCCAAGTACGCCCCCGGCGATCCGGCCGACGAGACCACCCGGCTCGGCCCCGTCGTCAGCGCCGCCCAGCGCGACCGGGTGCGCGGCTACATCGAGCGCGGTGTCGAAGAGGGCGCTCGGCTGGTCACCGGCGGTCCGCGGGCCCCCGAGGGCCGCGAGGGCGGGTACTGGATCGCCCCGACGGTCTTCGCGGACGTCACCCCCGATATGACCATCGCCCAGGAGGAGATCTTCGGCCCGGTCATCTCCCTCATCCGCTACCGGGACGAGGAGGAGGCGCTGCGGATCGCCAACGGCACGGTCTACGGGCTGGCGGGCGCGGTCTGGGCGGCCGACGACGCCACGGCGGTGGCCTTCGCCCGCCGGATGGACACCGGCCAGGTGGACATCAACGGCGGCCGGTTCAACCCGCTCGCCCCCTTCGGTGGCTACAAGCAGTCGGGCGTGGGCCGCGAACTGGGCACCCACGGGCTGGCGGAGTACCTCCAGACCAAATCGCTCCAGTTCTGAGGCGGGACCCCCCCGCGACCCCGCGGGACAGCGACCGCCGCCACAGCGCCCGTGCCACCGTCCGTGATACCTACGAGGTGCACGGCGCGTATGAGCCGATGACCACCCGAGGAGCCCGTCCATGACCCGAGCCGCCGTCCTCCCCGCCGTCGGTGCCCCGCTTCGGCTTGCCGAGATCGACCTCCCGGACCCCGGTCCCGGGCAGGTGCGGGTGCGGCTGGCGGCGGCCGGGGTGTGCCACTCCGACCTGTCGCTGTCCAACGGAACCCTGCGCCAGCCCGTCCCGGCCGTACTCGGCCACGAGGGCTCGGGCACCGTCAGCGCCGTGGGCGAGGGCGTCACCACCGTCGCCCCCGGCGACCGCGTCGTCCTCAACTGGGCGCCGTCCTGCGGCGCGTGCCACTACTGCGGGCTCGGCGAGCCCTGGCTGTGCGCGGACGCGGGCGCCGCCGCCACCGTGCCGTACGCCAAGCTGACGGACGGCGGCGAGGAGCTGTACCCGGGCCTGGGCACCGCCGCGTTCGCCGAGGAGACCGTGGTGTCCGCGCGCGCGGTGCTCCCGCTGCCCGACGGGGTGCCGCTGGCCGACGCGGCGCTGCTCGGCTGCGCGGTGCTCACCGGCTACGGCGCGGTGCACCACAGCGCCGCGGTGCGCCCGGGGGAGTCGGTCGCCGTCTTCGGCGTCGGCGGGGTGGGGCTCGCGGTGCTCCAGGCGGCGCGGATCGCGGGCGCGGCCACGGTCGTCGCGGTGGACGTCTCCCCGGAGAAGGAGGAGCTGGCGCGCGCCTCGGGCGCCACCGAGTTCCTGCTGTCCGGTGAGGACACCGCCAAGCGGATCCGCTCCCTGACCGGCGGCCACGGCGCGGACGCGGCCATCGAGTGCGTCGGCCGCGCCGAGACCATCCGCACCGCGTGGTCCGCCACCCGGCGCGGCGGCCGGACCACCGTCGTCGGGATCGGGGGCAAGGACCAGCAGGTGTCCTTCTCCGCCCTGGAGTTGTTCTATTTCGGCCGCACCCTCTCGGGCTGTGTCTACGGCAACAGCGATCCGGCCCGCGATCTTCCGGTGCTCGCCGAGCACGTCCGCGCGGGCCGTCTCGACCTGTCGGCGATGGTCACCGGCCGGATCGGCCTGGACGGGATCCCGGAGGCGTTCGACGCGATGGTCGGCGGCCGCGGCGGCCGGGCGCTCGTGATGTTCTGACGGGCACGGCGCGGCGCCGGGCGGGACACGGCGGGACCGGGCGGGGGCAGGGTCAGGCCGGGGTGCCGTCGACCATGCCGAGCCACTGGTCGCGTTCGGCGCCGAACGGCCGGGCGCCGTGCGCGACCGCGTCCAGCAGCCACTGTCCGGCCGCCTCGGCCTCCGCGATCACATCGGCCGGATAGCCGAACCGCACCTGGTGCTCGGCGAACTCGTCCTGGTCCACCAGCCGGGTGGCACCGTCCGCGCGCTTGCGCACCACATCGAGGTCCAGGTCCACCATGGTGACCTCGTCCGCGGAGACCCACCGCGGGGGAGTGGTGATGTCGCAGTACACCTCGGTGTCGCGCGGGGCGGCGTTGAAGGCCGCGGTCCACCACGCGCCGCGCGGGAAGAGGAGGACATGCGCGACCTCGATGGGCACCTCGGGGCCGTGGCCCTTGCGCATCACCGAGCCGCCGGGCAGCCCCAGCCAGACCCCGTGCTCGTCCTCGCCCAGTCTGCGCATCCGCAGGTTCCAGTGGAGGGTGCCGTCGTACTTGGTGTAGTTGACCTGGACCAGTGACTGCGACATGTGGCCGATCCTAGTGAGTCCCGGCCCCGGCTCACCTGGCATTTTCCCCGTACAGTTGGTCCAGCCCGGCCACCAGCGCCCGCAGCCCGGTCTCGAACGCGCCCTCGTCCACCCGCTCCTGGTGTCCGGCCAGCAGATGCGCCTGGCCCAGATGCGGATAGTCGGCCGGGTCGTAGGCGCCCGCGTCGTCGACGAAACCGCGCGCGAAGGAGCCCAGCGCCGACCCGGCGACGAAGTAGCGCATCAGCGCGCCGATCCGGGTGGCGTGCGCGGGCGGCCAGCCCGCCTTCACCATGCCGCCGAAGACCGCGTCCGCCATCCGCAGCCCGGCCGGACGGCGGCCGGGCCCCTGGGCGAGGAACGGCACGATGTGGGGGTGCGCGGTGAGCGCCGCGCGGTAGGAGCGGCCCCAGTCCAGCAGCGCCGTACGCCAGTCCGTGCCGTTGTCGAACATCGAGATGTCGACCTGGGCCACGACCGTGTCGGCCACCGCGTCCAGGATCTCGTCCTTGGTCGTGAAGTGGTTGTACAGGGACGGTCCGCTCACCCCGAGTTCGGCGGCGAGGCGCCGGGTGGACACCGCCGCCAGCCCTTCGGAGTCCACCAGCGCGAGGGCGACCGCGACGATGCGCTCGCGGCTGAGGAGGGGCTTGCGGGGGCGGGCCATGCGGCACATAGTAGAGGCTCCGCCGGTAAAACTAGCAGTGCTAATTTATGGGGTGGATTCCTTGTCCGTCCCTCCGTCCCCGGGAAAGGTGACCCATGGATCTCGCGCTCACCGAGGAGCAGACCGCGGTGCGGCAACTGGCCCGGGACTTCGTGGCACGCGAGGTCACCCCGTACGCCGCCGAGTGGGACCGCGCCGAGCGGGTGGACCGCGGCATCGTGGGCTCACTGGGCGCGCTCGGCTTCCTGGGGCTCACCGTCCCCGAGGAGTACGGCGGCAGCGGCGGTGACCACCTCAGCTATGCGCTGGTCACCGAGGAGCTGGGGCGCGGTGACTCCTCGGTGCGCGGCATCGTCTCCGTCTCGCTCGGTCTGGTCGCCAAGTCGGTGGCCGTGTGGGGCGACGAGGAGCAGAAGCGCGCCTGGCTGCCGCGGCTGTGCTCCGGCGAGGCGGTGGGCTGTTTCGGGCTCACCGAACCCGGGACCGGTTCGGACGCGGCGCGACTGACCACCCGCGCGGTCCGGGACGGCGGTGACTATGTGATCAGTGGCACCAAGACCTTCATCACCAACGGCACCTGGGCGGATGTGGTGCTGCTCTTCGCCCGCACCGGCGACGACCCCGGCCACCGGGGGATCAGCGCCTTCCTGGTGCCCACCGACACCCCCGGGCTGGTCCGCCGGGAGATCCACGGCAAGCTGGGGCTGCGCGGCCAGGCCACCGCCGAACTGGTCCTGGAGGACGTCCGGGTGCCCGCCGCGGCGCTGATCGCCCCCGAGGGCAAGGGGTTCTCGGTCGCCATGTCCGCCCTCGCCAAGGGGCGGATGTCGGTCGCCGCCGGATGTGTCGGCATCGCCCAGGCGGCGCTGGACGCGGCGGTGCGGTACGCGGGGGAGCGCGAACAGTTCGGCCGCGCCATCGCCCACCACCAGCTGGTGCAGGAGCTGATATCGGACATCGCGGTGGACGTGGACGCCGCGCGGCTGCTGACCTGGCGGGTGGCGGACCACATCGACCGGGGGCTGCCGTTCACCGCCGAGTCCTCCGTGGCCAAGCTCTACGCGAGCGAGGCGGCGGTGCGCTGCGCCAACAACGCCCTCCAGGTGTTCGGCGGCTACGGGTACACCGATGAGTACCCGGTGGGCAAACTGCTGCGGGACGCCCGGGTGATGACCCTCTACGAGGGCACCAGCCAGATCCAGAAGCTGCTGATCGGCCGCGCCCTCACCGGGGTCTCGGCCTTCTGAGCCGGGCCTCGCCACGGCCCGGGCCGGACCGCGCCGTACCCTGGGCCGGACCACGCCGCACTCGGCTCCGCCACCCCTAAGCGCTTGCTCACTCTCCGTGTAGGGTGTGCGCCATGGACGCGGAGGCTGACAAGGACGGGGCCGGGGCCGAGGTGTGGGGCGACATCACCCCGGACGCGGCCCGGCGGCTGGTGACCGCCGCCGTGCACGCCTTCGCGGAGCGCGGCTACCACGCCACCACCACCCGGGACATCGCCGGCCGTGCCGGTATGAGCCCGGCCGCGCTCTACATCCACTACAAGACCAAGGAAGAGCTGCTCTACCAGATCAGCAAGGTCGGCCATCAGCGCGCCCTGGAGATCGTGGAGCGGGCCCGGGATGCCGGTGGCACCTCCGCCGAGCGGCTCGCCGACGCCGTACGCTCCTTCGTCCGCTGGCACGCCGAGCACCACACGACCGCCCGGGTGGTCCAGTACGAGCTGGGGGCGCTGGGCGAGGAGCACCACGCCGAGGTCATCGCCATCCGCAAGGCGACGGACGGCGCGGTGCGCGCGATCCTCGAGGACGGCGCGCGGACGGGGGAGTTCGACGTCCCGGACGTCCGCGGGGCCACGGTGGCGGTGCTGTCCCTGTGCATCGACGTCGCGCGCTGGTTCAACACCCGCGGCCGCAGCACCCCGGACGAGGTCGGCGAGCTGTACGCCGGACTCGTCCTGCGGATGGTGGGAGCGGCGGCCCGCTGAGGTGCCGCGCCGGCCGCAGGGCGCCGTGGGAGCCGTCAGGGGTAGTAGCGCACGACGCTCTCCGCCACGCACACCGGCTTGGTCCCGCCCTCGCGTTCGACCGTCACCGCCAGCGTCATCTGGACGCCGTCGGTCACCTCGGTGAGCTCCGCGATCCGCGCGGTGGCCCGCAGCCGGGAACCGACCGGGACGGGGGAGGGGAAGCGGACCTTGTTCACGCCGTAGTTGATGCCCATCCGCACCCCGTCGACCCGCATCAGCTGCGGAGTGAACGCGGGCAGCAGCGACAGGGTGAGATAGCCGTGCGCGATCGTCCGGCCGAACGGACCCTCGGCTGCCCTCGCGGGGTCCACATGGATCCACTGGTGGTCGTCGGTCGCGTCGGCGAACAGGTCGATCCGCTTCTGGTCGATCTCCAGCCAGTCGCTGGGGCCGAGTTCCTCGCCGATGGCCGACCGCAGCTCATCGGTCGAGGTGAAGATCCTGGGCTCTGCCATGCTGATGCCTCCCGAGCAGCTCACTAAGCGCTTGCTCAGCATGCTCGGGCGACCTTCGCCGTGTCAACGCGCCCCGCGTCCTTCTCTCCTCCGGTGTCCCCCGTCGATGGGGCGGCATGGCGCGCCCGCCGGGTTCCCGGGCTCACGGGTCTCCTCGGCGGGCGTGCCTCTCAGGGCCTGCCGGTCAGGGCGTACCGGGGCGGCCGGTGATCACACGGTCGCGTAACGGCGGCTCTCGCACCGGGCGCGCCGCGCGGCCGACAGCGCCTCGGTGGTCAGCAGCGGAACCGGCACCACGATGCCGCATTCCCCGCAGACCGGTCCGGCCGAGGGGTAGCGGTCCAGGTCCTCGCGCCAGGCCAGCCGCTGCTGTCCGCAGACCGGGCAGGCCGAACCCGGCCCCGACTCCATCGCCGATATCAACCGGCCCAGGACGTCGGGCAGCGGACCCTCGGGATGGCTCGAGGGGCTCTCGCAGGGCATGATGTCGCATCCGCCCCAGGTGTGCAGATGCCAGTCGTCGATGGCGTTGGGCTGACGGATGCCGATGTGTTTCTCCTGGCGGCGACGGGCGGCGAAGTCCGCCTCGTACGCGAGCCAGAGGGTGCGGGCCTCCTCGAGTTCCTCGAGGGCCGTGATCAGACGCAGTGGTTCGGGTTCCCGGTCCTCCGGGATGATCCCCGTCCTGGTGCACAGATGGTGCCAGGTCGCCCGGTGCCCGTACGGCGCGAACCGCTCCAGGCATTTGCGCAGCGAAGTGCGCCGGGCGGTGACGTGTCTGTGTGGATTGCGCACCTCTCGTGCGAGTGCTCTGAAACCTGCCACTTCGTACCACCTCCGCAATCGCGGACCCGACTCGTTGTGGAATGGACGTAACGGAGCGCGATCCGGATCCATCGGATTCCCCGGAAGTTGCCGAATAGGCCGATCCGTGCCGTCAATGACCGTGAATGCACGGTGAAGTTGACGGCCGCTCATCTTCCAGCCGACTTGTACCGCCGGTAACCTCCGTCGCATCGGCAACCTGGAGGAGCGAGTATGCGACCAAGGTCCGGCACGTTCACCAGAACCCTCATAGCCGCGGCCGCCGTCCTCGGCCTCGGCGCCGCGCTCGCGGCGCCGCTGCCCCAGCCGGCCCAGGCGGCCCCCGCCGCCCCCGCGGCGGCCACCGACTACTGCAAGGGTCAGTGCGCCGACATCCTTCCGCCCGGGGCCAACGGCAACGCCACCCTCGTGGAGATCCTCGGCAACAAGGTGTTCGGCACCCACCCCGCGCACAGCACCGACCAGCTCGGTCCGTACAACGACCTGGCCGGGGGCTATCCCACGCTCACCGACGACAAGCTGAGCAGCTTCTTCAACGACTCCTCGTTCGGTGTCCCCGCCGACCAGGTGGCGTCGGTGACCAGACCCCGGGGCGATGTCACCATCACCCGGGACAAGAAGACCGGGGTCCCCCACATCCAGGGCACCACCCGTGAGGGCACCGAGTTCGGCGCCGGGTACGCCGCCGCCCAGGACCGGTTGTGGCTCATGGACCTCTTCCGGCACGTCGGACGCGGCGAACTCACCTCGTTCGCCGGTGGCGCCGCCGCCAACCAGGGGCTGGAACAGGACTTCTTCCGCCAGGCGCCCTACAGGGAGGAGGACTACCAGGCCCAGATCGACTCGATCCTGGCCCACGGCGGCGAACGCGGCAGACAGGCCCTGGCCGATGCCCAGTCGTACATCGACGGCATCAACGCCTATGCGAAGAAGGCCAAGGACGGCCGCTACTTCCCCGGCGAGTACGTCCTCACCGGCCATATCGACGCGATCACCAACGCCGGTGAGATCCAGCCGTTCAAACTCACCGACCTGATCGCCCTGGCCTCGGTCGTCGGCGCCCTCTTCGGCAACGGCGGCGGCGGTGAGGTGCAGGGCGCGCTCTCGCTGCTCGCCGCCCAGCAGAAGTACGGCCTCGCCGAGGGCACCGAGGTGTGGGAGTCCTTCCGGCAGCGCAACGACCCCGAGGCGGTGCAGACCGTCCACGACGGCAAGAGCTTCCCGTACGGCGGGAAACCGGAGAACGCCAAGGGCACGGCCATGCCCGACCGCGGTTCGGTCACCGCCGAACAGCTCGTCTACGACCGCCAGGGCGGAGCCGCGACCAAGGACCGCACCGAGGTGAAGGCCCCCACGCGCTCCCTGGAGAAGCTGCGCGGCATCTACGACGACGGCGTCCTGCCCCGCGATCTGTTCAGCCGCAAGAAGGGCATGTCCAACGCGCTCGTGGTCTCCGGCAAGTACACCGCCAGCGGCCACCCCGTGGCCGTCTTCGGCCCGCAGACCGGCTACTTCGCCCCGCAGCTGCTGATGCTCCAGGAGATCCAGGGCCCCGGGATCAGCGCGCGCGGCGCCTCCTTCGCGGGCGTGGGGATGTACGTCCAGCTCGGCCGCGGCCAGGACTACGCCTGGAGCGCCACCACCTCCGGCCAGGACATCACCGACACCTACGCGGTCGAACTGTGCTCCCCGGACGGCTCCACCCCCACCAAGGACGCCACCCACTACCGCTACCACGGTGACTGCGTGCCGATGGAGAAGCTGGAGCGGCGCAACTCCTGGAAGCCCACCGTGGCCGACTCCACCGCGGCGGGTTCCTACCGGCTCCAGGTCTACCGCACCAAGTACGGCCTGGTGAGCCATCGCGCGACGGTCGGCGGCAAACCCGTGGCCTTCACCTCGCTGCGCGCCACCTACCGCCACGAAGCCGACTCCATCATCGGCTTCCAGATGCTCAACGACCCCGGCCATGTGAAGGACGCGAAGTCCTTCCAGACCGCGACCCAGAACATCAACTACACCTTCAACTGGTTCTACGCCGACTCCCGGCAGACCGGGTACTACAACAGCGGACTCAATCCCGCCCGCGCCGCGGACATCGACTCCTCGCTGCCGGTGAAGGCCGAACCGGCCTATGAGTGGCGGGACTTCGACCCGTCCGACAACACCGCCGCCTACACCCCGCCGTCCGAACACCCCCAGTCCGTCGACCAGGACTACTACATCAGCTGGAACAACAAACTGGCCGAGGACTACGCCGCGTCCGGGTTCGGCAACGGCTCGGTGCACCGCGGCAACCTCCTCGACGACCGGGTCCGTGCGCTGATCAAGAAGGGCGGGGTCACCCGCGCCGCGCTCACCCGGGCCATGGCCGAGGCCGGTGTCACCGATCTGCGCGGTGAGGACGTACTGCCGGAACTGCTGAAGGTGCTGCGCTCCCAGCCCATCGACGACCAGAAGGCGGCCACGGCGGTCCAGCAGCTGGAGTCCTGGCACGGCGCGGGCGCGCAGCGCAAGGAGACCAGCCCCGGTTCGCACACCTACGGTCACCCGGACGCCGTGCGGATCATGGACGCCTGGTGGCCGCTCCTGGTGGAGTCGGAGTTCAAACCCGGTCTGGGCGACGAGCTCTACGAGGCCCTGAAGGGCAACGTACCCATCGACGAGGCGCCGTCGGCGGGGCACGGGCCCACCGGTTCGCACGCCGGGTCCGCCTTCCAGAACGGCTGGTGGTCCTATGTCGACAAGGATCTGCGGAAGGTGCTCGGCGAGGACGTCAAGGGTCCGCTGGCCACGTCCTACTGCGGCGGCGGTGAACTCGGCACCTGCCGCGACGCCCTGCTGACCACCCTCAAGCAGGCCGCCGCCAAGAGCGCCACCGATGTCTACCCCGGTGACGACAGCTGCAAGGCGGGCGACCAGTGGTGCGCCGACGCGATCATCCACCGGGCGGTCGGCGGTATCACCCACGACACCATCAGCTGGCAGAACCGCCCCACCTACCAGCAGGTCGTGGAGTTCCCCGCACACCGCTGAGCCCACCGCTCCTCCCGAAACCGAGACCGAGACCGGAAGCGGAACCGAACCGCTGAAACGCCCCCGGGCCCACGGCCCGGGGGCGCTCCCGTACCCGGGCGGGCCCCGCGCCCGGCGCCGGATGCGCTCAGGGCGCGGCGATCCGCCCGGCCGTGAGCACCAGCCGCGCCAGCTCCTCATGGCAGATGTCGCTGTGCGCACCGGCGGGCGGCCCGCCGTGCCGGACGACGGACGACACGTCCACACTCACACAGCCGCCTTCGGGGAACGGCTCCTTCAGCGCCCCGGCCAGCTCCAGCCGGGCGCAGCCGTCCACGGCCCGGATCCCGCCGTGGCCCATCGCCCCCCAGCGGGCGTCATCGAGCCCCAACAGCGAGGCGTCGTCCCGCGCCGCCCGTGACGCCAGCGGATACAGCACCCCCAGCGCGGTGTCATGGCGGGAGTGACAGGACACCAGCGGTCCGCTCACCCGCCCCCGGTCGGCCCGCAGCACACCGCCCCGCGCGGCGGCGTGCGGCAGCCGGTCGGCGAACGCGTAGTGCGAGAAGGCCCCTTGGAGCAGGGTGAGCGACGCGACCGTGGTGCGGTCCGGCAGCCCGCCCAGCGCGTACGCCACCAGCCGGCCGCCGAAGCTGTGGCCCACCAGGTGGATCCGTGTCCTGGGCCGCGCGGCCGCCACGGCGCCCAGCGCCGGGCCGAGGCCGTGCCGCCCGACGACGCCCGCCCGCCGCTTCATCGCGTAGTACGTGGCCTGCCGCAGCAACTCCCGGGCGCCGTCCCACAGCCCGCTCGGCCCGCCGTCCCACAGCCCCGGGCCGCACTCCCCGGCCCCGGCCAGTGCGGTGGCGAACAGCTCGCAGTACGCCACCCCGTCCTCGCCCAGCATCGCGGGGGGCTCGTCCCCCTCCACGTCGGGGGTGTATACCGCCGCGCCGGATCCTTCGGGCACCCGGGCCAGACCGCGCGCCAGCACGGTGAACTCGTCCAGCGCCGAGGCCCGTCCGGGCCGCTCCTCCAGCAACCGCGCCAGCCGCGCAACCATCTGGCCCCGCCCGGGGAAGACCGTCTCCAGGGCCGCGCGCGTCCCCGCGCCGAGCCCGGCCCCCGGCTCGCCGTCCGCCGACGCCTGTGGGAACGCGGGCACCGCCTCGTCGGTGAACCGCATCGACGGCCACATCACCCCGGCATAACCGAGCCGTATCCCGTCCCCCTCCCCGAGCAACCCGGGAAAGGGCGCGAAAAAGCGGTCGCAGAGTCCGGTGGCCATCGCGCGGTCGTTGTTCCACCCGTGCGCGAACACCACCAGATCGGTGATGCCGAGCTGCTCCACCTCTTCGGCCAGCCGGTCACGCCGACGGGTATCGACATCCCCGTCCGCGTCGAATCCCAGCTCCCAGTACGGCCGTACGCTCATCCCCGTCATCGCTGTTCCTCTCGGCTGGTGCGATCCGTGTGCATCGTCCCAACCGCCCCGTCCGGTGACCATACGCCACCCCTACGATGCGCGTCGATCAATCCGCCAGTCGTTCGCCTTACCCGGAATGCCTCCCGTCCCCCATGGAGGATTGAGTTCCGTGCCAGTTCTCGTGCTGGTCCCGCCAGGACGAGCTCTCGTAGAGGGCTGTTTTCGCTTCCGGCAGCGACAGGCCGAGAACCTGGGAAGCCACGTAAATGGTTTCGATGGGCGACATTCTGAGGTCACGCAATTCTCGGAACACCTCTTCCCGTTCGGTCACTCCCTCGCCGGTGATGCGGGCCGCGAGCGCGTCCAGGCGCGATCGATCCATGTCACCCTCCTCCCAAGATTTTCTCGACATCCAAGGTCATGGAACCGGGGCGTTTGAATACTGACCCATCCGATTTCGGAATATGACGCTCGTAGTCGAGCACGACTGTACTGTACCCATCGGCGTGTGCCTGCTTTGCCAGGGCGTATTTCATCTCCCTGAGCGCATCGGGGCCGACCGGCGCCCGGCTGAGTCCTTCGGTGCCTTTCGGGAAGACCATAAAGCCTTCCAGGTGCAGAGTGTCGCCCGCGGTGCGCACCGTTGCCATGGTCTCGACCGTCTGACCGGACACCTCGAATGCATCGTCCCAGATATCGCCGTCGACGAATCGCGGGCAGCCCTCGAGACCGAGGGGGTCGGTCCATGTGTGCGGATTGTGGACGTAGAGATGAGGGTTGTCGGCCGGGGCGAGGCCGAGGCGGTCGGGGGTGAGGTAGCGGGCGGTCTCGGGGTCGTAGTAGCGGTGGTGGTTGTAGTGGAGGCCGGTTTCGGGGTCCGCGTACTGGCCGGGGAAGCGGAGAGGGCAGTCGATCGTCTCGGGTGGTGCGGTGAGCGGTGTGCCCCAGAGGGTGGTACGCGCCCTCCAGGCGAGGGTGCCGTCGGGGGCGACCAGCTCGGTGGGCGTCCCGGCGGGGTCCGTGACGATGGCGTGGAAGCGGATGGTGCCGAGTTCGCGATCGGTCTGGGTGAGGGGTTGATGGGTGTCGGGGGAGTAGTCCCAGGTGGTGGTGGAGCCGTTGTGGGTGGTCTGTTCGGCGAGACGGGTGTGGTCCCAGGTGAAGGTGCAGGGGTTTCCGTCGGGGCCGGTTTTGGTGATGCGGCGGCCGAGGGGATCGTAGGTGTAGGTCCACTCGTCGCCGTCGGGGGTGGTGGCCTTGGTCAGACGGTCTTCGGTGTTCCAGGTGTAGGTCCAGCTGCGGGTGCGGCCGTTGAGGAGTGTGCGGGTCCTGCGGATGAGACGGCCGGCGGCGTCGTGTTCGTAGCTGGTGCGGCCGGCCCGGTGCAGGAGGGTGCCGGTGTGGGCGCGCTCGCCGTCGGCCGGGTGGCCGGGGGCGGTGGCATGGGTCTGGTTCCCTGCTCGGTCGTAGGCGTACTCCTCGGTCCAGCCGTGCGCCTGGACACCGGTGACACGGCCCATGGTGTCGTGGGTGAAGTGGCGCGTCCCGGTGGTGAGTTCGCGGATCTCGGTGACGTAGCCGTCGGGACGGTAGGTGTAGGAGCGGTGCTGAAGCAGCTCGTCCTGGGGTGAGGCGGTCAGGCGCTGGGCCGTCAGCCGTCCTGAGGTGTCCCAGGTCTGGTCGAGGGTGACCGCTCCGGTGGCCCGCCGTGTTTCCCGGCCCGCGGCGTCGTGAGTGAAGGTGAGGGTGTTCTCGGCGGTGGTGAGGCCGGTCGGCAGACCCATCGGGTCGTAGGTCCAGGCGGAGGTCAGACCCGAGGGTGTGGTGCGGTGGGTGCGGTTGCCCATCGCGTCATAGGCGTAGGTCGTCGTGCGGCCGTTGACTGTTTCCGCGGTGACGCGGCCGAGCGGGTCGTGTTCTCTGGTGAGTTCGGTGGCCGCGTTGGCCGCCTGGACCAGGGCTCCGCTCGCGTTGTAGGCGTAGGTCGTCGCCTGATCGGTGGTCTCGTCGTGCTGGGCGACCATGCGTCCGACGGCGTCGAGCGTGTAGCGCAGGGCTTCGCCCAGCGGATTCGTCCTGGCGGTGAGCCGGCCCGCGGCGTCGCGGGTGTAGGTGCGGGTGGCGCCGTTGAAGTCGGTCTCCGCGGTCAGCCGGCCCGCGGCGTCGTACTCGTAACGCCACGTGCGCCCCTGGGCGTTGGTGACGCTGGTCAGGCGGAGTTCACTGTCGTAGCCGAAGGCGTAATGGGCACCGTCGGGGTCGGTGCGCGTCGCGGGCTGGTCGAAGTGGGTGTAGGTGTAGGTGGTGGTGTGGCCGGCCCGGTCGGTGTGACGGGCGAGGTTGCCTTCGGTGTCCCACTGCCACACCTCACGGGCCCCGTCCGGCCCCTCCCGCCAGGCGGGCTCGCCCTCGACCGTCCAGCCGTGCCGGGTGGTGCGGCCCAGAGGGTCGGTGATGGCGGTGATGCGCCCGTGGGGGCCTCGGCGGACACGGGTGGTGTGCCCGAGAGGGTTGGTGACCGCGATGGGAAGGCCCGCGGGGTCGGGGGTGACCTCGGTCGTGTGGCCCAGGGCGTTGGTGATCGCGGTCAGATGGCCCGCGACGTTGTAGGTGTAGTGGGTGGTGGCGCCGGCGGGGTCGGTGGTGGAGGTGCGGGTGCCGCGCTCGTCATAGGTGTGACGCCAGACCGCACCACCCGGTTCGCGGATCTCCAGCGGCAGACCCCGGTCGTCGTACACCGCCTCCACCACACTGCCGTCGGGGCGTTCGACGGCGATCAGGCGGTCCTGGTCGTCGTAGCGGTAGCGGGTGGTGTGACCCAGGGCATCGGTGACGGCGATCCGGTGGCGGTTGTGCTCGTCCCACTCCGTGCGGGTGGTGTTCCCCAGCGGATCGGTTTCCGCGATCACCTTGTAGGCGTCGTTGCGGACGTAGGTGGTGGTGTTGCCCTGGGAGTCGGTGTACCGGGTGGTGCGGCCGTCGGCGTCGTAGTGCATCCGCCCGGACAGGATGCCGTCGGGGCCGATGCCCCGCAGCACGCGGCCGCGGTGGTCGTAGACATAGGCGTAGGCCGTGCCGTTGCGGTCCGTCCACGACGTCATGCGGTGTGCTTCGTCGTAGTGGTAACGCAGCGGTGTGCCCGTGGAGTTGGTGACCTCCGAGAGATCTCCGGCTTCGTCGTAGCCGTAGGAGATCAGGGTGGTGCTCCGCTGATGGTCCTCGCCGTGGAGCAGGCGCAGGGCGGTGATGCGCAAGCGCTGGGGGTCGGTGTCGATGGCGATGCGGTAGCCGCCGGAGTGGTTGATCTCCGTCGGGGTGCCCTGGGGGTCGTAGCCGATGGTGATGCGGTCGCCGTCACCGGTGCGGTCGGTGATCGCCGTCAGGGCCAGTTCCCGGCCGGCCGCCGGGAGCGGGGCGAAGTGAAGGGTGCGGTTGTGTTCCGGGACGGTGATGGTGAACGTGCCCTCCGGCTTGCCGTCCCAGCGCAACGGCCAGCGGGGACCGGAGGTGGGAAGTGTCGGCACATCCTGCTCCGGCACCGGATAGGTGAGCAGCATGCCGTCATCGGCGACGTAGACGACGCCCGCGTCGTCGATCTCAAGGCGCTGGTCCAGCGTTCCGGCCCAGGTGCGGCCGAACCAGCCGCCACATGGATGCCCGGAGACATGGTGCCGCTCCAGGACCAGGGGCAGCGCACCCGGCAGGGTGATGTCGGTGGCGAACATGACCATCTCACCGGTGGTCACATCGATCGGCTCACCGGCGGTGCACTTCTTCTTGCCCGGCGTGCAGCTCTTGTTCGGGTTCTCGTCGGTGTGGTTGCGCGCCTTGCCGTCGCGGCTGAGGGCCCGTTGACGGTTGAGAAGGCGTTGTGCGGCGTTCTTGGCCACGTTGCCGCCGCGGCGGATGGCGCCGGTGCCGCCGGTGGCCAGTGCCAGGAGGAGATCGGGGGTGAGTTGTCCGGCGGCGCGGGCGGGGTTGCGCTGCCATTCGTCCCAGTTGACGACGGCCTTGGCGAACTCCTTGGGGTGGTCGACGGCGTAGGCGGCACCGTCTGCCATGCCCGCGAGCCGCAGGCCGGCCCCCTGCGGCCCGTCCTCGACGAGATACTCGAATTCCTTGTACCACCCGTGGGCGGTGTCTTTCGCCCCGCCGAAGAAGTCCCCCAGCTTCTGCTTCAGAGCGTCCACGCCCTCGGGGGCCGGAGGCTTGTCCGGGGCCTTCTCCTTGGCGGTGTCGAGTGTGCGCTTGGCCTTGTCGACGACGAGCTCGAGTTCCCCCTCCAGCTTGTCCAGGCGCTTGTAGCAGGCGTTCAGCGCTGCCATTCCCGGATCGTTCTCCGGGGGCTTCTCCGGCAGGGTTTCGTCCTTGCGGTCCTCCGCGTCGGCGTAGTCCTTCACTTGCTGCCAGTAGCGCTTCGACGCCGCCCGTGCGTCATCGGCGTCGTCGATGATCGGCTGGACGCGCTTCTGCACCGACCGCAGTTTCGCGGCATAGGAGTCCAGTGCGCCTGCGGCGGAGGTGAAGTACTTCTTGGCCGAGCCCAGTTCCCTGGGCAGCTTCTCCGTCGCGCCCTGGAAGCCCTCCGACGCGGCACCGGTCCAGTTCATCAGGGACAGGACGTCGAGCTGGTCCACCCCGTCCTGGAACGCCCCGGCGTACGCGCGGAGTTTGACCGCCAGATCCTCGATCTTGGTTGGGCTGCCGGGTATGACGTCGGAAGGTTTCGCGTTGGCGGGTATGCGCTCGGTCGTGCCGCCCTCGGTCGCATCTTTCTGGGTCACGCGGTCACGCCCTTGGAACCGCCGTCGACTTCCCAGCCGCCGTCGTAACGAAGCCGCGGGTTGGTCGGGACATCGCCGGTGACGGTGGTGCCGTCGTCGTCGAGCCACGGTTCCCGGTAGATCTCCGGTGGCGGGTCGAACTTCGGCCGGTAGCCGTTCTTCCACGCCTTCAGGCCCTGTTCGCCGAAGGGGAGCTTGGCCATGTTGTCCTCGGTCGGCGCGAAGTCCTTGATGCGCAGCAGATCGGCCAGCATGTACGCGGCGATCACCTGCCGCAGTGTCTCCACCACGACCCCGGCGTGGTCGGCCACCCGGCCCATGCCGAACCCCCAGGCCGAGAGCAGCTTCTCCGAGGAGTCGTAGATGTCGAAATCGGCCGAGGTCCCGATGCTCTCGGCCAGTGTCTTCCAGTCCTTCTTGATCTTCCGCGCGGCGACGACCGACTCCTCCAGCGGCATCAGCACCTTCCGCACCGAAGCGATCTCGATCCGGTAGCCATCACCGGGCTTCGGCCCCTCCGCCGCCGAACCACCCTTGTCATCCCCCGACATGCCGTGCCCCCGCTTTCCCAGCGGCCCGGAGGTCCCCCGTCCAGGCCGTAACTCAGCCGATACCGGGGCCCGCTCCCACGCGCACGCCCTCGGGTGCAGCCCCTGGAGTCAATCTTCACACGGGGTGATGACGGCTCGACAACGCACACTCGGCGCTTGGTGCATGCCCGTTACATGTCCACAAGGTGGCGTCGCGGAGATGCGCAGAACATTCCGGTCACGGCGGGAGGCCGGTCGCATTACTGGCCACAAATCTCCGGAATAGCGGCGCTGTTCTCCCGATCAGTTCGTCCGAACGGCCTGCACTATGCTGCGGAACGGTCATCGCGACGAAATGCACTCACCGGAAGGCCGGAATGCCCCTCAGTGATCGGTGGCGGTTTCCCGCGGCACTGCTGGACACCACCGTGGACCAGCTCCGCACACTGCTCGCGGTCCACGAGGCGGGAACCGCGCTGGGTGCGGCGCGGTTGCTGGGGAGGGAGCAGTCCAGTGTGCAGAAACAAATCGACACGCTGAACCGGAACTTCGGGACGCTGTGCGGGGAGCCGCTGGTGCTCAAGCGGGGGCGGAGTCAGAACGTGCTCTTCACCGCGACGGGGGAGAGTCTGGTCGAGCTCGCTCGCGGCACGCTCGAGGACTGGCGGAGGGAGGTGCGCGAGGCCCGCCGCCGGCTCGGCAGCCACCTCGTGGTCGGCTCGACCCGCTACACCCTCGGGTTTCTGCTGAACGCGGTGAAGTCGGTGACCGGCGACTTCGACCGCCGGGGCGTCGAGCTCAAGGTCGAACACGTCCGCACCCGCGATCTGCTGGAGCGGGTGGACTCCAAGGAACTGGACCTGGTCTGCGGCAGTGTGCTGACCCGCGCGGGCCACGACGGGCGGCTCGACGGCTTCGAGGTGATGGAGTGGCGGCGCAGCGGTCTGGCGCTGGTCACCAACCTCGGCCCGGAGGAGCTGCCCGGCCCCTCGGTGCGGGCGCGGCGGCTGCCGGAACTGCCGCTCGCGGTCTCGGCCGACGGGCTGATACCGGGCTTCCTGCGCGGCTGGTTCGGCGGCCGTTACCGCCAGGAGCTGCATATCGCGGCCGAGATCGACACCGTGCAGTACGGACTGGACCTGCTGGCCTCGGGGGTGCTGCGCGGCTGTGTGCTGGTCACCCAGGGCATCGGGGACGCGGTCGCCGACGGACGGCTCCAGACCGGTGCGGGGCTGCGGACGCTGGAGCTCGAGGACGATATCGGGCCGGAGCTGGAGGTGCTGGTGGGGGTGTTCGTGCGGGCCGGGGAGCGCGCCGCCCAGGACGGCACCCATCCGCTGAACGTCCTGTGGGGTGCGCTCGCCGGGGAGAACGCCCGGTGGCGCCGGGTGATGCGGCCGGACGCGCCGGAGCGGCCCGTCCCGTAGCGGATCCGGCGCGTGCGGCCTGTCGGCCGTCCGGGGGCGGCGGGACCCGGTGGAGGGCCCGGCCGGACCTGGCGGAATCCGTTCCATGACATCGGTTTCCCGGCGGTGAGGCCCCTTCCGTTTCAACATACCGACTGGTTAGTCTGCCGATGCAGTCGAGCCTGCCGTGCCGATCCGAAGGAGCGACCGATCGTGGGTACCGTGCGTGGAGCGCGTGTTGTTGTCACCGGGGCGGGCGGAGGCATCGGCGCCGCCCTGGCCCGCCGTTTCGCCGCCGAGGGCGCCCGGGTCGTGGTGAACGACCTCGACGCCGCCAAGGCCGCGTCCGTGGCCGCGGAGATCGGCGGGGTCGCCGTCCCCGGCGACGCCTCCGCCGTCGTGCCCGGGGCCCGTGAGGCGCTCGGCGGGGCCATCGACGTCTTCTGCGCCAACGCCGGGGTGGCCCACGGCGGCGGCCCGGAGGCCGATGAGCTGGTGTGGGAGCGGTCCTGGGACGTCAATGTGATGTCCCACGTCCGGGCGGCGCGTGCGCTGCTGCCCGAATGGCTGGAGCGGGGCAGCGGACGGTTCGTGGCCACGGTGTCCGCGGCCGGGCTGCTCACCATGGTCGGCTCGGCCCCGTACAGCGTCACCAAGCACGCCGCGCTCTCCTTCGCCGAATGGCTCTCGGCCACCTACCGCCACCGCGGTGTCGCCGTCCACGCGGTCTGCCCGCAAGGGGTGCGCACCGACATGCTGGACGCCACCGGCGCCGCGGGCGACCTGGTGCTGGTGCCCACCGCGATCGAGCCGGAGCAGGTCGCCGAGGCCGTCCTCAAGGGCATCGAGGACGAACGGTTCCTGGTCCTTCCGCACCCCGAGGTGGCGCGCTACTACGCTGCTCGGGCCACCGAGACCGACAAGTGGCTCGACGGGATGAACCGGGTGCAGCGCACGCTCGAGGAACAGCGTGCGCCCGGTCGGGCCGCCGACTGACCCGTTTCCCGCAGCACTTCATCCCATTCAGCCTGATACGCCCTTTCCGTCCCCCGGAATCCCCCGCTCCGCTCCGTCCCTCCCGCTCCCGCACCAGGACCCGCACCCCACCCTCATCCACGACAGGGGCCGCTTCCCCATGACCACTTACCAGGACCAGCCCTGGCTGTCCCAGCTCACCCCGAAACAGCGCGAGTCGATAACGCCCCGGCCGAGCGTGCTGCACGCCTTCCGGGACGCCGTGCGGACCGCCCCCGACCACCCCGCGCTCGCCTACTTCGACGGACGGGTGAGCTACCGGGAGGCCGATGAGCTCTCCGACGGCATCGCGGGCCATCTCGCCGCACGCGGCTTCCGCCCCGGCGACCGGCTCGCGATCATGCTCCAGAACACCCCGCAGTTCGTCCTGGCGCTGCTCGGCGCCTGGAAGGCGGGCGGCGCCGTGGTACCGGTCAACCCGATGTACAAGGGCGGTGAACTGCGGCATGTGCTGACCGACGCCGAGGTGACCGCGTTGGTCTGTTCCCGCCATGCGTGGGAGGACTACGCCCGGGACACCGCCGCCGCCTCCCCGGTGCGCATCGCGCTCACCGCCGACGCCCATGACCTCCAGTCGCGCGACGACGAGCGGGTGCTGCGCGAACCGCGGACGGCCGTGCCCGAGGACACCCGCGACCTGCTGGAGATCGCGCGCGAGGGTGCCGCCCCGCCGGCCGTCCCCGCCCCGGGCCGCGACGACACCGCGCTGATCAGCTACACCTCGGGGACCAGCGGAGCCCCCAAGGGTGCGGTCAACACCCACGGCAACATCGCCTACAACGCCGACCGGCAGCACATCCTGCACGAGCTGCCCCCGGGCTCGACGATCTTCGCCATGGCGCCGCTGTTCCACATCACCGGAATGGTCTGCCAGCTCTCCGCCTGTATCTCCGGCGCCGGAACCCTCGCGCTCGCCTACCGCTTCGAGACCGGTGTGGTCCTCGACGCCTTCACCGAGCACCGCCCCCGCTACACCGTCGGTCCGTCCACCGCCTTCATGGCGCTGATGGCCCACCCCCAGGCCAGCCGGGACCACTTCTCGTCGTTCCGGATCATCTCCTCCGGCGGCGCGCCGCTGCCGCCCGCGCTGGTCGAGCGGTTCCAGTCCACCCTGGGCCCGTATCTGCACAACGGCTACGGCCTCACCGAGTGCACCGCCCCGTGCGCCAGCGTCCCACCCGGCACCCGGGCTCCGGTCGACCCGGTCTCCGGCACCCTCGCGGTCGGCGTGCCCGGTGCGGAGACCATCGTCCGTATCGTGGATGACGGGGGCAGGGACCTGCCCTTCGGCGAACCCGGCGAGATCGTCGTGCGCGGCCCCATGGTGGTGCCCGGCTACTGGCGCCGCCCCGAGGCGACCGCGGCCGCCCTCCCCGACGGCGAACTGCGCACCGGCGACATCGGCTTCATGAACGCCGACGGCTGGCTCTTCGTCGTCGACCGCAAGAAGGACATGATCAACGCATCCGGCTTCAAGGTGTGGCCGCGCGAGGTCGAGGACGTGCTCTACACTCACCCCGCCGTGCGCGAGGCGGCCGTCGTGGGCAAGCCCGACGCCTACCGGGGGGAGACCGTCAAGGCGTATGTGAGCCTGCGGCCGGGGGCCGCCGCCACGCCGCAGGAGCTCTCCGCCTACTGTGCGGAACGGCTCGCGGCGTACAAGTACCCCCGTGAGGTGGACATCCTGCCCGAGCTGCCGAAGACGACGAGTGGCAAGATCCTCCGACGGGAACTGCGAGGATGAGAGAGATCGGGGTGGCGACCATGGCGAGAGCGACGGACGGCGAGGGACAGCCGGTGCCGCAGCGGCTGCTGGCCGCTGCCACCCGGCTCTTCGCGGAGCGCGGCTTCGACCGTACGTCCGTCCAGGAGATCGTCGAGGCGGCGGGTGTCACCAAGGGCGCCCTCTACCACTACTTCGGCTCCAAGGACGATCTGCTCCATGAGATCTACGGCCGGGTGCTGCGGCTCCAGCAGGAGCGGCTGGACGCCTTCGCGGACGCCGACGCGCCGGTGGAGCGGCGGCTGCGGGACGCGGCGGCGGACGTGGTGGTCACCACCATCGAGAACCTGGACGACGCCACCATCTTCTTCCGGTCGATGCACCACCTCAGCCCGGAGAAGCACAAGCAGGTGCGCGCCGAGCGCCGCCGCTACCACGAGCGGTTCCGCGCGCTGATCGAGGAGGGGCAGCGGTCCGGGGTGTTCAGCTCCGAGACCCCGGCCGATCTGGTGGTGGACTACCACTTCGGCTCGGTCCACCACCTGGGCACCTGGTACCGCCCCGGCGGACCGCTCAGCCCCCAGCAGGTCGCCGACCACCTGGCGGACCTGCTGCTGCGCGCCCTGCGGCCGTAAGGAACCCGGTGACGGGAAGGGGCGGGGCCGGGCACGACCCCGCCCGCCCCGGCCTATGCGTACTTCTTCAGCTCACGCCGGGCCAGCGACCGCTGGTGCACCTCGTCCGGCCCGTCGGCCAGCCGCAGCGTGCGCGCCGCCGCCCACAGCTCGGCCAGCGGGAAGTCCTGGCTGACCCCGCCGGCGCCGTGCAGCTGCACCGCGCGGTCCAGGATGTCCACCACCGTCCGGGGGGTGGCGATCTTGATGGCCTGGATCTCGGTGTGCGCCTCGCGGTTGCCGACGGTGTCCATCAGCCACGCGGTCTTCAGCACCAGCAGCCGCAGCTGCTCCACCGCCACCCGCGCGTCCGCGATCCACTCGTGGACCTGGCCCTGCCGGGCCAGCGCCGTCCCGAACGCGGTACGGCCCAGCGCCCGGCGGCACATCAGCTCGATACCGCGCTCGGCCATCCCGATCAGCCGCATGCAGTGGTGGATACGGCCGGGGCCGAGCCGGGCCTGGGCGATGGCGAAACCGCCGCCCTCCTCACCGATGAGGTTCGCCGCCGGGACCCGTACGCGGTCGAAGACCACCTCGGCGTGGCCGCCGTGGTAGTGGTCCTCGTAGCCGTAGACCCGCATCGCACGGCGGATCTCCACGCCCGGGGTGTCCCGGGGCACCAGCACCATCGACTGCTGGCGGCGCACATCGGCGCCGTCCGGATCGGTCTTGCCCATCACGATGAAGATCGCGCAGTCCGGGTTCATCGCCCCGGAGATGTACCACTTGCGGCCGCTGATGACGTAGTCGTCACCGTCGCGCTCGATCCGGGTCTCGATGTTCGTCGCGTCGGAGGAGGCGACCTTCGGCTCGGTCATCGCGAAGGCCGACCGGATCTCGCCCGCGAGCAGCGGCTCCAGCCACTGCTTGCGCTGTGCCTCGCTGCCGAACTGGGCCAGCACCTCCATGTTGCCGGTGTCCGGGGCGGCGCAGTTCAGGGCGGTGGGCGCCAGTTGGGGGCTGTGACCGGTGATCTCGGCGAGCGGGGCGTACTGGAGGTTGGTCAGCCCCGCGCCGTACTCCTCGTCGGGCAGGAAGAGGTTCCACAGCCCCTGCTCGCGGGCCTCGGCCTTCAGCTCCTCGACCACGGGCGGGGTGTCCCACGGGGACGCGAGCGCGGCGCGCTGCTCCTCGGCGACCGCCTCGGCCGGGTGGACGTGCTCGGCCATGAAGGCGAGCAGCCGGGTCCGCAGCTCTTCGGTACGGGCGTCGAATGCGAAGTCCATGACGTCTCAGCTCTCCTGGAGGGTGGTCAGGCCGTGGTCGATGAAGCCCGGGACGATGTCGCCGATGCGGTCGAAGCCCGCGCCGACGGTCTGTCCGAGGGTGAAGCGGTAGTGGATGCCCTCGAGGATCACCGCGAGCTTGAAGTAGGCGAAGGCGGTGTACCAGGCGACGCCGCTGACGTCCCGGCCCGAGCCCTCGGCGTACCGCTGGACCAGTTCGTCGGTGCCGGGGTGGCCCGGGGCGCCCGAGGTGCTGGAGATCGGGGAGTCGGGGAGGGTCGGGTGATTGCTGTACATCACGATCAGACCGAGATCGGTCAGCGGATCGCCGAGCGTGGACATCTCCCAGTCGAGGATCGCCTTGATCCGGTCGTCGGCACCGACCAGGACGTTGTCCAGCCGGTAGTCGCCGTGCACCACGGTGGGCGCGGGGGAGGCGGGGAGCGCCTTGCCCAGCCGGGTGTGCAGCTCGTCGATCCCGGGCAGGTCGCGGTTGCGCGAGGCGGTCAGCTGCTTGCCCCACCGGCGCAGCTGCCGCTCCAGGAAGCCCTCCGGCCGTCCGAAGTCCCCGAGCCCCACCGCGGCCGGGTCCACCGAGTGCAGCGCCACCAGGGTGTCCACCAGTGACAGCACCACGCCCCGGGTGCGCTCCGGGCCGAGCGCGGTCAGCTGGTCCGCGGTGCGGTAGGGGGTGCCCTCGACGAACTCCATGACGTAGAACGGCGATCCGATGACCGAGTCGTCCTCGCAGAGCAGCACCGGCTCCGGAACCGGCACACTGGTCGGATGCAGTGCGCTGATCACCCGGTGCTCGCGCGCCATGTCGTGGGCGGTGGCCAGCACATGACCCAGCGGCGGGCGGCGGACCACCCAGCGGGAGACGCCGTCGGTGACGGTGTAGGTGAGATTCGACCGGCCTCCTTCGATCAGCCCGGCGCTCAGCGGCCCGCGCACCAGCCCCGCCCGCTCACGGTCGAGATGGGCGCGCAGCCGCTCGAGGTCGAGCCCTGGGGGGTTGCCTGCGTTCATCGAATCTCTTCCTCCGGTGGAGAAGGGGCGAACGGTTCCGACTCATGATGCCGACCAGTCGGTATGTAGTCCAGTGCGGGGGCCGTGACGGAGCCCGTGCGGGGTGCCGCGCGCCCGGTACCGGAGCGCTGCGCCGGTACCCGTACCGGCGTCGGTTTGCGCGCGGGCGGCGGGCGGCGGAGCGTCGAAGGGAGACCACCGCGACGCGGCCGTGCCGTACGGCCCCGTCCCGCGGCACCGTCCGCGCACCGCGCACCGGAGCGTGGCCGCGGGGCACCTCAGGGAACCGCAAGGAGCGCCACCATGAAGGCCATCAGCTACCGCCGCTACGGCGGCCCCGAGGTCCTCGACTACGGCGAGGTCCCGGATCCCAAGGTCGGCCCCGACTCCGTACTGGTCCGGGTCCGGGCCGCCGCCGTGAACCCCGTCGACTGGAAGGCCCAGGCCGGATATCTGGACCCGGTCCTGGACGCCGTCTTCCCCGTCATCCCCGGATGGGACGTGGCCGGGGTGGTGGAGCGGCCGGGCCCCGCGGTGACCGGGTTCCGGCCCGGTGACGAGGTGATCGGGTACGTCCGGGAGGACTTCCTCTGCCGGGGCACCTTCGCCGAGTACGTGGCCGCGCCCCTGCGCACCCTCGCCCGCAAACCGCGCAACCTCTCCTTCGCCCAGGCCGCGGGCATCCCGCTGGCCGGACTGACGGCGTACCAGGCGCTGACCGGGGCGCTGCGGGTCACCGAGGGCGACACCGTGCTGGTGCACGCGGCGGCGGGCGGCGTCGGCTCGATGGCGGTCCAGCTGGCGCGGCACATGGGCGCGCGGGTCATCGGCACCGCGAGCGAACGCAACCACGACTATCTGCGCACGCTGGGCGCGGAGCCCGTCGCCTACGGGGACGGGCTCGCGGACCGGCTGCGCGAGCTGGCGCCCCGCGGGGTGGACGCGGCACTGGACCTGGTCGGAGGCCAGGCGCTCACCGCCTCCGCGGAGCTCCTCGCCCGCGGCGGACGGCTTGCCTCCATCGCCGATCCGGAGGTGCTGGGCCTCGGCGGCCACTACGTCTTCGTCCGCCCCGACCCCAGCGACCTCCAGGACCTCACCGATCTGGCCGAGCGCGGCGCCCTGGGCGTGGAACTGGCCGCGGTCCTCCCGCTCCCGAGAACCGCCGAGGCCCAGCGCCTCAGCGCGGAGGGCCACACCCGGGGCAAGATCGCCGTCACGGTCGACTGAGCGCTCCGCGGGAAGCGCAGCGAGACGCCGTCGTGGTCGCGGCTGTGTCGTCCAGGAGCCCGCCGGCGTGCGGGGCGCCCCGGATGTCGGGTGCCGCGGCGTCTCCTCGGCGGTTTTCGTGCGCGTCGGCCCGCGGGGTTCCGTGCTCGGGCGGGCGTGTCGTCCTTCGTCCCCGCGGCGGGAGCGGTCCCCGGGGCTCGTGCGGGTGGTTCACGGCGCCGCGCGGGCGCGCCCGCGGGTGGCGCTGGCCGCCGCGGCGGAGCCGGGCCGAGCGCTCGCCGGGCGCCGTCCGGGACGCGGCGTCCGGGCGTGGGGTCCCAGCGGACGCGGCGTCCGCGGGCGCGCGGCGACAGGCGGTGCGGCCCCGCGGCCGCGGACGTCGGCGGCCCGGCCACGAGAAGGCCGCCATACGCGCTCGGTGCGCGGTCCCTTCGCGCCGAGGGCCGGTCCCGCCCGCCGTGCGGCCCGAGCCCGTCGCCGCGCCCGCCCGCACGGTGGCGTACCGGCTGCCCCGGTGCCGGCCGGGTGTCCGGGGCGGTCAGCGCAGGGTCGCCGCGCCGAAGAGGGTCATGGCCAGGACGCAGGCCACGGCGACCACGGCCGCCCGCGGGGACAGTGCGGGCGGTCGTGGCGCGTCCATGGTCCGGATGCGGCGGTGTGCCGCGCCCAGGAAGGCCAGCCAGGCCAGGACGACCAGGGCCAGGCCGAGCAGGGGGAGCGGGCCGGTGCCGGAGGACAGGGTCTGGCGCCCGGCGAGCGAGGCGGCCACCGCACAGGTCAGTGTCGTCCGCCGCCAGGCCAGCCGGGTGCGCTCCGGCTGGAGCCCCGGGTCCCGGGTTCCGCTCCCGTGCGGCGCGTTCCCCTCCGGCACCCGCTCACACACCCCAGCCGAAGGCGACCACCAGCACCATGCCCAGCGCGACCACCCCGACGGCCAGCCCCAGCACCACCGGAAAGCGCGAGCTGGGCAGATCCTCGCCGCGGCGCATGGCGCGTTCACAGCGGATCCAGTGATTGATCGCCCGCAGCGCGCACAGCGCACCGCCCGCGAGCAGGACCAGGGCGAGCGCGATCCGCAGCGGCCGGGTGGTGTCGGTCAGGAACTGGTCCACCGCGAAACCCCCGCCCACCAGCGCCATCGCGGTCCGCAGCCAGGCCAGGAAGGTGCGTTCGTTGGCGAGCGAGAAGCGGTAGTCGGGGGTCCGGCCCTCCGCGCGGAGGCGGTCCGGCGCGAACCAGAGGCGGACCTCCGACAGCGCGCCCCGCGACGGACGGGGGCCGCTCACGGGGCGAGCCCCTCCCGGCGCCACTCCAGCAGCCGCCGGTACGCCTCCTTGCCGTCCGGTACCCACTCCCACTCCGGCAGCCGCCGGGTCAGCTCCTCCTCGGTGAGGAAGGCGTGCCAGGCGATCTCCTCGGCCTGCGGCGCGACGGGCTGTTCGCAGCGCACCTGGTAGACCCGGCTCCACCAGGTGTGCTCGGGCGTCTCGTAGAGGAAGGAGAACAGCGGCTCGGGCATCGGCAGCGCGGTGACGCCCAGTTCCTCCTGCGCCTCGCGCAGCGCCGCGTCGTCGTAGCTCTCACCCGCGCCGACCACCCCGCCGACGAACATGTCGTAGTGCGACGGGAAGACGATCTTCTGCGGGGTGCGGCGGTGGACGAAGATCCGGCCCCGGGGGTCCCGTGCCAGGATGAAGACGCAGCGGTGGCGCAGCCGTTTGACCATGGCGTCGGCGCGCCGGGCCTGGCCCACCACCCGGTCCCGCTCGTCCACGATGTCCAGCAGCTCGTCCGCGGACAGCGGCGGGTCCGAGGACAGGGATGCGGCGGCGGATGGGCGCTCGTCGGCCGGTGGCGGCCCGTCGTCGGGAAGCGGCTCCTGATCAGGCATGCCGCCATACAAGCAGATCGCGGGCGGTCAGCGCCGGTGGCCGCCGCCCCAGTGACCGGATCCGCCCTGGCCGTTGCCGGGCGCGCGGTCCTGCCCGTGCCCCTGTCCCTGCCCCTGGCCGGTCGCGGTGCCGGGGGCGTCCCCGTGGCGGGGTGTGCCGCGGCCGTCGCCCGCGGACGGTCCGCCCGAGCCGTCGCCGTGGCGCTCGGCGTAGCCGCGGGCCCAGCGGCGCAGCTGGTCGGCCTTGGCCTCCCAGTCGCCGGAGACCCCGCCGGGCCGTGCGGACGGCCGGTCCTGCCGGGACGCGGCGGAGTGCTCCTGCCGGGCGTCCAGGGCACCGGACGCGGGCGCGACCCGGTCCGCGGCGGCAGGAGCGGCCGGTGCGGGGCGCTCGGCGCGCGAACCGCGCAGCGGGGAGTCGCCGACCGCCGAGTCACCGAACGCGGCGGTGTGGGCGTCGGGCCGGTCGGGGGCGGAGGAGGAGGTGTCGGGCGCGGCGGTGGGCTGGCGCGCGTCCTTGCCCATGAGCAGGAAGAGCGCGGTGGCGGCGCCCGTCGCGGACAGCAGCACGGCCCCGGCCGCGGCCTTGCGCCGGTGGTCCGCCGGCCGGCGGCGGGCGTGCCGGGGGCCCACCACCTCACCCCGGAGCACCTGCGGCACGTCATCGGCGCCGGGCCCGGCGGCTTCGACGGGCTGCGGCCCGGGTGTGACCAGGGTCGGGTTCACCACACGACGTTCCGCCTGGTTCGGCGGCCCGGAATGCTCAAAGGGGCGGTCAGCCATGGGCGTTGATGATGCACCGTTGGCCGAATGCTGTCCAATCTCGGTGAACGATTGTCACCTTTTGTTGTACAAGGCGATGCCGTCCGGGAGTTGGCAGGCCGGAAAGCGCTCCCACGGCGGGTTGACGGCATACCGGCCGGTAGGGAGGATCACAGCGACGACACCGTCGGCGGGCCGACCAGAACGGAACACCACCATGGCGTACGACGCGGATGTGATCGTGGTCGGTGCGGGGCTCGCGGGTCTCGCGGCCACCGCGGAACTGGCCGACGCGGGCCGCAAGGTGATCCTGCTCGACCAGGAGCCCGCGCAGTCCCTCGGCGGCCAGGCCCACTGGTCCTTCGGCGGTCTCTTCCTGGTGGACTCGCCCGAGCAGCGGCGGCTGCGCATCCGCGACAGCCGGGAGCTGGCCTGGCAGGACTGGCTGGGTACGGCCGGCTTCGACCGCGAGGAGGACCACTGGCCGCGCCGCTGGGCCGAGGCGTATGTGGACTTCGCGGCCGGGGAGAAGCGGTCCTGGCTGCACGCGCAGGGGCTGCGGCTGTTCCCGCTCGTCGGCTGGGCCGAGCGCGGCGGCTACGACGCCACCGGACACGGCAACTCCGTCCCCCGCTTCCACATCACCTGGGGCACCGGCCCCGGTGTGGTCGCCCCCTTCGAGCGCCGGGTACGGGCCGCGGCCGACCGTGGACTGGTCGATCTGCGCTTCCGGCACCGGGTCACCGGCCTCGCGCGCAGCGCGGGCGCCGTCGACACCGTCACCGGCGACATCCTGGAGCCCAGCGGCACCGAGCGCGGCACCGCCAGCAGCCGCGAGGTCGTCGGCGCCTTCGAACTGCGTGCCCAGGCCGTGATCGTCACCTCCGGCGGGATCGGCGGCAACCACGACCTGGTGCGGGAGAACTGGCCCGAGCGGCTGGGCAGTCCGCCCGAGCGGATGATCTCCGGCGTCCCCGCGCACGTGGACGGCAGGATGCTCGGCATCACCGAGTCGGCGGGCGGCCGCATCATCAACCCCGACCGGATGTGGCACTACACCGAGGGCATCGAGAACTGGAACCCGATCTGGCCCCGGCACGGCATCAGGATCCTCTCCGGCCCCTCCCCGCTGTGGCTGGACGCCCGCGGCAAACGGCTCCCGGTGCCGCTCTTCCCCGGGTTCGACACCCTCGGCACCCTCGAACACATCATGCGCACCGGCCATGACCACACCTGGTTCGTGCTCACCCAGAAGATCATCGAGAAGGAGTTCACCCTCTCCGGCTCCGAGCAGAACCCGGATCTGACGGGCAAGAGCGTCCGCGGGGTGTTCGGCCGCGCCGGGGGCGGGGCCCCGGGCCCGGTGCAGGCGTTCATGGACCACGGCGCCGACTTCGTGGTCGAACGCTCGCTGACCGCGCTGGTGCGGCGGATGAACGAGCTGACGAAGGAACCGCTGATCGACGAGGCGGAGCTGCGCCGCGAGATCACCGCCCGGGACCGGGAGATCGCCAACCCCTACACCAAGGACGCCCAGGTCACCGCGGTCCGCGGGGCCCGCCGCTATCTCGTCGACCGGGTCATCAGGACCGCCGCACCACACCGGCTGCTCGACCCCAAGGCGGGCCCGCTGATCGCCGTACGGCTGAACATCCTGACCCGCAAGACACTCGGCGGTCTGGAGACGGACCTGTCCTCGCGGGTGCTGACCGAGGGCGGCGATCCGCTGCCCGGGGTCTACGCGGCGGGCGAGGTGGCGGGCTTCGGCGGCGGGGGCGTGCACGGCTACCGCGCGCTGGAGGGCACCTTCCTCGGCGGCTGTCTGTTCTCCGGACGCACCGCGGGCCGGGCGGCGGCCCAGGCGGTGGGGTGACGCCCGCGCGGGCATCCCGCCCACGGGATCCGGCGGACGTCCCGGATCTGACGGAAGTCTGACGAATCCGCGCAGGAGATGGCGCGGGACCCGGTCCGGTGCTCTCATCGGGGACATGGACCACCACAGCGGCGACGCCGGGCGTACCGGCGACGCCGACCCCGTCGAAGCCGAAGCCGAAGCCGAAGCCGAAGCCGAAGCCGGAGCGGACCCGGAGACCGGAGCCGACGCGGACGCCGTGACCGACGCCGACCGCACCGGCGCCCCCGTCGGCCGCCGTCTCGTCCTCGGCATGCTCGGCCTCGGCGCGGGCGCGATGGCCGCCGCGCCCTGGCTCCAGGCACGGCTGGAGAGCGGCCTCGCCGCGGTGGCGGAGAAGGACCCCACCGGTGTCACCGGCTACCTCCCCAACGGCGGCGGGTTCCGCTACTACTCCGTCACCTCCTCCGTACCGCACAAGGACGCCGGGAACTACCGGCTCACCGTCGGCGGGCTGGTGGACCGGCCCACCAGCTACCGGCTGGACGAACTGCGCGCGCTGCCGCAGCACCGGCTGGTGCGCGACGTCCAGTGCGTGACCGGCTGGCGGGTGCGGCGGACCCCGTTCGAAGGGGTGCGCCTCGCGGATCTGCTGGAGGCGGCCGGGGTCCGCAGCGAGGCCACCGCGGTCCGCTTCACCTGTTTCGACGGCGCGTACAGCGAGAGCCTGACGCTCGGCCAGGCCCGCCGCGCGGACGTCCTGGTGGCCCTGCGGATGCGCGACAAACCGCTCGCACACGCCCATGGTGGCCCGGTGCGGCTGTACGTGGCGCCCATGTACTTCTACAAGTCCGCGAAGTGGCTCTCCGGGATCACCCTCACCGACGGGGTGCGGCCCGGGTACTGGGAGGACCGGGGCTATGACGTCGACGCCTGGGTCGGCCGGTCGAACGGACGCGACGATGACCCCACCGTCTGACACCGCGCCGCGGACCGCCGCCGGGACCGCGGCCCGGCCGCGGCTGCTCCGCTTCACCCCGGCCGAGCGCTGGGTCCACCGGGTCACCGCGGTCCTGATGGGGCTGTGCGTGGTCAGCGCGGCCTGTCTGTACGTGCCCGAACTGGCCGAACTGGTCGGCCGCCGGGCGCTGGTCGTCACCGTCCACACCTGGTCCGGGATCCTCACCCCGGCCCCGGTGCTGCTGGGCCTGGCCTCCCGGGCCTTCCGGGCCGACCTGGGCCGGCTCAACCGGTTCGGACCGCATGACCGCCGCTGGCTGCGGGCCGTGCTGCGGCGCGACCACCGGCCGGAGTCGCGTCCGGCGGGCAAGTTCAACGCCGGGCAGAAGCTGTGGGCGGCGTATCTGGCCGGGGCGGTGCTGGTGATGACGGGCACCGGGGTGCTGATGTGGTTCACGGGTCTGGCCCCGCTGGTGTGGCGCACCAGTGCCACCTTCGTCCATGACTGGCTGGCGCTCTTCCTGGGCCTCGTCCTGCTCGGACACATCGGGAAGGCGCTCGCCGACCCCGAGGCCCGGCGCGGGATGCGCACCGGGCGGGTGGACCCGCGGTGGGTGGCCCGGGAGCATCCGCTGTGGCGTCCGGAGGGCCCCCGGAGCCCCCAGCGGGCCGACGACACCGGACACTCCGGGCCCGCCGGAGAGCCGCGGCCATGAGAGACGCCCGGCTCCGCTGGGGGGAGCCGGGCGTCCGAGGTGCGGTCAGAGCGCGCAGACCGCCTCCTCCGGCGCGGACTCCCGCGCGCCCTCCTTCACGATGCTCACCTTGGCGGACGTACAGCGGCTGTCCGAACGCGCGGTGGGCACGGCCGGGGCGGCGGGCCGTCCGCGCCGCCGCAGCAGCACCCCGCCGCACCAGATCGCCACCGGCGCCAGACACAGCGCCAGCGCCAGCGACGCCCAGGTGCGCATCGCCGCGTGCTCGTGCCCGAAGAAGAACGAGGCGACCAGGGAGGAGCCGAAGACCCCCGCCCACAGCAGATGGATCCGGAAGGTGGACAGCCGGTCCGGGCTGGAGGAGTCGCCCTTGGGCGTGACCACGAACCGGCTGGTGCGCCGCAGTACCGCGTCACACAGCGACTTGGCGTAGATCGGCGCGGACAGCGCGGACAGCAGCATCCCGGCCAGCCCGCCGGAGCCCTCCGGCTCGTGCGGGGAGACGTTGTGGCGGCGGTTCCAGATGTAGAGCCCGATCTGGAGCATCGCCGCGTCGCTGTAGAGCATCATCCAGATCTCGGCGGGGATGTGCAGTCCGGAGGCGCCCAGCATCAGGAACAGAGCACAGGACAGTGCGGAGAGCACCCAGTTGAGCGCGGTCATCGGGTAGTAGGCGATCATCAGCGTGTAGTTGAGCAGTTTGCCCGGCGACAGGGTGAACGGGCCCTTCCAGAACTGCTTGAGCACCGTCTCGTAGGTGCCCCGGCTCCACCGCATCTGCTGGGTGAAGAAGTCGGTCCAGGTGCTCGGGCCCTCGCCTACGGCCAGGACGTCCGGGGTGTAGACCGAGCGCCACTTCTTCCGCGTCACCGGGTTGCGGTGGCGGTGCAGTTCGAAGCCGGTGGCCATGTCCTCGGTGATCGAGTCGTACAGTCCGCCGATGCCGCGCAGCGCGCTGATCCGCACGGCGTTGTTGGTGCCCACGAACATCGGGCCGCCGTAGGCGTTACCGGCCCGCTGGATCAGCGCGTGGAAGAGGAACTGCTGGCTCTCGGCGGCCTTGGTGACCGCCGTGTCGTAGTTCCCGTAGACCTGCGGACCGACGACGAAGGCGATATCGGGATCGCGGAAGTAACCGAGCATCCGCTCCAGGAAGTTGGGCAGCGGAACATGGTCGGTATCCACGCACGCCATGAATTCATAGGCTTCGCCGTGCGCGTCCAGCCAGGCGTTGTAATTCCCGTGCTTGGTCTTCGCCCGGAAACTCCCCTTGGGCTGGTTCCATTTCTCGATGCCCTTGCGTGAGAAGTGGTGCACACCCAGCCGTGCGCACAGCTCCTTGACCTCCGGGTCGTCGCCCTCGTCGAGCAGCCAGACGTCCAGCGGTCCGGTGTGCCGCAGCCGCACCGCGCCCTCGAGCGTCGCCCGGACCATCGCCAGCGGCTCCTTGCCGGGCACGAAGCTGGTCAGGAACGCCACCTTGGTACCGGGTTCGGCGACCACCGGCACCGGATCCCGGGCCACCAGCGTGGCATGGGCGTTGGAGACCACGGTGAACAGCCGGAAGCTCTCGATCAGCGCGATCGAGACCAGCATGGTCAGGTCCGCCGCCGTCTCCCAGCCCGCCACGTGCTCCCGCCGCACCCAGTGGTCCGGGCGCAGCAGCCACAGCAGCAGCAGCGCCGAGCAGACCGGCGCCGCGCACAGCAGCAGCGCCGCCCGGTACCGGTGCGGCTCCTGGGCCAGCAGACTGCGGGTGCGCACCCGGTAGGGACGGTCGGCACGGGGTTCCGTCAGCGGCCCCGCCAGTTCGCTGTAGCGCTTGTACTCGTACATCGCCGCGGGGCGGTGGTGGATGCCGCCGGAGGCTGCGCGCGCGGCGGGGGGCGCGGGATGCGCACGATGCGCCGCGGCGGGCGCACCGGCCTGATGACGCTGAGGTCTGACGGGGATCTGTGCAGGCATCTGGGGCACTCCCGCGGGGCCGTGTGGAAGGGAATGTCGCGCCGCGATGACCCGGACGTACCACATTATTCAGGTCATCGCGCGAGATGAGAAGGTAACAATCCCATGGAGCGGAACTGTGGACATCGTATTTTCGGCGCGCCCCGTTGGCGGTACGAAGGGCCGTCACCCCGGTGGCCTATCGGCGCGCGTCTTACGTGATTTACATTCCGCTCTCTGGCAGGGTCGTCCCGGAATGGAGTCCGGGAATGGAGTCCGCGGAATACTGAGGATGGGGCGCGGCCGCCCGATGAGAGTTCTGCACATCATCTCCCGCCTCGGCGCGGGTGGCGCCGAGCAGCAACTGCGACTGCTGCTGCGCCACTTGCCGGTGCGCTGTGACGTCCTGGCCCTCACCGGCCCGGGTCTGACCGCGCAGGGCATCCGCGCGGACGGCACCCCCGTCACCCATCTGACCCGCGGCGGCGGCGAATCCGGGTGGAGCGCCCTGCCGTCGCTGGTGCGCGCCGTCCGCTCCGGCGGCTACGACGTGGTGCACACCCATCTCTACCGGGCCTGTGTCCTGGGCCGGACCGCGGCCCGTCTCGCGGGGGTCCGTGCGGTGATCGCCACCGAGCACGCCCTGGGGGAGCGCCGGATCGACGGCCGTCCGCTGACCGCAGGGGTGCGCGCCCGCTATCTGGCGACCGAGCGGCTGGGCGCGGCGACCGTCGCGGTGTCGGCCGCCGTCGCCGACCGGCTGCGCGACTGGGGCGTCTCCAGCCGGCGCATCCACCTGGTGCCCAACGGGATCGACGCCCGCCACTTCCGGTTCACACCCGCCGCCCGCACCGCGGCCCGCGCCCGGCTCGGCATCCCCGAACGGGACTTCGTGGTCGGCGGGGTGGGGCGGCTGGTCGCGGACAAGCGGTTCGACACCGCGCTGCGGGCCGTCGCCGGACTGCCCGGGGCCCGGCTGCTGCTGGTCGGCGAAGGGCCCGAACGGGCGGCGCTGGAGGACCTGGCGGTCCGGCTCGGGGTGGCCGGACGGGTCCGGCTGCTGGGCGAGCGCGACGGTGCGGTGGCCCCCGCCGACGACCGTCCCGCGGGACTGCCCGGTCTGCTGGCCGCCATGGACGTCCTGGTCTCCCCGTCCACCGAGGAGACGTTCGGCCTCGCGGCCCTGGAGGGGCTGGCGGCCGGGCTGCCGGTGCTGCACACCGTCTGTCCGGCGCTGGAGGAACTGCCGGACGGCGCGGCCCCCGGCGCCCGCCGGATCGGCCCCGGCGCCGCCGCGCTCACCGGGGCCCTGCGCGAGCAGGCGGCCGCGGGCCCGCGCAGATTCCCGGTGCCGGATGTGGTGGACCGCTATGACATCGCCCGGTCCGCCCGGCGGCTGATGGACCTCTACGACCGAGCCACCAGCTGCGGTCCGGACGGCTGTCTGCGCGGGGCGCCGGTCAGCCTGCGGATGCCACAGCGTGGTGAGCGCGGTGCTCCCGCGGGCTGACACCCCGTTCGCGTTTGAAGGCGGCGCTGAGCGCGAAGGCGCCGCCGTAGCCGACCCGCCGGGCCACCGACGCCAGGGTGGCGTCCGGCTCCCGCAGCAGATCGGCGGCGAGCGACAGCCGCCAGCCCGTCAGATACGCCATCGGCGGCTCACCGACGAGGGCGGTGAAGCGGCGGGCCAGCGCCGCGCGGGAGACGCCGGTCCTCGCGGCGAGGGCGGCCACCGTCCAGGGGTGCGCCGGATGGCCCTGCAACAGCCGCAGCGCCGGGCCCACCACCGGATCTCCCAACGCCCGGAACCAGGCCGGGGCGTCGGCGTCCGGCCGGGAGAACCAGGACCGCAGCGTCGAGATCAGCAGCAGGTCCAGCATGCGGTCGAGCACCGCCTCCTGTCCCGGCCGGTCCCTGACGATCTCCTCGGCCAGCAGGGGCATCAGCGGGGCGCACGCCTGTTCCCCGGCCACCACCAGCAGCGGTGGCAGCGCGTCCAGCAGCCGTCCGCTGATCTCGCCCTCCAGCAGATAGGTGCCGATGAGCATGACGGCCGCGCCGTCGGGGCTGTTGCCCCAGGTGCGGACGCCCAGCGCCATCGTCTCGGCCAGGTCCTCGCCCTCGGCCGTACGGCACACCTCGCCGGGCAGGATCCACGCCCGTGGCGCGGTGGCCGGATCGTCGGCGACCGTGTACGGATCCGGGCCGCGGGCGATCGCCACGTCCCCCGGACGCAGCCGCGAGCCCGGCCCCGTGTCCGGGACCACCCACGCCTCACCGCGCGCCATGGTCATCACACACAGCGGGGCCCGGTCCTCGATCCGCACCGACCAGGGCGGTTCCATCACCGCGCGGAGCAGAAACGCGCCCCGGGCCCGCGGCCCGTCGAGCAGACTCGCCAGAGCGTCCATGGCGACAGCGTAGACGCACGCGTATGGAGGTGAGCCGCTGAGCCATGGCCCGTCTCACCGCAGGGCAGTTGACTGTCCGTATGACACAGCACAGCGATACCAGCACCGTGGCCGCCGCGACCGGAGCCCGGCCCGTCCTCGTCACCGGCGGCACCGGCAAGACCGGCCGCCGGGTGGCCGCGGCGCTGACCCGCGCCGGAGTGCCGGTGCGGATCGGCTCCCGCTCCGGCGGGACGCGTTTCGACTGGGAGGAACGGGACACCTGGGCGCCCGCGCTGCGCGGCGCGGCCGCCGCCTACCTCGCCTACTACCCCGACATCACCGACCCCGGCGCCGCGGCCGTCATCCGGGCCTTCGCCGAGCAGGCGGTGGCGCACGGCGTGCGGCGGCTGGTGCTGCTGTCGGCCCGCGGTGCGGACGCGGCGCTGCCCGCCGAGCGGGCGGTGGCGGTGCCCGGCGCCGAGTGGACCGTCATCCGGGCCGGCTGGTTCTTCCAGAACTTCGACGAGGGGCTCCTGCGGGACGGGGTGCTCGGCGGTGAGGTCGTCTTCCCCGCCGGGGACGTCAAGGAGCCGTTCGTGGACGCCGAGGACATCGCCGAGGTGGCCGTCGCCGCGCTGACCGGGGAGGGCCACGCGGGCCGTGTCCACGAGCTGACCGGCCCGCGGCTGCTGACCTTCGCCGAGGCGGCGGCCGAACTCACCGCCGTCACCGGCCGTCCGGTGCGCTATCTGCCGGTCTCCGCGGCGGAGTACGGCGCGGTCCTCGCCGGACACGGGCTGCCGCCGGAGCTGGTGGCGTTCCTGACCGAGCTGTTCACCACCCTGCTGGACGGGCGCAACGCCCAACTGGCCGACGGGGTCCAGCGGGTACTGGGCCGGGCGCCGCGTGACTTCACCGACTTCGCCCGCGAGGGCGCGGCCCGCGGTGCCTGGGCCGTATGAGGCCATCGCCCCGGCCGGGTCCGGGGCCGCCGTGGCAGCTTCCTGAAACGATCATTGCCGGGGTGTGCCGGGGCCGGATAGACAGGGGCCGGAGCCGCTTCCCGGACACACCGGAAGGCGGTTCCGGTGGCGTTCCGTGCCCCTGATGGGACGTCCGATGGCGGAGGTCCGGCATTCTCCCCCCAGCCGTGCCGGTCCTCCGCCACTCATCGTGTCAGGAGGTCAGTCCGCCACCCGCAGCACCAGCTTGCCCCGGGTGCGGCCCTCCGCCAGCCGGCGGTGCGCCTCGGCGGCCCGGTCCAGCGGCAGGACGTCCTCGACCTCGACGGCCACCTCACCGGCGTCGATCAGTTCGGCGATCCGGGTGAGCGCGGGGCCGTCCGGCTCCACCAGGTAGGGGGAGACGTGGAAGCCCCGGGCCGCGGCGCGCTCGATCAGTTCGGGGGAGACGCCCGAGGGCACCGCCACCAGACGGCCGCCGGGGCGCAGGGTCTCCAGCGAACGGGTGCTGGTGTCGTCCACCCCGTCGCCGATCAGATCCACCACCACATCGACGTCGCGCACCGCGTCCTCGAACCGGACGGCGGTGTAGTCGACCAGTTCGTCGGCGCCCAGTCCGCGCAGCCAGTCGTGCTTGGCGGCGCGCGCGGTGCCGATCACCTGGGCCCCCAGGTGCTTGGCGAACTGCACCGCGAAGTGGCCGACGCCGCCCGCCGCCGCGTGGATCAGCACCCGCTCACCGGACCGCACCCCGGCCGAGTCGGTGAGGATCTGCCACGCGGTCAGCGCGGCCAGCGGCACCGCGGCGGCCTGCTCATGGCTGAGGCTCTTCGGCTTGCGGGCGAACTGCCGGGACGGGGCGGTGACGTACTCGGCGTAGCCGCCCGCGGCGCGCGGGAACCACGGCATGCCGTACACCTCGTCCCCGGGCTCCAGGGTGTGCACCCCGAAACCGGTCGCCTCCACCACACCGGAGACGTCCCAGCCGAGGATGAACGGCGGCTCGCCCAGGACTCCGGCCATCCCGCCGCCCTCGCGGGTCTTGTGGTCCACCGGGTTCACCCCCGCGGCGACGACGCGCACCAGCACCTCGGTGGGCAGCGGTTCGGGACGGGGCACCTCCACCGGACGCAGCACCTCCGGGCCGCCGAACGCGTCCTGGCTGATGGCTCGCATGGACGGTGATGCGGACACGGGTCCTCCTCGTGGATCACGGACATGTCGTATGCCTTGAACGCATGTCCTGGACTGGGGGCCGAAGCTACCCAATGGGCCGTAGTTACCTGCAAGGGCTACTGCTACCCTTGGGGAAGTATCCTCGTCAGAGCCGCGCCAGGAGCGTTCCCATGACCACCAACTGTGACTCGGGCCGTCATGATCTGCACGATGTCTACGCCGCCCAGTGCCCCTGCCGCGAAGTGCTGGACCTGCTCGCCAACAAGTGGTCGGCACTGGCGATCGGCGCGATGGAGGACGGACCGCAGCGGTTCGGAGTGCTCCAGCGGCGGTTGCAGGGGGTGAGCCCCAAGGTGCTCACCCAGACGCTGCGCCGGCTGGAGGACAGCGGCTTCGTGGACCGTACCGTCTATCCGGCCGTCCCGCCGCACGTCGAGTACGAGCTGACCGCCCTGGGGCGCAGCGTCTCCGAACCGCTGGGGCAGCTGCGCGGCTGGGTGGAGACGCACCTCGACGAGATCGGCCCGGCCGCCCGCGCGGTGTGAGGAGCCCGCGGGCGGGGCGTCACGGCACCCGCTGCTCGGTCCAGATGCACTTGCCCGCCGCCGTGTAGCGGGTGCCCCAGCGGTGGGAGAGTGCCGAGACCAGCTGGAGCCCGCGCCCGCCCTCGTCGGTCTCCGAGGCGTGGCGGATCCGCGGGGTGGTCAGACTGCCGTCGGACACCTCGCAGATCAGCCCCTCGCCGCGCAGCAGCCGCAGCTCCACCGGGCCCTTGCCGTGCCGGACCGCGTTCCCCACCAACTCGCTGACCAGCAGCTCCGCGGTGGTGGTCAGCGGTGCCAACTCCCAGCGCAGCAGCTGCTCCCGGACGTGGTCGCGCGCCTCGCCCGCCGCCACCGGTCCCGGGGACAGCGGCCAGGTGGCGATGTCGTCCGGGGCGATGGCATGGGTACGGGCGATCAGCAGCGCCGCGTCGTCCGCCGTGCCCTGCTTCTCGGGCACCAGCTCGGTCAGCAGGTCATCGCACAGCCGCTCCAGGGACGCGCTCTCGCCGCGCGCCTCCTTCCGCCAGATGTGCAGCGCCCCCGGTCCGGAGCCGGGGCCGGACGCCGCGGCGGTCAGCGTCCGCGCCAGGTGCTCCATCCCGCGGTCGATGTCCCGCGCGGCGGACTCCACCAGCCCGTCGGTGTACAGCACCAGCAGACTGCCCTCGGGCAGTGAGACCTCGGTGGTCTCGAACGGCGGCCGGGCCGCGCCCAGCGGCGGGTCCGGCGCGTGGCCGGGGAACCGCACCGGCTCACCGGGCCGGACCACGGCCGGCGGCGGATGTCCGGCGCGGGCGTAGGAGCAGGTGGCGGTCACCGGGTCGTACACCGCGTACAGACAGGTGGCGTAGAGGCTGTCGCCGAAATCGCTCACCAGGTCATTGAGCCGGGTGAGCAGCTCGGCGGGCGGGAACTCCAGGTCCGCCAGGGTGTGCACGGCCGTGCGCAGCCGTCCCATGGTGGCCGCCTCGGACAGCCCGTGGCCCATCACGTCGCCGATCACCAGCGCCACCCGGGCCCCGGACAGCGGGATCACGTCGTACCAGTCACCGCCGACCTCGACCCCCTCGCTCGCGGGCAGATAGCGGGCGGCGGTGGTGACCGCGTGCACCGCCGGCAAGGTGCGTGGCAGCAGTCCGCGCTGGAGCTCCTTGGCCCGGGTGTGCTCCATGTCGTACAGCCGGGCCCGCTCGATGGCCTGCGCCATCAGCCCGCTGAGCGCGTTGAGCAGGGCGCGTTCCTCACCGGTGAGATGGCGCGGCTCGGCGAAGGAGATCACCGAACAGCCGATGTCCCGGCCGGAGACGACCAGCGGCAGGAACGCCCACGCCGCCTTGCGGGCGGAGAACGGACGGTCCGCCTGCGTCGGATAGCGCCGGACGAACTCCTCGACCGAGTCGATGAAGACCGGTGCCCCGGTGTGGTAGACCTCCGAGACCGCCGAGAGATCACTGATGGGGGAGCCGTCGATCGCCTCCAGGAACGACTGCGGATAGCCGACGCCGCCCGCCACCTGGATCTGGCTCCCCTCGATCAGCTGGACGACGAAGCCCGACGCCCCGAACGGGGGCAGCACCCGGTCGGCGATCGCGGTCACCACCTCGCGCATCGTCAGCGCCTGGGCGAGCGCGTCGGTCAGCTCGCCGATCCGGGCACCGCGCTCGGCCGCCGACCGCTCGGCGGCGGCGCGCTCCTCCTCCCGCGCCCGGCTCTCGGTGATGTCGGCCGCGTAGACCGCGAGCCCGTCCGGCACCGGGACCAGCCGCATGTAGTACCACCGCTGGTTGGTGGGCCAGCGCACCTCGAAACCGGACGGGGCGCCGGCCTCGGCCGCCCGGCGGTAGCGCGCCGGGAGACCCGGTTCCGCGATGTCCACGCCCAGCCGGGTGAACGCCTCCCACAGCGTGTGGCCCAGCAGTGCGTGCGAGGCGCCGAGCAGCCGCTCCGCCTCCACGTTGACGAAGGTGATCCGCCACTGGGCGTCGACCGCGAAGAACGCGTCGCTCATATGCCACAGCGCCCGGCTGACCGAGTCCGGGGCGATCCGGTGCTCGGGGCCGCCCCCGGCCCGCCAGGGCTCCGGCGGGGACTCCCGCGGGTCCGGCAGCCGCGGGCCGGTCCATCCGGCCAGCTCCGCCAGGGCCGCCCGGCACCCCGGACCCGGCTCCTCGGCGGTGGCCAGCACCGACAGCGCCCCGGCCACCGTGCCGTCCGCGCCGGTCAGCGGTACCGCCAGCAGCCCCGTCCCGGCGGGCAGCACCGCGCCGGTGCCGTCCTCGCCGGGCCGCGCGGGCAGCCACACCGGCAGTCCGCGGGTCACCGCGAGGGCCGGGGCGGTGCCGTTCCCGACCCCGATCTCCGTCCAGCCCCCGGCGATGGTGCGCACCAGGCCGTGGGCCGTGGTGAGCAGCAGCTCCGGGCCCCCGGGGCCGCGCAGATGCACCATCCCGCCGAGACCGCCGCACTCCGTCACCGCATGCTCGAGCACAAAGCTCAGCAGGTCGGCGCCGCGCAGCTCCTCACCGGCCTTGACGATCAGACGCAGCCGGGCGGCGACGGCCTCGTCCACGGAGATCTGCCCGGCCATGCACTCACCTCCGGCCGCGGGTGCGCGGGGCCGTCCGGCGCATGCCCGCGTTGTGCCTCACTCCTTCCGTCTTTCCCAGTTTATCGGTAGATGAAAGATGAAATATCGCTTCGGATCGGTGTCGGATCGATATCGGCCCATGCGGCCCATACGGCCCGGCCGACCGGCCCCCCTCATGCCCCTGGGCCTCATGCCCCGGCGTGCAGCAGCGCCGCCCAGGTCCACGGCTCATCCGGTCTGGCGTTCCGCATCCGCCGGGTCACCGTGTGCAGCGCCCGCGCCCCGGGCAGCCGGTCCGGCGCGGTCAGGGCACCCTCCAGGGCGCCGTGGAAACCGGCGGCCACCTCGGCCGCCACCTCATCGCCGATCTCCCACAGCGTCGCTACCGCCTGCGCGTATCCGGCCAGGTGGAAGGCGGAGGCCACATGGATCGCCTCGTCCGCCAGCCGCGCGCCGCCGCGCGCCGTACCGCAGGCCGACAGATACGCCAGTTCCGCCCCGTCCAGATGCAGCGCGCTGATGGCGGACAGGCTCAACGGCCCGTCGTGCAGCAGCAGATGGCTGGCGGCCGGATCGGCCGGATCACTGCCCGCGTGACACGCGAAGTGCGCCACCGCCGCCCCGGGCAGCGCCGCGAGCACCGCCTCCCGGGTGGCCGCCGCCCCCACCAGCGGCGCCGTGCCCCCGGCCCGCGCGGCCAGCACACCCGCCTCGTCCACCGTGCGCGGCAGCGGGGCGTGGCCGGGCGTGTCCGGCATCGCCACCGCCAGCGCGGCGCGCCGGGCCGCCACCGGCTGGGCCCGGCTGTGCATCAGACTCCGCAGGGTCGGGGTGTACGAGGAGACCACCCGGTCCAGCACCGCGTCCCCGGGCCGGCCGTGATGGCCCGCGGCGTGCAGCGGCAGCGAGTTGAGGGGTCCGGTGGGCGACCACCACAGCCGGGTCCAGGGCTCGCCCTCCGGCGGGGGACCGGTCAGCCCCAGGGAGTTCAGCACCGGTTCGGCCAGGACGTCCCACAGCCAGCCCAGCGTCTCGCCGACCACCTGACGCGCCGGACCGGCCAGCAGCCCGCCCCCGCCGCCGGTGAGCACCCCGATCGCCTCGTGGAACGCCTCCGCCTGTTCGATCAGCTCCCCGGCGCGCAGTCCCGGCAGCGCCACCGGCACCAGCCCGTCCGGGCGGAGCACCAGGGCGTCACAGCGGCGCGGATTGACGTTCACGCTGACCACCGGGCCCTCGGCGGCGGCCGGGAGCAGATCCGGCAGCCCCAGCGGCAGGGGCAGCAGGAAGCGCTCGAAACCGGGCAGCCGTTGCAGCCGGTCCATCAGTTCCTTCCACTGCACCGCCAGCTCCCGGTACTCGGCCAAGTCCTCCTGGCGCGGCACCTGTCCGTAGGCGCCCCGCGCGTGGAGCGCCCGCACCCGCTCGCGCAGCTCCACCAGCCGTGCCGCCAGTCCGGCGTCGGTCCGGCGCAACTGGTTCAGTTCCCGGCGGGCGTTGACCGCCGTGGACAGCAGAAAGGCCCGTCCGTCCTCCAGCGCCTCCAGCGCGCCGGGCGCGTCCCGGTACCCCAGGGAGTCGGCGGCGCTGTTGGAGGCGAGCCGGGCGGCGGCACTGCTCGGCCGGTCCGGCCCGTCCGCCACCCGTGGCTCGTCGAGCGCCTCGTGCTGCATCCGGCTGGTCACCGCGGAGGACCAGGCCATCAGCAGGTACGGCACATACGGATCGGTGGCGGGGAGGGCGTCCAGCACCTGGCGGGCCAGTCCGGCCGCCTCCTGGAAGTCCGCCTCGTCGTGGTCCAGCTGATAGTGGTCGAACAGCGCGTGGGCCAGGGCCTTCTGCGCCGGGAGGTACGCCGGGTCGTCATGCGGCAGGGTGGCCAGCCGCCGCCGTCCCTGCCGGACGGCGGCGGTGGTGCGGGCCAGCATCTCGAAGGGCGACTGCTGGGCGTGGCCCAGCATCACCTGGGCCTCCACATGGTCGGGCGACAGCCCCATCCTGGCCAGGACCGCAGGGAAACCGCCCTCCGCCTCCCGGAACAGCGGCATCAGCTCGGCCAGCCCCTCCGTCCAGTTCTCCCGCGACATCATCTCCGGATCGTGCTGGTGCCGGACCAGCAGCAGCCCATGGCGGTTGAACGTCACCAGCACCCGGTCCCGGTGGTCCTCGGGCATCTCCCGCAGTACCCGGTCGTGGACCGCCAGCAGCGCGTCGAGCTCGGTGGTGTCCACCGGCCGGGGCGGCTTGTCCTCGGACCGGTCCAGGAACGCGCGCATCGCCTCCTCGCGCTCCCCCGGGGGCAGATGGCTGAACTGCGCCGCCAGCGTCTCCAGCGCCTTCGCGGTCAGCTCCGCCATCCCCACCTCGTCGGGGTAGCGCATCAGGGCCGCGCTGAGGTCCATGAGCTGCGCGTGGCGGCTGGTGCCGCCGCCGGACACCATGTTCAGTATCTTGGCCACGAATGCCAGCGGATGGCCGCTCTCCCCGGAGCCCTCCGCGCCCTGGCGGGGGACCATCGACGCCGTGAGGCCGTCCAGCGCCCTCAGGTGTTCCCGGGTCCGCGGATCGCGCCGCTCCCGGACCCGGCTCGGGGCGCGCAGCATGGTCGCGCGGGTGAACACCTCCTTCGCGTTCTCCAGTTCCGCGCTGTCCGCGGGCAGTTGGGGGATCGCCTGCTCCAGGAACCCGAGGGCCTCGTCGAGCACGGCGGTGTCCACGTCGCCGGGACGCTCCGCCCCGGACTCCGCCCACAGCAACAGCCCGGCTCCGAGGTCGGCGCGCATCTGCGGGAGGTTCTGGTCCACCTCGGTGGCGGTCGCCACCGCCGTCCGCAGCAGTTCGACGGACTCCCCGAGCAGCGGCCGGTCCCGGGTCAGCGTCGCCTTGCACCGCAGGGCCAGTGCCAGCCCGTTGGCGCAGCGCGCGTGGTTGAGATGGGCGCGCGGGGTGGTGGTGAACGCCTCCCGCAGCACCGTCACCGCCGCGTCCAGCTCCGGCATCGGCAGCGGCCCCTCGCCCCGGTGCGCGAACAGGTCGGTCAGCACCAGGGCGTAGCCGAGGTTGCACAGCACCAGCGGACGGGACGGATGGCCCGGCGGCAGGACGCGCTCCGCGTCCCGCAGCAGCCGCACCGCCACCCGCCCGCCCGTCAGGTCCGTACGCTCCCGCACCAGCCGCGTCACCAGCAGCATGGCCAGGTTGCCCATGGCCTCCGCGTGCGCGCGGACCAGCTCCTCCCCGGCGGGCCGCACCGACGGGGACAGCGCCCGGGTGAAGGAGGCGCGCACCGGTGCGGGCAGCGCCTCCGCCCGGCTCAGATAGAACGGCCACAGCAGGACCACCGACAGCGCCCAGGACTCCTGCCCCTCCTCACCGGGCAGGGTGGCGCGGAACCAGTGCAACAGCCCCGTCGCGTACAGCACTTGGGCGTCCACCCCACGCGGGGTGGCCAGATACGCCAACAGTCCGTCGGCCTCCTCCCCCGCCAGCGGGGCCTGCGCGCCCGAGAGATCGCCGGTACGGACCGCCAGGTCCAGCCGGGACTGCACGGCAGCGAGCAGCCGGTCACGCATGGTGCCCCCTTTCGATGGCCCAGTGGTGCGCCGCGGGTCCGCGGGGACGGCCCCCGCCCACCCGCGGTTCAAACGCCCTTGCGGAACCGCTCGGTGACCGCTGCCCCGCGCGCCGGCCGGACGGGCCGGAACTCGTCGTCGAACCGGTCCAGCAGCTCGTCCAGATGGACGTCGACCGCGGCCTCCACCAGCTCCGCGTACGCCTCGGCCGTCTCCCGCGCCCGTCGCCGGCAGACCACGGCCACCCCCAGGCCCACCACCGCGGAGGGCCACCACAGCGCGCCCAGCGCGCCGTAGAGCACCGCCCAGCCGCCCAGTGCCGCCGCCTCGTCGAAGCCCTGGCGGCTGTCGGTCAGCGGCTGCCGGGTGGTGTCCGGCAGCAGCAGCCACAGCCGGGGCCAGGCGGCGGTCAGGTCCAGTGCGTACTGGTCCCGCACCCGGACCGCCGGGGCCGCCAGCCGGTCCCCGGTCCAGGTGGGCCGCCGTGGCACGGTGAGCGCCACCGCGTTGCGCCGCGCGGCCAGTTCACCCAGCCGGTACGCGTCCTCGCCCGCCTCCCGGGCCGCCTCGTACGCCGCGTCGCACCCCCGCCAGGCCGTCAGCCGCCTGGCCGTCAGCCGCCGGTCCAGGGGGCGGAGGAAGAACGGCCAGCGGCCGGAGAGCAGCGAGGTCACCGGTCCGCCCAGCGCCCGCGCCACCAACGCGACCGCCACCGACACCGCCACCACGCCGATCACCAGCATCACGGTCCGCGCCGATCCGGCCCCCTGCCGCTCCGCCCCGCCCACCGCCGCGAACGCGCCGAGGGTGCGCCACAGCAGCCCGGTGTCCGCCCACCGGCGCTGGCCCAGCGCCGACGCCACCGCCAGGGCGGAGGTGAACAGCAGGCCGGGCAGGACCACCTGGGTCGCCCAGCGCTCGGCGACCTTCCTGCCGAACTCGGAGAGGAACCCGCTCACCATGGCGCGCGCTCACCGGTCGGCGACGAAGCGCAGGGCCTGGTCGTGCACTCCGCACGAGGGCAGTTCCGAGGCGGCCGTCCGTTCCTCGGCGCGTGGACACCGGCCCAGCGGGCAGAGGTAGACGCCGGTGACCCGCGCGGGCCGGTCCTCCTCCACGGGCGTCGGCAGCGTCGCGCGGGACGCGTCGGCCGGGACGGGTTCCGCGCCGTCCATCCCCAGCCCGGCCAGCAGTTCACCGACCGGTTCACCGCGCCGCGCCGCGAGCACCACCTGCTCCACGGCCGCCCGCCGGGCCCGGGAGGCCGGACCCCGCAGCATGGCCCTCAGCCGGGGCAGCACCGCGCAGAACGCGGCCAGCGCCCGCTGCTCGTCCCGCTCGTTCCGTTCGGCGTCGCTCGTCACGGAGCCGATCCTAGGTGTGAACTCACCGTCATCAACATGTTGTTGTCACCACCCGGTATCCCGTCTCCGCCGTGTTCTCTCCCGCGGCCTTCAGCGCGCCGCGGCACCACGCGGTCACCGTGCGGCCGTCTTCCGTGATCCGCACGGCGTACGCCACCGGGCCGCCCCGGCGTGCCGCCGCCCGGTCCGCGGGGGGCTCGATCCGCCAGCGGGCCCCGGCCGTGCCGTGCGGTCCGAGCGAACGCGGTGCACGGCCCACCGGAACCGCCCGCCAGCCCGTGGGCAGCACGGGTGGGCGCACCTCCACGGCCAGGTCACGGGCCGCGGTGTTCCGCACCCGCAGCCGCTCGCCGTCGGTGGAGGGGCGCAGCCGCACGATCGACGACGACCGTGACCACACCCGCACCGACCGCAGCCGGTCGTTGCTGCCGTCGCGCGTATGCACCACCCACACCCGTACCGCGGACACCTCCACCGGGCGTTTGAGGACCATCGACTCCTTGCTGGGGCGCTCCGAACCGGCCCTTTCCAGATCGAACTGCCAGCTTCCGCGCGGCGGGGTGACCCAGCGCGAGCCGATCCGGTAGTCCACCGCGCCGAGCCCCAGGGCACTGCCCCACTCCTTGTCGACGCGGTGGATCAGCACCGGTGTGCCGAAGTGCAGCACCCACTGGTCCACGTCATGGGGGCTGCCCCTGGACGACCAGGCGTCCCCGCGGTGCCCCTCCCGTGCCATCTCCGGGGTGCTGCCCGGCGCGGAGTAGGTGGCCAGCGCCCGGGGCCAGTCCGCGCCCGGGGTGTACGCGGCCAGGTCGACGTCATGGACCGAATCCGCCAGCGGCCGCCGCCAGCGGTCGTACTCCTGCGGCAGCCCGAAGAACCACGTCGGCGGCAGCGCCCCCGCCACCAGCAGTGACACCGCCAGTGGCAGGGACAGCAGCCCCACCAGATGGGCCGTCAGCAGTCCGCCGCGCGCCGTTCCCGCGCCCCGGGCCGCCCCGCCCTCGCGCCCGCCGGGCACCCAGCCGTCGGTCCGCCGCCGGGCGGAGAGACGGGCGCCCTCCAGGAGACTGCGGCGTGCCCGCGCGCGCCGCTCACCGGCCGCGAACAGCGCCGCCAGCGGCCGCCATCCGGCTCCCGGCACCACGGACCACATACGCCGCCACCGCAACTCCGCCGCACGGGCCCGCCGTTGCCGCAGCGCCAGCCGCTCGGCGGCGGTCCGGCGACGGACACCGCGGGCGGTGGGCCGGGAGGCGGTACGCGGGACGAGGCGGGGGAGGCGGCGACGCGCGACCCGCACCCCGGCGGCCCACAACAACAGCCCCCCGAGCGGCGCGCCGTCCCGCGCCGTACCGGCGGTCTCCGCCGTACCCTCCGCGGCGACGGCGTACCGGACCCGGGCGCCGGACCGCTCGATCGTACGGACCAGGTTGCCGCCGCCGGAGCGCTCCAGCCAGTCGCGGACCTCCGTGCCGGACGCCACCGCGGCCTCCGGCAGATCCGAGCCCAGCGGGGTCCGCCGCAGCGCTGCGGCCTTCGTGACCACCACCGCGATCCGGCCGGGTCGCCGCCGTGCCGGGAGGGCCTCCACGGCGTGCAGCACCCGGTCCACGGTGTCGGACGGATTCCGGGGCGGGACCGGTACCCGGCCGGCGGCCTCCGGTCCGCCCTCGTCGGGCGCGAGCGCCCGCCGCACCGACGGCAGCGCCGGCGCGTCGACCACGAACACCAGCCCGTCGGCGCGCCGCAGACAGCCCAGGGCGTCCACCGACTCCTGCCGGGTGTACACCGAGCCGGGCGGATCGTAGACGACCAGCGGCACATCGGCACCGCGCAGCCCGGCCAGCGTGGTGGCGTGCGTCGCGACCGGTTCGGGGCGCAGCACGCCGCCGAGCTCCTCCACCCGCTCCCGCGCCTCCGCCAGAGCCCGGTAACGCACCACGCTCTGACCGGAGTCCGGCCCGCCCGCGAGCACCACGGTCCGGGTGCGCGCCCGCCCGCGCCCCGTCCGGCGCGGCAGCGGCCGGGCACACGACGGACAGGACATCTCCAGGCGGCGCGCCCCGAACGCCCGCGAGGCGGGCAGCCGGGCCCCGCAGCGGCAGACATGGCGCAGGGCCCCGTACCGCCCCGGGACCAGCTGCCGGTGGCCCGCACCGCAGACCGGACACCGGTGCACCGGCAGTGCCACCGGCTCCCCGCACTCCAGATGCGGACAGACCGCGCCCCGGTCCGTCCGCCACCGCCCGGCCCGGTCCACGGCCGCCAGCGGCGCCCACCACACCACCGCGCGGACGGCGGACGCCACCGCCCACAGCGCGCACTGGACCACCGCGGCCAGCAGACACAGCGCGGCCGCGAGGACCAGCACCGGCAGCAGACCGAGCAGGAAGACCGGGTAGCCGAGTCCGACCAGCACCGCCTGGTGCGCTTCGGACTCCTTCCGGACGTAGGCCGACCGGGCACCCTGCCGGGCTGCCGGGAGCACCGAGAGCCAGTCCTCGCAGGTGTCCCGGTACAGCCGCCCCAGATCGCGGAGGGCCGGACCGTGGAGATAGGCGCGGTACGCGGGTTCCACCGCGTCGCCACCGGGCCGCCGGTCACCGGGCGACGACACGTGGACGATGGCGGACGGCAGCTCCGGATCGACCAGGGCGAGCCGCCGGAAGGCGGCGGCGGGGCCGGACGGCCGTCCGGGCCGTCCGGGCACCGGGCGTCCCAGCGTCGCCCACAGGATCAGCAGGTGGCGCCCCATCAGGAACAGCAACATCGCGGGCAGGTTGAGGCACAGTGCCACCGCCACCGCGATGGCCTGTGCGGGCAGGATGAGGAGAGGCACCGTCTCACCCCTCGCCGCGCCACAGCACGCGCCGCAGCAGCCCTGGCGGGGAGGCGCCCCCGGACGGCTCGCCGGGCGGCACGTCGGGCGGTCGTGGAGGGACGGGGACGGCCAGTTCGCATACGGCCGCGCAGGTCTCCTCCTCGCCCAGCAGACCGTGCTTGTACAGGCGCAGCACCCGCAGCGCCGCCTCGTGGCGCCGCCCGGGGTGCGCCCCGGCGCCGTTCAGCCACACCCGCAGCGCGGTGCGCGGCGCCGGTGCCCACGGCTCGCCGCCCTCGGCTGTCCCGAGCGGATCGGGCGGGCGGCGGGTCAGCGCCGCGCACACCTCGGGCGTGAGGGCGGTGTCCCGGAGCGCCGCGGAGCCCTCCAACGCCCGCAGCAGCCCGGCCAGAACGGCCCTGCGGTGGGTGTCGGCGAGCGTGGCGTCCGGCGGTCCCGCCGGAACCACGGACCCCCGTGGTTCCGGCGGCAGCAGCGCGGTGAGGGTGTCGCCGAACGGACCGGGGCGGGCCGCCAGCCACTGCTCCGCGCCGTCCCGTACGGCTTCCGGTGCCACGTCCCCCTCGGCCAGCCGCAGCCGGACCGCGCCGGTCACGAAGCGCGCGAGCGCCGAACCCGCGCCGTCCGTGCCCGGCTCCGGAGACGGTTCCGGGAACGTGCCCGTCAGCAGGGACCGTTCCAGTGTGTGGCGGGCGGCGTCCCGGAACGCGGGGGAGACGGCGAGCAGCCGGGCGGCGAGCGGCGCGTCCAGACCGGCCGGGCCGGACGCCAGGGAGCGATGCACCTCGGGCGGTAAGAGCTCGGGGCGCCCCGCGAGGGTGCCGAGCAGTTCCTCGAGCGCGTCCCGCTCCGCGGGCGCGGCATCCGCGGCGTCCCAGTCGCCCCGGGCGAGCGCGACCAGGGTGCACACCGTGCCGAGCCGGGCCACCGGGTCTTCCGCCACGGGCACCGCGGACCAGAGGTCGGCGACGGTGTCGAAGACGTCGAGATCGTCCTCGGCCCAGGCGCGGGCGAGCAGTCCGGCGGCCGTGGAGTGCGGTGCGCTGCCGGTGGCGGTGTCCTCCACGGGCAGTGGTCCATCGAGGTGGAAGACGGTGCCGTGCCCGTCGCCCCGGCGCTCCCACACCTCGGGGACGGTGCCCACCAGCAGCCGGGGCTCCTCGTCCGGCCGGTCGGTGTAGGTGATGAACGTCAACTCGGCGGCCAGCGGCGCCGGAAGGGCGAAGGACACGGCGGTGAGCCAGTCGAGCACCCGGTCACCGGAGGAGGAGACCAGCACCACCGGCCCCGGGTCCTCCGCCACGCCGTCCGGCGGTACCCGCCCCAGCGCGCCCAGCACCGCCGCGAGCAGCCGCTCCAGCAGCCGTCCGCCCGCCGGACCGGTCTCCCGGAGCAGCCGCCGGACCCGGTCGGGGCCGGCCTCGCTGCCCAGGGGCAGTTCACCGGTCTCCGGCAGCGGACGGCCGTCGTCGGGGGCCGGGGTGTCCGCCCACAGCGGCGCACCCCACAGCTCCACCGGCCGCAGCCCGGTCAGCTCCTCCGGTGCGGCGAGCACGGCGTGGCAGAAGTAGTTGCCCCAGCGGCCCGTGTAGTCCTGGCCGACGCTGCGGATACGGGTCACCGCGCGCACCGGGCCGAGCAGGTCGTACGCGAACGCCACGGGGTGGGCCGCCGGTTCGGCACCGGCTCCCGGCGGCGGGGCGTAAGCCATCAGCGGCCGCAGTCCGTCCAGCGTGGCGCGCGGGACGTCCGCCGACACCGCGGTGAACCGGAAACCGCCCTGCGGATCACCGGCGCCGGGAGGGGCGGAGGAGTAGTGCGCCTGTCCGGCCACGGCGGTTCACCCCGTTCCCCGGTCGAGCATGCCGAACCGGTGCAGCAGCCACATCAGCGGATCCTCCACCCGGTGCGGCCGCACCCCGCCCAGACCCAGCTCGGCGCCGCGCGGCGACGAGCCCAGCATCGACACGGCGAACAGCTGGTAGTCGGCGCAGGACTGGTCCAGCCGCCGGGCGAGCCCGCCCTCCTGCCACCCGGTCAGCAGCGCCCGCAGCTCGGTGTGCACGGCGGCCCGGTCGTCCGAGTCGAACACCGGACCGGGCGTACGGGTGCGGTGCAGCGGGGAGTTGTCGGGCAGCCGGGGCCACAGCAGATCCAGCTTGGTGAGCGCCACCCCGACCGGGAGCGGTACCTTTTGGCGCCCGCCGGGGGCGTGCACCTCGCCGAGGTGGCGCAGCACGCGGGTGAGCACGTCCGCCGACGGACCGGCGGTGTGCTCCGCGGTGCGGACCGCGCCGCCCGCCGCCGCGCCGGAGGCCGGGCTCGACGCCGCGCCGGGCCCCGCCACGTCCCCCGGGTCGACCAGCACCACCACCGCGTCGGCCTCCGCGAGGTACCGCAGCTGGGTCTCCATCCGGTCCCGGGAGCCGAAGTGTTCACCCGCGGTGTCCAGGAAGACCAGGGTGAGCGAGGTGTCCCGGGTCCTGCCGAACGCGCCGCGGCGGGTGCGGCCGAGCCGGTACACCAGCGGGCGGCCGCCGTCCCGCTCCTGGGTCTTGGGCACGGTCCGGTGGCCGTCGTACAGATGGCGCTCGTAGCGCTCCCGGTAGTCGTCGGTGGTGCGGTCGTCGCACGGCACCAGCGAGGTGCCCAGCTCATCGCCGAGACGGTGCAGCAACTCGTGCACCAGCACCGCGATATAGGTGCTCTTGCCGGAGCTGACCGGCCCGGCGAGCGCCACGATCCGCCCCGGCGACTCCAGATAGCCCTCCGGCAGCCGGTCCCCGCACGCGTGGCAGCGGCGCCGGGTGGTGAGGTGGCCGCAGGTGCCGCAGGTCGCGCGGCGGTCCAGCGGATCGGCCGCGGCCAGCCGCCGGTCCTCGGCACACTCCCGGCCGCCCGTGACGCAGACGAAGCCGAAGCCGTCGCGGCCGAGGCGCCGGAAGCAGTGCGGACACACCCAGGTGCGCCGCCCGCGCCCACCCTTGCCGAACCTCATCACTCGTCCACCCGCTTCACCCGTCGCGCCCGCTCGACCCGCGCTGTCCGCCGCACGCCCGTCCCCCTCATGCCCTTCGCCCCACCTGGAGTTCATGTGTCGGCGGATCGCGCAGCAGCACCCCGTCGCCGACGGCGAAGCAACGCAGCCAGCAGTCCTTTCCGCCCGGCCCCTTCCCACCCGGCGCGGGCACGGTGAGCTCCACCGGCCGCCCGGCGGGCAGTTCGACGTCCCGGAGCTCACCGAGCGTCTCGCCGTCCCCGGGCGTCAGCGGCCAGCTCTCGCCGTACGCCCGTACCAGCAGCAGCCGTTCGGCACGCACCGTGGACCCCGCGGTGAACACCGCGCGCAGGGCGCGCCGTCCGGGCAGCCCGGACCGGCGCAGCCGGTAGCCGACCTCGACCCGCGCGGGCAGCGAGACGGACGAGGGGGCGCCGCCCACCCGCGGCCCGGCGCCGGACGCCACCGCCCGCACCTCGATCTCCACCGCCGCGCCATCCGCCACCGGGATCCGGACGCCCGCGCCGTGCAGATACGCGGCGCGGGTGACGGTCCTGCGGTCCGCCGGGGCACCGCCCACCGTCCAGGACACCTCGGCCGCGTCCACCCCGTGGGCGGGCCAGTCGAACGCCACCGACACCTCACCGCCCAGCCGCCGCGCCTCGATCCGGCCGAGCCCCGGCAGCACCTCGACCCGCCGGTGCGGACCGGTCACCGCCTCGTCCCCGGCCACCGTCACCACCAGCACGGTGGCGCTGCGCGCCGGGACCGCGAACCGCAGGCCGCCGGGGGCCGGTGCGGCGGTCAGCGGACGGGCGGCGGGCCGCAGTCCGGCCACCGGCAGCCGAGTCCCCTCGGACCACGGCACCGCCCCGTCCAGCAGATAGAGCGCCGCGTCGCCGCCGGACGGCGCGGGGAACCGGGCCACCAGCGCCGCCGGATCGTCCGCCGCCGGCTCCACCCGCAGCGCGGTCACCGGCCGTGGCGGGGAGACCGGGGTGGCCGAGAGCCGGACGCCCTCGGTGACCGTCCGCGAACCGTCCGGGCCGCGGTAGACCACGGCGATCCGGTAGCGGTGGACGGTGCCGTTGGCCAGCCCGCCCTCGGTGAAGCCGTCCCGGCGGGTGACCACCCGCACCCCGCGCCCGCCGTGCACGTCGCGGGTCACCTCCACCGACTCCGCCCCGGCCGGACACCGCCAGGCGCCGGTGACGGTGGCGTCACCCGCCCGCAGCGACACCTGCGACACCTCGGGGCGGTGGTACACCGGCCCGCACACCGTGAGCGCGGACGCCGGGGTGTCCGGGCCCGCTCCGCGCCGCACCGCCACGCCGTAGTACAGCGGACGGCCGACGAACAGGGCGGCGCCGTCGGGCGCGAAGGTGTCGCGCAGCGAGGTGGCCGCGGGGGAGTCCGGCCGCAGGACGGTGCCGTCGAGCGCGGAGCGCGGCGGCCGGCCAGCGCGCCGCACCACCACGTACTCCGGCTCCCCGGCGGTGGAGGCGGAGGGCTCCCACTCCACCAGCACCCCCGCGTCGTCGGAGACCGCCCCGGCCCGGGGTACCGGACGGGCGGGCAGCGCCCGGCGCAGCGCGTCCGCGCCGGGCAGGTCCGCGGCGATCTCCCCGGCCCGCTCCAGCAGTTCCCAGCCGCGGTCCGGATCGCCGCCGCGCAGTCCGGCGGCCCGGTCGCGCAGCCGCACCGCCTCGGCCAGCCGCTCCCGGACATGCGCGGCCAGCCCGGCCGTCTCCTCCGGCAGCGCCCCGTCCGGGAACCGGTCCAGCACGGTGGCGGCCTCGGCGAGCAGCCCGTCGGCGGCCAGCCGCCGCAGCCGCCCGGTGACCGGGTCCCCGGCGCGCTCGTGGAGGACGGCGAAGACCAGCCGCCGGGCGTCGGCTTCGGTGACCGACAACTCCCCGACGGCGTGGGCCAGCAGGGTGGCGGCGCCGGAGCGGGCCGCGCGGTGCTCGCGGACCGAGGCGGCCAGTTCGTACCGCAGTACCGCGCCCAGGGCCTCCGGGCCGCGCTCGCCCAGCACCTGCCGCAGCGCGGTCACCACACCGTGGGCGGCGGTCTGGGCGGCGCTGTGCGGCAGCCGGGCCCAGCGGAGGGCCGCCCGGTCCAGGTCCCGCTCCCCGGGCGGGGGCTGGCCGAAGGGGGCCAGCGGGGCGGCGGTCCGGCCGCCGGGGCCGTCCGCCGCCAGGAAGTCGGCGACATGGCGCAGCCGCAGCAGCCCCAGCTGCCGGGCGCAGCGCAGATACGCCGGATGAGGGGCCGCGGGCAGCGCGTCCGGCTCCCTGATCTCGATCCCCGCGCCGCGCAGCGCCTCGCGCACCCGGTCCCCGGGGACCCCGTGGGCCGCCGCCACCTCCTCGACGGTGGCGGGCGCGATCAGCCCGAGCCCGTCCGCGGCCTCCTCCAGCGCGGCCACCAGCCGGCGGCGGCCGTCGTCCTCGCGGCGGCCCTGGTCGGCCAGCGCCGCCCGCAGCGGCGCCAGGTCGCCCGCCGCCGCGGCGTCGAACACCCGCTGGTGGACGGGGTGTCCGGACTCCAGCGCCTCGATCACCGGCCGGTACTTCAGCCGCGACCGGCTCCGCCGCCAGCAGGCCCGGGTCTCCCGCACCGCCTCGGTGACCGAGGCAGCGGTCAGCGGCTCCTCCAGCTGGTAGCGCCGGCGCAGGTCGTCCGTGAGCGGCAGCCCGTGGTCCAGCACCTCACGGCGGTAGCGCGCCTCGTCGAATGCCATCGCTCACCTCCCCCAACGGCGGTCCGGCAGCGGCCGGTCCAGGCGGTCCCGGTTCAGGCGATCCGCTCCTTGGTGAGGGAGAGCCTGGCCTCCTCCACCGCCTCCTCGGTCATCCCGCCGATCCGCACCGTGAGGGTCAGCCGTTCGCCGGTCTCGCGTTCGGTGGCCACGACCGTCAGCAGCCCCGAGGTGTCCAGGGTGAACTCGCACTGGATGGGCCAGCGCTCGGGCTTGTCCGGCGGGATGTCCAACGTGCCGTCGGCAACGACCGTGTTGTGGCCCAGCTCGTCGGACTCGACCGCACCGGCCTGTTCCATCACCTTGATGTCCACCTTCCGCTGACCCGCGCGGATGGTGTAGAAGTCCTGGACCACCGCGACCGGCAACGCGTCGTTGGCGTGCACCAGATGGGTCACGTACTCCCGCTCCAGCTGGGTGTCCCACACCTGGATGCCGTAGCCGCGCGAGGCGACGGTGGAGATCGTGTACGGCTGGTGGGTGATCCGCCCGGTGTCGGGCACCTGCGGCGCCTCCTCGGCGGGCACCTCACCGCTGTTGATCACGTACAGCGCGCGGTCCAGGGCGTACAGGGAGGCGCCGCGGGCCACCGCGAGATCCGGGTTGTGCAGCCGGGGTTCGAAGCCGAACTCCTCGCGCAGCCGCCGGGCCACCGCGGGCATCTTGGTGGCCCCGCCCACCAGCAGGACGTCGTCGAAGTGCGCCACCCCGCGCTCCCGGGCCAGTTCCACGGTGCGCCGGGTGAGGTCGACGGTGCGGTCCAGCAGGTCCCGGGTGAGCTCCTCGACCAGCTCCTGGGTCAGTTCGACCGGCTCCACCAGCCCCTGGTGCATCACCCGGACCGTGTACGCGCCCCGGAACGACAGTGCCTTCTTGGCCTCCTCGGCGTCCTTGCGCAGCTGGGTCTCGGTCTGCGGATCGGCCAGCGGATCGCCCGCGTCGGGGAACCGGGTCCGGAAGGCGTCCACCAGGTGCAGCACCAGCCGGTCGTCCCAGTCGGAGCCGCCCAGCTCCTTGGCGCCGTCGGTGCACACCACCTTCAGCTCGGTGCCGCGCAGCGTCAGCACCGTGGTGTCGAAGGTGCCGCCGCCCAGGTCGTACACCAGGATCGCGCGGTCACCGCCGTCCGCGCCCGCGCCCAGCGTGCCGTAGTCGAGGGCGGCCGCGATGGGTTCGGCCACCACGTCCAGCACCCGCAGACCCGCGATCTCGCCCGCTTTGCGGGTGGCGTCGCGCTCGGCGATCCCGAAGTAGGCGGGAACGGTGATCACCACGTCCCGCACCTCGTGGCCGCCGCTGATCCGCGCGTCGTCGGCGAGTTTGCGCAGCACCCGGGCGGAGATCTCCTCCGGGGTGAACGACCGGCCGTGGAACTCGCGGGTCACCGCCTCGCCCATGTCCCGCTTGATCAGCTGCACCACCGCCTCCGGGTCCACCACGGCGGCGTCCTTGGCGGACTGGCCCACCACGGTGCCGTCCGCGCTCTCGAAGTACACGACCGAGGGGGTGGTGTCCGAACCCTCGAGATTGCGCAGCACAGTGGGTCTGCCCACGTCGTCCACGCAGGCGATGCACGAATACGTGGTTCCCAGGTCGATGCCGTAGACGGCCATACGTGCCCCCTCCGCTGTCCTTCCCTGCCCCGATCACTGCCCCGCGGCCGGCGGCGCACCGCCCGGCGGCACCCAGCGCGCCACCACGACCTCGGCCTTGCGCACCACCCGCTCACCGCGGGCGAATCCGGCCGCCGCCACCCGCGCCACGGTGCGGTCCGCCTCCGGTGAGGCGGCCTCGGCGCGCCCCACCGGGCGGTGGCGCGCCGCGTCGAACGGCTCGCCCTCCCGCGGGGCGTAGCGCTCGGTGCCGGTGCCCGCGAGGGTGTCCGCCGCCTCATCGGCCAGCGCCCGCAGCAGCGTGCGCAGTTCACCGGTGTCCAGCGGGGCGTCGATCTGCTCGGCCTGCCGCAGGATCCGGTCGTACAGCCGGATCAGGCCGTGCCGCACCAGGTCCAGGGCGGTGTCCAGCTCGCCGCGGCGCAGCTCCTGGAGTTCGGTGTGCAGCCGGGTGATGATCTCCTCGCGCCGGTCGGCGAGATCCTGCTGCCGCGCCAGCGCGGCGGTGAACCCGGCGACGGCGTGCTCCAGCCCGCCGCCGGTCGCGGCCGGTTCTTCCGCCACGGCCGGTTCTCCGGCCGTGAACCGATCTTCGGCCGTGACCGGATCTTCGGTCGTCGTACTGGGTTCCGTCTCCGGCACGCGCGCCCCCCGAAGTCTGTGCGGCCGAGTCTGTGCGGCGCATCAGACCCTAGCGCAATCGCCGCGACCGGAGGTGGAACTGGCGGTGCGACGCGCGGAGTTGACGGCAAGCGGTTACGGCAGCAGCTTGTCCAGGGTGATGGGCAGGTCGCGGACCCGGACCCCGGTGGCGTGGTACACCGCGTTGGCGATGGCCGCGGCCGTGCCGACGATGCCCACCTCGCCCGCGCCCTTGGACCCCATCGCATTGGTGTGCGGATCCCGTTCATGCACCCAGTGCGCCTCCACCGCGTGCACATCGGCGTTGGCGGCGATGTGGTACTGGCCGAAGTCGTGGTTGACCACATGTCCGAACCTCGGGTCCAGCACGCTGTGTTCGTACAGCGCCATCGACATCCCCTGCGTCATCCCGCCGGTCAGCTGGGAGCGGACGGTCTTGGGGTTGATGACCCGGCCCACGTCGAACATCCCCAGCAGCCGGTCCACCCGCACCTCGCCGGTGTCCCGGTCCACCCGCACCTCGGCGAACTGGGCGCCGAAGCTGTGCATCGCGTAGCGGTCCTCGTCGGGGTTGGCGGGCATGTCCGCGGTGACCTCCAGGCCCTGTGCCGGGACGGTACCGCCGTGGTCGGACTCCAGGACCTGGCGCAGCCGTTCCGCCGCCGCGCAGATCGAGCTGCCCCAGCTGCTGATCCCGGAGGAGAACCCGGCCACCGACGCCGGCGGCAGCGCGGTGTCCCCGATCCGCACCTCCACCTGCTCGACCGGGATGCCCAGCGCGTCCGCCGCGATCTGGGTGAGCGTGGTCCAGGTGCCGGTGCCCAGGTCGGCGGCGGCGATCAGCACCCGGTGGTGGCCGTCGGGGGTGACCCGGATGGTGGCGCTGCTCCCCGGCAGCCGGGGTGAGGGGTACGTCGAGGCCGCCACCCCGCTGCCCAGCAGCCAGCGCCCGTCCCGGCGCGCCCGGGGGGCGGGGTCGCGCCGCTCCCAGCCCGCCCGGCGGGCGCCCTCGCGCAGACAGGCCACCAGATGGCGGCTGGAGAACGGCAGTCCGGACTCGGGGTGGACCTCCGGCTCGTTGCGGATCCGGAACTCCACCGGATCCATCCCGCAGGCGAGGGCCATCTCGTCCATGGCCGACTCCAGCGCGAACATCCCCTGCCCCTCGCCCGGCGCCCGCATGATGGTGGGCACCGGGATGTCCAGGGGCGCCAGCCGGTGGGTGGTGCGGCGGTGCGGGGCGGTGTACATCAGCCGGGTGCACACCGCCACCTGGTCCGCGTACCCCTTGGCCTTGGCGGTCTGTTCGGCCACCTCGTGGGCGACGGCGGTGAGCCTGCCGTCGCCGTCGGCGGCCAGCCGGATCCGCTGGATCGAGGCGGGGCGGTAGCCGACCAGGGCGAACATCTGCTGACGGGTGAGCGCGAACTTCACCGGGCGGCGCACCGTACGGGCGGCCATCGCGGCCAGTACCGCGTACGAGTGGGGGTAGACCTTCGAACCGAAACCGCCCCCGACGTGCGGCGAGATCACCCGGACCCGGTCCGGCGGCAGCCCCAGCACCCCGGCTATCAGCATCTGGCTGAAGGACGAGCCCTGGGTGGAGCAGTACACCGTCAGCGCGCCGTCGTCCCAGCTGACCACGGCGGTGTGCGGCTCCATCGGGTTGTTGTGGTACATCGGCGTGGTGTAGGTGGCGTCCAGCCGGACCGGGGCCGAGTCCAGCGCCGCGTCCGCGTCCCCGAGCAGGCTGTCGGCGGGTGAGCCGTCCTGGAGGTCGCCGGGGGCCGAGCCGAACTGGGCGGCGTGTTCGGGTGTGCGGAGGTCGTCGCGGTCCGCGCGGAGCACCACGTCGTGCTCCCGCGGCGCGTAGCCGAAGCGGACCAGCCCGGCGGCGGCGCGCGCGGCCTCCGGCGTCTCGGCCACCACGGCACCGGTGAACTGCCCGCGCCAGGCCACCTCATCGGTCTGGAGCACGGCGAGCTCGGGGTCGTCGGGGCGGGTCAGCGAGGGTGCGTTGAGATGGGTGAGCACGGTGAGCACCCCGGGCTCGGCCTCCGCCTCGGCGGTGTCCACCGAGGTGATCCGTCCGGCGGCGATGGCCGACTGGAGGGGGTACAGGTGGACGGCGTGTTCCACCGGCCACTCGTAGGCGTAGGTGGCGGTGCCGGTGACCTTCTGCGCACCGTCGATGCGGTCCATCGGGCTGCCGATGGCGTGGGGCCGTGCGCGGACGTCGCTCATCGCCCCTCCTCCAGCAGTTCGAGCAGCACGCTCACCATGGTGTTCCGGGCGAGCGGCACCTTGAACGCGTTGCCCGGCAGCGGGGTCGCCCGGGCCAGTTCGGCCGCCGCCGCGTCCCGGAAGCTCTCCCGGGTGGCGGGCGCGCCGCGCAGCGCGGACTCGGCGGTGGTGGCCCGCCACGGCTTGTGCGCCACACCGCCGAGCGCGATCCGCACCTCCCGTACGGTGCCGTCCGCCACGTCCAGCGCGGCGGCCACCGAGACCAGCGCGAAGGCGAACGACGCCCGGTCGCGCACCTTGCGGTAGCGGGAGGGGATCAGATGGGCGGGCGGGGGCAGTTCGACCCCGGTGATCAGCTCACCGCGGGTCAGCACGGTGTCCCGCTCGGGGGTGTCCCCCGGCAGCCGGTGCAGTCCGGTCACCGGGATCCGCCGCTCCCCGTCCGTACCGCGCACCGTGACCGCCGCGTCCAGGGCGGCCAGCGCCACCGCCATGTCCGACGGATGGGTGGCCACGCAGGCGGGGGAGGAGCCCAGGATCGCCATATCGCGCTGATGTCCCTCCAGCGCCGAACAGCCCGATCCCGGTGCGCGTTTGTTGCACGGTGTGGTGACGTTCTGGAAATACGGGCAGCGGGTGCGCTGGAGCAGGTTGCCGCCGGTGGTGGCGACGTTGCGCAACTGACCCGAGGCGCCGGACAGCAGGGCCTGGGAGAGCATCGGATAGCGCCGCCGGACCCGGTCGTCGGCGGCCAGGTCGCTGTTGGGGACGGCCGCGCCGATCCGCAAGCCCCCGTCGGGCAGTTCCTCGATCCGGTCCGAGGTCAGCCGCCGTACGTCGACCAGCACCTCGGGGGTGGCCACCTCCAGCCGCATCAGGTCCACCAGATTGGTGCCCCCGGCCAGGAACACCGCCTCCGGCTCCTCGGCCAGCGCGGTGACCGCGGAGGACACGTCATCGGCGCGTTCGTAGCGGAAGGGCTTCATCGGTGCGCCACCTCCGCGATGGCCGGGACGATACTGGCGTACGCGGCGCAGCGGCACAGGTTGCCGCTCATCCGCTCGGCGATCTCCTCGTCGTCCAGCACCACATCGGTGGCGCCGGGGTCCTTGCTCACCGCGCTGGGCCAGCCCGCCTCCGCCTCCGCCAGCATCCCGCAGGCCGAGACGATCTGGCCCGGGGTGCAGTAGCCGCACTGGAAGGCGTCATGGGCGATGAACGACCGCTGGAGCGGATGCAGCCCGCCGCCGTCACCGTCGGCGAGTCCGGCCGCGGTGACGACGTCCGCGCCCTGGTGGGCCACGGCCAGCGCGAGGCAGCCAAGGGCCCGCCGGCCGTCGATCAGGAGGGTGCAGGCGCCGCACTGTCCGTGGTCGCAGCCCTTCTTGGGGCTGGTGTTCCCCAGTCGTTCGCGCAGGGCGTCCAGCAGCGTCGTACGGGTGTCCACGGTCAGCCGGTGCTCGGTACCGTCCACCCGCAGCGTGATCTCCACGTCCATGGTCCTGTCCTTGCTCGTCGTCCCGCCGGGATGTCACGCAGCTCTCCCAGTGTCGGACAAATGTGCACTGATCGCCCGTCCGGTGGCGGTAACCTCGCACCTTGACGTGATCTGTGCACGGTGATTCCATGTGGCTCATCCACTGAGCCACTGGGGGAGGATGAGCGTGGAGGCACTGCCCCGCGAAACCATCGTCGACGTCCTGGAGAACCGCCTGCGGGAGGACATCTTCACCGGCCGTCATCCGGCGGGCACCCTGCTGCCACCGGAGCGCGAACTCGCCGAGGGATACGGGGTCACCCGCACCACCCTCAAACACGCCTTCGGACGGCTGATCCAGGCCGGACTGCTGGAGACCCGGCACGGTGTGGGCACCCGGGTGCGCGACTACGCCCGCCTCGGCGGCGCCGATCTGCTGCCCATGCTGGTGCGGCACAGCCCCGACTGGATCGGTGAGGTGTTCGAGGTGCGGCGCTCCGTGGGCGCGCTGATCGCGGAACGGGCCGCCACCCGCGCCACCGACGGGCAGAAGGACGAACTGCGCACCCTGCTCGCCGAGGTGGGCGAGGCCGGGGACACCGACGCGGTGCAGCTGGCCGACGTCGAGGTGCACCGGGCGCTCGCCCGCGCCACCGGCAACCGCGTCTACGCCCTGCTCACCAACACCCTCTTCAACGCCTATCTGCCCGTGCGCACCGCCCTGTCCGGGCCCTTCACCGATCCCGCCGCCGCCCACGCCCGGCTGGAACCGGTGGTCGAGGCCGTGGTCCGGGGCGATCCGCGCGCCGCGCACCGGGCCGCCGAGGCGTATCTGACCGCCACCGAACGCATCATGCTGGAGGGCCTCGCATGAGCACGCGCACCAGCGCCCCGGACGGCAACCGCGTCCCCGGGAGCGACACCGGCACATCCGAACGCCACCGGCCGCCCCGGCGCGGCACCACCTTCCGGGAGTCCATGCTCGGCCGGATCCGCCTCGACGGCGAGGACCACGACCGCCCGGTCCGCCTCGATCTGCGGGTCGCGGCCGAGCGGGTGCTGCGTCCGCTCGGCACCACACCGGCCCGGCTGGAGGGCCGGATACGCGTCGCCGGGTGGGCCGACGACCCCGACGCCACCGGCACCCTGGAGATCTCCCCGTTCGCCCGGCGCCGCATCCGTTACCGGATCGACTTCACCGCGGACGGCCGCCACCTCAGCCTCGACGGCTGGAAGTCCATCAGCCCCCGCCGTCCGCTCGCCTCGATGACCGTGCTGCCGTACACGCTGTACGAGGACGGCAGGGCCATCGGGACCGGCACCGTACGGTTCCCGCTGACCACCCAGCTCCTGCCGTTCCTGGCCAGCTTCCGCTTCCCCCGCCGCGAGGAGGCGGCCGCGCTGCACGTGCCCCGGTGGGACGGCACCCCCGGCCGCACCGAGGTCTGGTACACCACCGCCACCGACCCGGCCACCGGCACCGGAATCTGGCTGCACCATGAACTCGTGGCCCCCGCCGACGGATCCCCGGCCTTCGCCCACGGCTGGGCCGCGGCCTTCCCCCAGGACGGCCCGGTGCGCCACGCCCGCTTCGGTCCCGCCCCCTGGACCCGCCCCGCCGAGGGTTTCAGCGGCGACGGCGTCCAGGCCGCCCCCGGCCGGCTCAGCGGTACGGCGGGGGAGTTCAGCTGGAAGCTGGCCGAACAGCCCACCGACACCCCGCTGTACACCTTCCCCCGCTGGTCCTGGCGGCGCCCCCTGCTGCCCGCGGCCCAGATCCTCCCGGCCGCCCGCGCCCGCTACAGCGGCACCCTCACCTACGACGGCACCACCCTCACCCTCGACGGCGCGCCGGGCGCCTCCGCCCGGATCTACGGTCACGGCAACGCCCATCGCTGGGCCTGGCTCCACGCCGACCTGGGCGACGGCGGGGTGCTGGAGATCGTGGCCGCCGTCTCCACCCGTCCCGGACTGCGGCGGCTGCCCCCGCTGGTCTTCCTGCGGCTGCGCCACCGCGGCCGCACCTGGCCCCGGCGGGCCGAGCGCGCCGCGCTGGGCTGGGCCGGACTCGGCCGGTTCCGCGCCGATGTCGCCCTGCCCACCTGGACGGTGACCGGACGCGCCGGACTGCGCCGGATCCGCGTCGAGGTCACCCAGCCCGAGGACCGGACGCTGGCCCTGGACTACGCCGATCCCGACGGTTCCCCCGCGGTCTGCCGCAACAGCGAGAGCGCCGACGCCCACGTCCTGCTCGAACGCTGGTGGGGCAGGTGGCGTACGGAACGCGTCTGGACCCTCGACGGCACGGCACACGCGGAGGTGGGCGACCGATGAACCCCGACACCCCCCACGGCGACACCTCCCGCGCCGCCGTCTGCGCGTCCGCGACCCGGCTGCGCGCCCCGCACGGTGGCGGCAGCCTGGACGGCCTGGTCGCCGCCCTCCTCGCGGACGACGGCGCCACTCCGTGGCCCGGCCGGGTGCCCCGGCGGCTGGAGACCGTGCTCTCCGCGATGCCGCTGCCCGCCCGCGCCGGAGTGCGCGCCGCCGCCGCCGCGCTCGACGGATTCGCGCTCGCCACCACCGGCCGCAGGCTGGGCGCCCTCCGCCCGGACGAACGGGAACGGCTGCTCGGCTCGCTCGGCGCCCGCTCCGCACTGCTCCCGCTGTTCGACGTGCTCAAGGTCCCCGTCCTGCTCGCCGCCGGAACCGAGCGCATGCTCGACCACGGCGGCAGCCGGCCCGGTACGGCGCTCCCGCGCCAGGACCCGCCGCTGGACTGCACTCCCGCCGACGCCTGGCCCGCCCGCTCCACCGCCGACGCGGTGGTCATCGGCTCCGGTGCGGGCGGGGCCATGGCCGCCCGCACCCTCGCCCGCGCCGGACTGAGCGTGGTCGTACTGGAGGAGGGCCACCACCACTCCACCGCCTCCTTCGGACGGCGCACCCCGCTGGACCGGTTCACCGAGCTGTACCGGGACGGCGGCGCCACCGTGGCCGTCGGCAACCCCCCGCTGCTGCTGCCGGTCGGCCGGGCCGTCGGCGGCACCACCGTGGTCAACTCCGGTACCTGCTACCGCACTCCGGACCATGTCCTCGGCCGGTGGCGCGGCGCCTTCGGGTTCGAACTGGCCGACCGCTTCGACGCCGCGCTGGACGACGCCGAGAAGACCCTCCAGGTGGCCACCCAGCCGGTGGACGTGCTCGGCAACAACGGGCTGCTCGCCCTCAGCGGCGCCGAACGGCTGGGCTGGCAGGCCGCGCCGCTGCGCCGCAACGCCCCCGGCTGCAAGGGCTCCTGCCAGTGCGTCGTGGGCTGCCCCACCGGCGCCAAGCAGAGCGTGCAGCTGTCCGTCCTGCCCGACGCCTGCGCCGCCGGAGCCCGGATCGTCACCGGCGCCCGGGTGCGGCGGATCCTCGTCGAACGCGACCGGCCCGGCGGCCCGCGCGCCGCGGGCGTGCGGGTGCGGCGGGAGGACGGGGCCGAACTGGAGATCCTCGCCCCGCTGGTGGTCGTGGCCGCGGGCGCCCTGGAGACACCGCCGCTGCTGCGCCGCTCCGGACTCGGCGGCCATCCGATGCTCGGCCGCAACCTGAGCGTGCATCCGGCGACCAGCGTGGCCGGGCGGTTCGCCGAACCCGTCACCGCGTGGGAAGGGGTGCTCCAGAGCGTCGGGGTGGAGGAACACCACTCCGACGGCGTCCTCATCGAGGCCACCGCCACTCCGCCGGGAATGGGCTCCTTCGTCCTCCCGGGCCTCGGCGGCGAGCTCCGCCGCGAACTGGAGACCTCCGACCGGCTCGCCACCTTCGGCGCCATGATCGCGGACCGGCCGTCCGGCCGGGTACTGGGCCGGGACCGCACCCTGCTCCGCTACGGACTGGACCGCCGGGACGCGGGCCGTCTGGTGCGGGCCGTGCGCGCCATGGGTGAACTGCTGCTCGCGGCGGGCGCCGAGGAGGTGCTCACCGGGATCCCCGCCACCCCCCGGGTGCGCACCCTCGGCGAACTCGACGCCGCCCTGGAGAAGGTGAACGGCCGGCAGCTGCATCTGTCCGCGTTCCACCCCACCGGTACGGCCGCGGCGGGCGCCGATCCGCAGCGGGCCCCGGCCGACCCGGCGGGACGGCTGCGCGGGGTGCGCGGAGTGCTGGTGGCCGACGCCTCGGTGCTGCCCAGCTGCCCCGAGGTCAATCCGCAGCTGTCCATCATGGCCGCCGCCCTCACGGTGTGCGAGGCCCATCTGGAGGGGGCGGAGACGGCCGTGGCGGTCCCGGGCGGCATCGGCTGACCGGCGCGTCCGACACGGCCTAGTGCCCTTGGCTGACGCGGCACTAGACCCCGGCGGTCACGATGCCGATGACCTCGGTGGCGGCGGAGAAGTCCGGGGTGAGCCGGTTCTTGGTGAGGGCGAAGGCCACTCCGTTCGCCACGTCCCCGAAGGTGAAACTGCCACCGGCGCCGCCCATGCCGAACACTCCGGCCTTCCGCGGTGAGCCGTCGGGCAGTCCGAGTGCGAAACCGAGCCCCCAGGTGGACTCGTTGCCGTAGATCCGGTCGGTGCCGCTCGCCGCCACCGAGGTCATCTCCCGCAGCCGCTCCGGGGAGACCAGCCGGACACCGGGGACGTCACCCATCAGGGCGGCGTGGAGCCGGGCCATGGCGCGGGCGGAGGTCTTGCCGCCCGCCGGGATGTCGGCGGCCAGGATGTCCGTGCGGTTGCCCAGCGCGGCCGTGGGGAACGCTGCCTTCGGCCCGGCCCGGAACATCGGCAGGTCCTCGGGCAGCTCCGCCCACAGATCCCCGGCGCCCGGCGCGTCCTCCAGACGCGCCAGCCGTCCGTGCTCGGACACCGGCATTCCGAAGTACAGCTCGTCCGCCACGCCCAGCGGTCCGGTCAGCTCCTCGTGCAGCACCCGGGCGAGGGGGCGGCCGGTCACCCGGCGCACGATCTCACCGACGATGTAGCCGAAGGTGTACGCGTGATAGCCGACCGCCGTGCCCGGCTCCCACCACGGCTCGGCGTCGGCGATCACCGCGCACATCCGCTCCCAGTCGCACAGCTCCTCCGGGGTGGTGTCCAGGGGCAGCCCCGGCACCCCGGCGGAGTGCGTGAGCACCTGCCGTACGGTCACCCGCTCCTTGCCGCGTGCCCCGAACTCCGGCCACAGCGCGGCCACCGGGGTGTCGTAGCCGAACGCGCCCCGCTCGGCCAGCAGGTGCACCAGCGCGGAGGCGGCCGACTTGCCGATGGAGTAGTTGTAGAACACCGTCGCCGGGGTCACCGGCCGTCCGGTGGCCGGATCGGCGATCCCCGCCACCGTGTCCACCACCAGCTCCCCGTGCCGGTAGACCGCCACCTGGACACCGCGCTCCGCCCCGGACTCCACCATCCGGTCGATGCTCCGCCGGACCCGCTCCGCCAAGCCGTCCATCACCGCTCCTCATCCGCGTACCGCTGTCGCGCCTGTGGAAGGTGAGACCGGGGGGCGCCGGGAAACTCATCGCCGCCCCGGCGGGGCGCCCGCGGCGGGGTCCGCGGGCCGCGCGCCGCGGCGGTCACGGACCGCCCTCACGAACGGTCGGCCGCGACCTCCAGATGCGGCAGGTAGTGGTCCATCCGGTCCCGCTTGGTGCGCAGATACGTGATGTTCTCCTCGCGCGGCGGGGTCAGCAGCGGCACCTGCTCGCTGACGCCGATGCCGTGGCGCAGCAGCGCGTCCCGCTTGAGCGGGTTGTTGGACAGCAGCCGCACCGACCGCACCTGGAGGTCGTGCAGCATCTCGGCCGCCACCTGGTAGTCACGCGCGTCCGCGGGCAGTCCGAGGGCCAGATTGGCCTCGACGGTGTCCATCCCCTCGGCCTGGAGCTGCATCGCCTGCAGTTTGGAGAGCAGACCGATGCCCCGGCCCTCATGGCCGCGAAGGTAGATCAGAATGCCGCGGCCCTCGCGGGTGATGGTGTTCAGCGCGGCGGAGAGCTGATCCCCGCACTCGCAGTGCTTGGATCCGAAGGCATCTCCGGTCAGGCACTCCGAATGCAGCCGGGTAAGGACGTCCTCACCCTCGACGTCACCGTATACCAGGGCTATTTGTTCATCCCCGCGATTGAGGTCGAGGTAGCCGACCGCGCGGAATTCACCGTACACGGTGGACAGTTGGAGATTCGCCACGCGCTTGGCACCCGCGGTGCGAGCGCTGGAGTCGAACACGCTATCACTTACTGTCATGTCCCGATCCTATCTGGCAAACTGCCTGCGGTGTAGGTGAAAATGGCGGGCATGTGTCGACACGATGCCCCGGTGTACGAACGAAAGGCCCGGAAAACATGACCAGTTCGGGAACGCGACCACAGGTCCCGGATCTTCTGCCGACGGATACGACGGAGGACGTCCGGGCCCGGGGAGCCCGGGTCGCCGTCCTGCCCGTGGGGAGTTTCGAACAGCACGGCGCCGGACTCCCGCTGATCACGGACACGGTCGTGGCCTGCGCGATCGCCAGTGAGATCGCCGCGGTCCACCCGGTGCTCGCCCTGCCCCCGATCACCGTCTCCTGCTCGCACGAGCACGCGGACTGGCCCGGTACGGTGAGCATTTCCGCGGCCACCCTGCACGCCGTCGTCCGGGACATCGCCGTATCGCTGCGGGCCTCGGGCGTCCACGCCCTCGTCGTGATCAACGGACACGGCGGGAATTACGTGCTGCGGAACGTGGTACAGGAATCCGCGGGCACCGGTATGCGTATGGCACTTTTCCCCGGCTCGGCCGACTGGGCGGCCGCGCGTGAGCGGGCAGGAGTGCAGACGCCGTCCAACAGCGATATGCATGCCGGAGAACTGGAGACTTCCATCCTCCTGCGGGTCCGCCCGGAACTCGTCCGGCCCGGACAGGAAAAGGCCGACTGGATAGCGGATGACCGGAAGCATCTGCTCACCCTCGGTATGTCCGCCTATACGGAGTCCGGGGTCATAGGGAGGCCCTCCCTGGCATCCGCCGAAAAGGGAAAGGAACTCCTGGCCGGTCTCGTCGATTCCTTCCATGAGTATCTCTCCATGCTCGGCGCCCGGGAGGAGACGCGATGACGGACCGCACCGCCGAACTCGACGCGGCGCGCGCGTGGGACCTGCTGCGCGCGGTCCGGACCGGAACGGAGGCCGAGGCGGCCGGTCTGGTCCGGGACGCGGACGGTACGCACCGGTGGCGGCAGCCCGCCACACCCGAAGCCGGGGAACTCGCCGCGCGCTACGCCCCCCTGTGCCTGGCCGGGCCCCGGCTGGTGGTGGCCCAGCTCGGCCAGAGCCTGGACGGGTTCATCGCCACCCGCACCGGTGACTCCGACTACGTCACCGGTGAGGAGGACCGCCTCCATCTGCACCGGCTGCGGGCCCTCACCGACGCGGTGCTCGTCGGCGCCGGAACCGCCGCCGCCGACGATCCGCAACTCACCGTCCGCGCCTGCGCCGGTGACCATCCGGTGCGTGTTGTCGTCGATCCGCATGGCCGGGTTCCCCTCACTCGCCGGGTCTTCACGGACGGTTCAGCGCCCACGCTGTGGGTGGTGGCCGCCGGCGGCGAGCACCCGGCCGCCCCGGAGGGCGTGGAGGTGCTGGCGCTGCCGGACCGCGACGCGTTCGCCCCCCACCGCCTGGTGGACGCGCTCGCGCGGCGCGGCCTGGGCCGGATGCTGGTCGAGGGCGGCGGTGTGACCGTGTCCCGCTTTCTGCACGAGCGGGCACTGCACCGGCTCTACGTCACCGTGGCGCCGGTCCTGATCGGCGACGGCGTCCCCGGACTGCGGTTCGCCGGTACCCCGGTGCTGCGGGACGCGCTGCGCCCCTCCGTGCGCCGCGGTGTCCTCGGTGAGGACACCCTCTTCGAACTCGACCTGGGGACGCCGCAGCCCGGTGGCCCACTGGCCGATGAGCACCGCGACACCGGGCAGGCTCGCCGCGAAGGTGAGCACCCCGTAGACCACGGCCACCGAAAGACCCTGGCCGGCGCCGAGCCCCGCGGCGCCGAACGCCCAGGCGGTGACCCCCTCCCGGGGACCCCAGCCGCCGACGTTCAGCGGCAGCGCCATGGCGATCAGGGCCAGCACCAGCAGCGGCACCAGCACGGCGACCGGAGCGGTTGACCCCGCGGCCCGCGCGGCCAGCAGGAACGTGGCCACATGTCCGGCCAGGACGACCACCGAGGCCACCGCCACCCCCGGCCAGCTGCCGCGGGCCAGCAGCCCGCGGCGCGCCTCGGCCAGCGCGCCGCGGAGCGCCCGCCGACCCCGCGAGGGGCCGGCCGCTCCGCGGCGCCGCCGCACCAGCAGCGCCACCACCCCGGCGGCCACCACGGCCACCGCCGCCACGGCGGTCGGGGACCCGGCGATACGGCCGGCCACCCGGCCGGTCTGCTCAAGTGCCACCGCCGGATGGGCCAGCACCAGCACCAGCCCCACCGCGATCAGCACCACCTGACCGGCGACCCGCTCCAGCACCACCGCACGCACACCCCGCCCGACATCACCGGAGGTGCGCCCATGGCGCACCGCGCGGTGCACATCGCCCAGCACCCCGCCGGGCAGCGCGGCGTTGAGGAACAGCGAGCGGTAGTAGTCCGCCACGGCCCGGCCCAGCGGCAGCCGGATCCGCAGCCCCCGCGCCACCAGACACCAGCGCCATGCGCTGAACACCGTGGTGAGCAGACCCAGTCCGAGCGCCGCCAGCAGCGTCGGCCCGTCGATCCTGCGCAGTCCGTCCACGAACGCGCCCGTGCCCAGCCGCCACAGCAGCACCGCGAGGATGACCGCACCGGCCACCGCGCCGAGCCGTGCCCGGACCGCCCCGCTCATGCCGCCGCCCCCACCGGTACGGGCAGCGCCAGCAGATCGCGGTGGTGCACCACCGCTCCCAGACCACCGGACGCGCACACCGCCAGCCGGCGCCGCAGATACGCGTCCGCGCGTGCCCCGAGGTCCGGCCGCTGCTCCTTGGCCGCACCGACCCAGCCCCGCAGCCACTCCGCCGTCAGCGCGGACTCCTCCGGGCCCAGCCGCCACGGGCTGCTGTGGGTCCGCACCACCACGCCCCGCCGTTGGAACGATTCGGTGGCCACCGCCACCGCGTCCGGACCCAGCAGCACCCCACGCCGCTGATGGGCGTTGAAGGCGTCCAGGATCTCGTCGTCCAGCGGATCGGCCGGGGTCAGCTCGACCCGGCCCATCACCGACAGCGCCAGCAGCACCGGACACCCGGCCTCCGCGCACAGCGCGGCCAGCCGGTCGATCTCCTCCCGCGTCAGGACGTCCAGCAGCGCCGAGGCGGTCACCAGGGAGGCACCCGCCAGATCCGCCGCGGTCAGCTGTCCCAGATCGCCCCGCCGGGTCTCCACCTGCACCGGTGTGCCCCCGGCGTCGCACGGCGGCTGTTCGGCGGCCCGCTGGAGCAGCCGGGGATCCCGGTCGTGCAGCACCCAGCGCTGCGGCGCGTGCAGCCGGGGCGCCAGCCAGCGGCCCATCGACCCGGTGCCACAGCCCAGGTCGTGCACCACCAGCGGACCGGCCGGCCCCGGCCGCGCGGCCAGATGAGCCCGCAGCGAATCCAGCAGTTCGGGAGCGCGGGCCGCCGCGTCGGCACCCTCGCGCAGCTGAAGCCAGTCGGGGGTGTAGCGCGGTGTGTCGGTCGCCGTCACGCGGCCCTCCCGGTGTCCCGGCGGAGCCGGTCCAGCACCGTGGCCAGACTCCGCGATGTCGTGTCCCACCCGTCCAGGGCGGTGCGTCGGCCGCGCGCGGCCTCCCGCAACCGCCGCCGCGTGGCGGGCTCGCCCAGCCAGCGGCGCAGCGCGGTGGTGAGCGCCTCCGGGTCCTCCGGGGCGATGAGCATGCCCGGCACACTGCCGTCCGGCGCCTTGCCCACCGCCTCCGGGACCCCGCCCACCTCGGTGGCGAGCACCGGAATGCCACGGGCCAGCGCCTCGGTGACCGCCATGCCGTAGGTCTCCGCATGCGAGGGCAGCACCAGCAGATCGGCGGCGGCGTAACTGGCCTCCAGCTCCGCGCCCGAGCGCGGTCCGACCAGCCGCAGCCGGTCCTCCAGACGCGACCGGCCGATCAGCTCCCGCACCCGCTCCACATAGCCCGGATGCCGGTCGAGACCGCCCACGAACGTGCACTCCCACGGCAGATCGCCGATCCCGGCCAGTGCCTCGATCAGTCCCCGCTGCCCCTTGCGCGGGGTCACCGACGCCACGCACAGCAGCCGCGTCCCGGCCTCGCCGCCCTCCGCGGCGGGCCCCACATCCGCCCCGGGCGCGGCCACATGCACCTGCCCCGGGGCGAGTCCGTGCAGCTCCACCAGCCGCCGGGCAGCCCAGTCGCTGGTGGCCACCACCGCGTCCACCGCCCGCAGCGTCCGGCCCTCCAGCGACTGGAGGTCCGCCGACCGGCCCGGGGCGAGCCCGGTCTCGTCACCGAGCGGCAGATGCACCAGCACCGCCAGCCGCAGCCGCGCCGCCTCGGGCACGACGAGGTACGGCACGGCGCAGGCCACCAGCCCGTCGAGGAGCACCACACTGCCGTCGGGCAGCTCCCCAAGGATCCGGGCCAGTTCGGCACGGGAACCGGCGGTCGGCTGGGGCCACGCCCCGGTCACCGCGTGCTCGTGCACCTCCCAGCCGGTGCCGGGCAGATCCCGGCACACCCGCAGGTCATAGACGTTGCCCCCGCTCGGCGCGGTGGGATCGTGCACATCGCCGGGCATCACGATGTGCACCGCCCGCGGTTCACCGCCGCTCACAGGGCACGCTCGTAGCTCGCCCAGGCGATATGGGATTCGTGCAGGGTGACCGTCACCCCCGACAGACCCCGGGCCCCTTCGCCCAGCGCCCCGGCGTGCACCCGCTCCACCAGCCGGTCGGCGATCACCTTGGCCAGGAACTCCGTGGAGGTGTTGATCCCCGCGAAGTCCGGTTCGTCGTCGAGATTGCGATAGCTCAGCGCCCCGGTCACCTGACCGAGTTCACGGGTGGCCAGTCCGATGTCGACGACGATGTTGTCATCGTCCAGCTCGGTGCGGCGGAACGTGGCGTCCACGAGGAACGTCGCCCCGTGCAACCGCTGCGCGGGTCCGAAGACCTCGCCGTGGAAGCTGTGGGCGATCATGATGTGGTCGCGGACGGTGATGCTGAACAACGGATGACCCTCCAGGTGCGCGCGTCGGGCCCGTCTGCCGGGGCACGCCGTTTAGTACGGCCGATGCGTTCTCCGTGTTCAGACCGATTTCGCGGCGGCCTCAGGGGCCGTACAGCACACGGTGGCACAGCCCCGGGAGTTCACCCGAGGCCAGCCGCGGCAACACCCCCGGCAGCTCCTCGAAGGAGCACTCCCCGGTCACCAGCGCGTCGAAGGAGGGATCGGCCAGCAGCTCCAGGGCCAGCGCGAGCCGGTCGCCGTAGCCGCGGCGCGGGCCCCGGTTCGGCGACACCGTCCCCACCTGGCTGCTGCGCACGGTCAGCCGGCGCGAGTGGAACGCCTCGCCCAGCGGCAGACTGATCCGCCGGTCGCCGTACCAGCTCAGCTCCACCACCGTGCCCTCCGGGGCGAGCAGTTCCAGCGAACGGGCGAGCCCGGCCTCGCTGGCGCTGGCGTGCACCACCAGGTCACAGCCGTCCGCGGCCTCCTCCGGCAGCGCGAACTCCACGCCGAGCGCCGCCGCGACACCGGCCCGCGCCGGATCGGCGTCCACCAACTGCACCCGCACGGCCGGATAGCGGGCCAGTACGGCGGCCACACTCGCCCCGATCATCCCGGCGCCCACCACCGCGATCCGGTCCCCGAGCAGCGGCGCGGCGTCCCACGCCGCGTTCACCGCGGTCTCCACCGTCCCGGCCAGCACCGCCCGCCGCGCGGGCACGTCCTCGGGCACCACCGTCACCGCGCTCGCCGGGACCACATAGCGGGTCTGGTGCGGATACAGACAGAACACCGTGCGCCCCAGCAGTTCCCGGGGCCCCTGCTCCACCTCGCCGACACTGAGATAGCCGTACTTCACCGGCGCCGGGAACGCGCCCTCCTGGAACGGCGCCCGCATCGCGGTGTGCTGGCTCTCCGGCACCCCGCCCCGGAACACCAGGGTCTCCGTACCCCGGCTGACACCCGAGCACAGGGCGCGCACCACCACCTCGTCATCGGCGGGTTCGGGCAGCTCCACCTCCCGTATCTCGCCGTGGCCGGGGGAGCGGAGCCAGAAGGCGCGGGCGACGCGCTCCATCGGTGTCCTCCAGAGGGATCGCGCTGAACAGCTGAACAATCGGGCGGCGGCACACGTACGGAAGGGCAGCCGCGATCACGGTACGCGGCGCTCATCAACTCCGCCACACAGCCGGAGGGTGCACGGTGGCAACCCTGAATGACACATACAACGCCAAACCGCTGCGACAGGAGACCGCGGCGGGGGCGGGTGCCCAGCTCGCCCTGATCGCCCTGCTCGGCACGGCACTCGGCCTCGGTCCGGCGGGATGGCTGACCGGACTGGTCTTCGCCCTCGCCACCTGGGCGGTGCTCAACCGCGCCGTGTCCCGTTCGTGGCTGCGCTCGTTCGGGGCGGCCAACCGCGTCACCCTGGCGCGGGCCACCCTGGTCGGCGGGGTGACCGCGCTGGTCGCCGACTCCTTCCAGAGTCCGCCGCAGGTCACGGTGCTGGTCGCGCTCACCGCGGTGGCGCTGATCCTGGACGCGGTGGACGGCAAGGTGGCCCGCCGCACCGGTACCTCCTCGCCGCTGGGCGCCCGCTTCGACATGGAGGTGGACGCGTTCCTCATCCTGGTGCTCAGCGTCTACGTGGCCACCTCGCTCGGCCCCTGGGTGCTGCTGATCGGTGCCATGCGCTACGCCTTCGTCCTGGCGGCCCGGTTCCTGCCGTGGCTGCACGGTGAACTGCCGCCGAGCACGGCCCGCAAGACGGTGGCCGCGCTCCAGGGCATCGCCCTGCTGGTGGCCGGGGCCGCGATCCTCCCCAGGACCGCGGCCTTCGCCGAAGTACTGCTCGCCCTGGCCCTGCTGAGCTGGTCCTTCACCCGTGACATCGGGTGGCTGTGGCGCACCCGTCACCAGCGTGCGCAGGGCTGAGGGACACGCCCCGCGGCGCAGTTCGCCGGCGCCGGGCCGTCAGGAACGGCGGCCCTTGCGGCGGACCTTGATGGTGCGCATATCGGTGACCCCGGTCCGCAGCACCCGGTACGGATAGCCGTACGCGTCCAGGACCGCCAGCGCCCGCCGCGTGGCGCCCTGTTCACCGTCGTCCGGCTCCACCACCTCCACCTGGCAGCGGAAGGTGAACGCCGACAGACCGGTGTCGCAGGTGAAGCCGCCCGCCTCGGTGAACGCGGCCTGGAAGGGGCCGGAGCTCGCGGTGAGGGCGGTGCGCTGGGCGTCGTCCAGTCCGTCGAACACACCCCGGATCGTCACCCTGAACACGGCCGGTCCTCCTCCTGCGGGGACTGCGGGGACTGCGGGGACTGCGGGGACTTGGAGGTCTTCGGGGCGTAGCCGAGCACCCGCTCGCCCAAGGACTCCTCGATGAGGTCGAGGAGTTCGAGGACGGCGGCGGCGATGGTGTCCGGCGACTCACCCGCCGTGGTGCGCTTGCCGATCTCGGCGTAGACCAGCGCGTGGTTGCAGCTGATCTGTGTGGCCATCACCCGTGGCAGCGGATCGTCCGGCGCCGCGCCGGTCTCCTCGGCGAGGACCGCGGCGAGCGCGTCGGTCATCCGGGAGCCGAGGTCCTCCAGCCGGGCGAGGAGGGTCGGGGCGGCACGCATCATCGCGAAGAACCGGCCGTACCCCTCGGACAGGCCCACCGCGCGGTCGCGGCGGCGCACCTCCTCGCGCAGCCGCCCGAGGACCGCCCGCGCGGCGGTCCGGCCGGGGCCGCGCTGCCGGACGATATCGGCGAGCCGCTCGGGGGACGCCTGGTCGGGCGGCAGGACCAGGTCCTCCTTCGCCGGGAAGTACTTGTACAGCGTGTTCACCGAGACCTCCGCCGCCTCCGCGACCTCGGCGACCGTGACCTGGTCGAAGCCGCGCTCCACGAACAGGGTCACGGCCGTCTCCGTGATGCGCAGGCGCGTACGCCGCTTGTGCCGTTCCCGTAGTCCTTCAGCCATGGCGGAAGTCTAACCGCACTGCAAAGTCTCATCGACCTCCAAAGATTAAGTCGATTGCAGTTTTGCAGTCCGTTGTGCTTCCATCCTCGCCATGTCCTCACTCTCCTCATCCGTGATCCGGATCCGGGGCCTCACCCGGACCTTCCCGCTCAAGAGCGGACCGGTGCACGCCGTCCGCGGTATCGACCTCACCGTCGGCCGGGGTGAGATCCTCGGCTTCCTCGGCCCCAACGGCGCGGGCAAGACCACCACCCTGCGCATGCTCACCACCCTGCTGCCGCCCAGCGGCGGTGATGCCGAGATCGCGGGTCATGACCTGCTGCGCGACCCGGCGGGCGTCCGCCGCCGCATCGGCTACGTGGCCCAGTCGGGCGGGCTGGACCCCGCCTGCGGGGTCCGCGAGGAGCTGGTCACCCAGTGCCGACTGCATCTGATGTCCCGCGGCGCCGCACGTGAACGCGCGGGTGAACTCGCCCGCGAGCTCGGCCTGTCGGACCTGATGGACCGTCCGGCCGGTGCGCTCTCCGGTGGTCAGCGCCGTCGGCTGGAGATCGCGATGGGCCTGGTCAACCGGCCCGAGGTGCTCTTCCTCGACGAGCCGACGACGGGGCTCGACCCCGGCAGCCGGGCCGAGTTGTGGGAGCTGGTCGCCCGCGTCCGCGCCGAACACGGCACGACCGTCTTCCTGACCACCCACTACCTGGACGAGGCCGACGCGCTCGCCGACCGCGTGGTGGTCGTGGACTCCGGACGGATCGTTGCCGAGGGAACCCCGGCCGACCTCAAGACCCGCTACACCGGTGATCCGGCGGCCAGCCTCCAGGACGCGTTCCTCGCCATCACCGGACGCGGCGCGACCGCTGAACCGGTGGCCATCTGAGTCCCGCCACCATCTGGCCCCACCCCATCCACCTCAACCCCATGAGACCCATGACACTTCTCGCCCACACCGGCATCGTCTTCGGCCGCGCTCTGCGCGCGACCCTCCGCTCCAAGACCAATCTCTTCTTCGGCATGCTCCAGCCCCTGCTCTTCCTCGCGCTCTTCGGTCCGCTGCTGACCGAGCTGGACATCGGCGTCAGCGGCTCCTCCTGGCAGGCCCTGGTCCCCGGCGTCCTCATCCAGCTCACCCTGCTGGGCGGCTCGTACGTGGGACTCGGTCTGCTGATGGACCGCAACCTCGGGGTGGTCGACCGGATGCGCGTCACCCCCGTGACCCCGCTCGCCCTGCTGCTCGGCCGGACCCTCCGCGACGTCGTCCAACTGGTGGCCCAGGCCGTCCTGCTCGTCCTCCTCGGCCTGGCCCTCGGTCTGCGCGCCCCGCTGCCGGGCGTCCTGCTCGGCCTGCTCTTCGTCGCCGTGGTCGCCGCGGCGCTCTCCGCCCTCTCCTACGGTCTGGCGATGCACATCAGGACGGGCCCGGAGTTCGCCGCCGTCGTCAACACCGCGGGCATGCCGCTGATGCTGCTGGCCGGTCTGCTGCTGCCGATGTCGCTGGCCCCCGGCTGGCTCGACGGCATCTCCCGAGCCGTCCCGTTCCGGTACACGGTCGACGCCGTGCGCCAGGTCTTCCTGGGCCACTACGCGAACGGCACGGTGGCCGTCGGCGCGGCCGTCACCCTGGCCCTGGCCGCGCTCTGCCTCCTCGCCGGCGCCCGCCTCTTCCGGAACGCCCCGGCCTAGCGGTCCCCGGGGCCGCCCGGGAACATACGGTGGCACAACGACGGATGCGGCCCGAGGAGATCCTCGGGCCGCATCCGGTATGAAGCTGTATCGCTGTGTGTCCGAGGGGGGACTTGAACCCCCACGCCCGATAAAGGGCACTAGCACCTCAAGCTAGCGCGTCTGCCATTCCGCCACCCGGACCAGGTGTCTGCCGTGCGGCCCGCGGCCGCTCCGACGTGGAAACCATAGCAAACATCCGGGCGTGCTCGATCACACGGATGCGCGGGCCCGGGCCGGTGGCCGGGGGGTTCTCGGCGGGGGTGGTGTGTGACGGGGGCATGACGGCGATATTGCCGCCTTGGGCTGGGCGGGCGGGGGGTGGAGTATGGCTGGTGGGCCCCGTCGTGGGTCGGCCCGGCTGCGGGCTGCGCGCCGCGGCAGTGAACAGGAGGAGGCAGCGTGAGTGAGTCGCTTTCGGACGCGACGACCGCCGGTACGGTCACGGGCGAGGACGAGGTCGTCGACCTCTGCCGCGACCTGATCCGTATCGACACCAGTAACTACGGTGACCACTCCGGCCCCGGCGAGCGCGCGGCCGCCGAGTACGTCGCCGAGAAGCTGGCCGAGGTGGGGCTCGAGCCGAGGATCATCGAGTCGCACAAGGGCCGGGCCTCGACGGTGGCGCGGATCGAGGGCGAGGACCCCTCCCGCCCGGCGCTGCTCATCCACGGCCACACCGATGTGGTCCCGGCCAACGCCGAGGACTGGACCCACCACCCCTTCTCCGGGGAGATCGCGGACGGCTGCGTCTGGGGTCGCGGCGCGGTCGACATGAAGGACATGGACGCGATGACGCTCGCGGTCGTCCGGGAGCGGCTGCGCACCGGCCGCAAGCCCCCGCGCGACATCGTGCTGGCCTTCCTCGCCGACGAGGAGGCGGGCGGGGTCTACGGGGCGCGGCACCTGGTCAATGAGCACCCCGAGGTCTTCGAGGGCGTGACGGAGGCGATCGGCGAGGTCGGCGGGTTCTCGTTCACCGTCAACGAGGATCTGCGGCTGTACCTGATCGAGACCGCCCAGAAGGGCATGCACTGGATGCGGCTCACGGTGGAGGGCACCGCGGGGCACGGCTCCATGACCAACAACGACAACGCGATCACGGAGCTGGCGGAGGCGGTCGGACGCCTGGGGCGGCACAAGTTCCCGGTGCGGGTCACCAAGACCGTGCGGTCCTTCCTGGACGAGCTCTCCGATGCCCTCGGCACTCCGCTCGACCCGGAGAACATGGACGAGACCCTCGCCAGGCTGGGCGGTATCGCGAAGATCATCGGGGCGACGCTGCAGAACACGGCCGCGCCGACGATGCTCGGCGCCGGCTACAAGGTCAATGTGATCCCGGGGCAGGCCACCGCCCACGTCGACGGGCGCTTCCTGCCGGGGTACGAGGAGGAGTTCCTCGCCGACCTCGACCGCATCCTCGGCCCGCGGGTCAGGCGCGAGGACGTGCACGCGGACAAGGCGCTGGAGACCAGCTTCGACGGCGCCCTGGTCGATGCCATGCAGTCGGCGCTCAAGGCCGAGGACCCGATCGCCCGCGCCGTGCCGTACTGCCTCTCGGGCGGTACCGACGCCAAGTCCTTCGACGACCTGGGCATCCGCTGCTTCGGGTTCGCTCCGCTGAAGCTGCCCCCGGAGCTGGACTTCGCCGGGATGTTCCACGGCGTCGACGAGCGGGTGCCGGTGGACGGGCTGAAGTTCGGGGTGCGGGTGCTGGACCGGTTCCTGGACGCCTGCTGATCACCTGATCCGAGCCGGGCCATGGCCGCGCCATGGCCCGGCTCGTGCCGTGCCGGCGCTCGCGGTGTGCGGGCCGGTCCGCGCCGGTCACCGCTGTGACCGGTGCGGACGGCGATCGGTCACGGGCATCCACCGGTTCGGCCTAATCGATCAGACATACCGAAAGAACCGAAAAGAGTGAATGCTGTCGTAGCTTGATAGCTTGATTGCTCCCTCCTCGTTACATGGTGTGTGCGGCTCGTGACAGGGGCCGCGATGCCGAATTGGGGGGTGGGAGCAGTACCCCGCCTTCGGCAACTACCGCATCGATCACGTGACATCGGGTCACGGTCCACCGGGATGTGATCCCGGGTGGTTCCGGAGGGCGTGCCATGCGCTCCGGAGCGGCCCGGGCATGGGGGCGCGGGCGGAGGACGTCCGCGCGCAACCCGGCTGGGACGACGGCAAAGGCAGGGGAGCAAGAAGTTATGCGACAGGTTGCGAAGAAGGGCCTGATCACCGTAGCGGCGGCGAGCGGAGTGCTGGCCGTGACCGGTGGCTACGCCCACGCGAGCTCGGGGGCGGACGGCGGCGCCGTGGGCTCGCCGGGGATCGTGTCGGGCAACTCGATCCAGGCGCCGGTGAACGTGCCGGTGAACCTGTGCGGAAACACGGTCACCGTCATCGGGATGCTGAACGGCTCCGGTGGCGGGAGCTGCGGCGGGCAGACCGATGGCTCGGGCAGCGGCTCCGGCGGCTCCAGCTCCACCGGCGGCTCCCAGGCCCAGGGCGGCACCCAGGGGTCGCCCGGCATCGTCTCCGGCAACAACGTCCAGGCTCCGGTCAACGTTCCGGTCAATGTGTGCGGGAACAACATCGGCGTCGCAGCGATCGGCAACTCCAGCGGCGGCAGCGGCTGCGGCATGGTCGAGGCGGTTCCGAACGAGCCGGGTGAGCCGAACGAGCCGGGTGAGCCGAACGAGCCGGGTGAGCCGAACGAGCCGGGTGAGCCGAACGAGCCGGGTGAGCCCAATGAGCCGGGTGAGCCGAACAACCCGGGCGAGCCGAACGAGCCGGGTGAGCCCAACAACCCGGGCGAGCCCAACAACCCCGGTGAGCCGAACAACCCGGGCGAGCCCAACAACCCGGGTGACACCACGCCCGGTGACGACAACCCCGGCGATGACGCGGACCAGCCCGGTACGGACGGGTCCGACCCGTCCGCGAACCTCGGTGGCTCCCACGTCGCCGGTGACGAGCAGCTGGCCCACACCGGTGCCGGACCGGTCGACCTGGCCATTCCGGCCGCCGCCGGGATGCTGCTCGCGGGCACGGTGCTCTACCGTCGTGCCCGCGCGGCGCGCCGCTGACCCGCGTGCGCCGTACCGCTACGGCGCGCAGCAGGCACCACACGGCACGGGTCATTCACCGACCGCCGCACCACATGGTGTGACGGCGGTGTGACTCTCGGCGGGCCCCGCGACACCGCGGGGCCCGCTCCGCGTTCCGGCGCGCTACCAGGTGGCGCGCAGCTGGCGGATGATCCGCCGCCGCAGCCGCACCCGACGGCTGCCGTCGGGGTTGAGCCTGAGGCGATCCAACTCCCAGTGTCCGTATTCGGCGTGGTCGGTCAGTATGCGGGTGGTCGCCTTGCGGGAGACCCCGCGCGGGACATACACGTCGCAGAATTCATATTCCGGCATCGCATCTATTGTGCGGGAACTGCCCTGCTACGGATAGCGTCTGCACTATGTCTGATGCTGCGCAGCCATCCGCTGCCGAGGTACGCGCCGCCGCCGAAGCGGTGAAGGCCGCACTGGATCGTCACCTCGACGCTGTCGAACGCCGGTCGGGGGAAGCAGACCCAGCCGTGTATGCCGCGTTCAATGAACTGGCAGCGGCAGCCGAGGTCTATGACGAGCTGCTCTACGACGCCTATGACGAGGTCACCCCCTTCGAGATCCCCGGGGACGACACCCTGCCCGCCTACGCCGGGCCGGACGAGCCGAGCGTGCTGAACGTACTGATCCGGCGGGACTACACGATCAACGAACCGCAGCGGCTGCTCGCACAGGCCCAGCGGATCGCCGATCTCGATCCGGACTCCGCCGCCGGGAACGGCAGGCTGGGGGGTGAACCGGCCGCCGTCGGCGAGAGCGTCCATGCCGCGCTGGGCGTGCTCTTCGGCGAGTTCGAGCCGGATGAGATCGCCTCCCGGCACAAGGAGTTCGGACTGGAGGAGGGCGACTCCACCCTGTGGGTGGCGGCAGCCGAGGAGCCCGCCGAACCGGGGGAGTGGCTGTCCGCCCCCTTCGACCAGGCCGACCCCGAGCAGGTGGTCTGCCGCTTCGACGTCAGCTCGGTCTTCGATGAGGAGGACGAGGAAGACCTCGAGGTACTGGGCCCGGGAGGCTGAGCCGCGGCGGCGCTGTGCGCCGGGCCGCGCCCGGCGCCGCGCACGGCGGCCCGCCGTGCGCGGCGCATGATGCGCGGCGCCACCGCCCCGCCCGGCGCGGCCGGGGCAAGCCGCTCGGTGCCCGGGGACGAGGCCGTCAGGGAGACGTCGGGGGGACCTGGGCCTGGAGGAGGGCGCGCAGACGGGTGGTGCGGTCCTTGACCGGGATCTCCGCCACCGCCCGGGGCAGCGCCGCATCCGCGCCGTGCACCACGGACAGATGGCGCTCACCACGGCTGAACGCGGTGTAGACCCATGACCGGGTCAGAGCCGACACAGCGTCCCCCGGCAGCACCACGACCGCCGCGGGCCACCGCGACCCGGCGGCCTGGTGCGCGGTGATCGCCCAGCCGTGCCGCAGCAGTTCACCGACATCCTCACGCGCCACCACCACGGGCGTGCCGCCGCAGTCCAGCCGCAGCCCGTCGGCCTCCGCCGACACCACCGTGGCCAGGACCGTACGGCCCGGGGCCGGGGTGTACGCCACGCGGTCGCCCGGGTCGAAGCCGCCGAACCGGCCGGGGCCGGGGTTCAGCCGTTCCTTGAGCGCCGCGTTCAGCGCCCGCGTCCCGGCGGCGCCGCCGTGGCCCGGAGTGATCACCTGCGTCCCCTCCGGCGGCACGCCGATCGCGCGCGGCACCGAGTCGGCGACCAGCTGCACGGTGCGGTGCACCGCCTCGCCCGCGTCCCGCACGGGCACGATCACGACCTCCTTGCCCGGTGCCTCGACCTGGTTCAGCTCGCCGATGCCGATCCCGGAGACCAGCTCACCGACCGGCCCCGGGTCCGGGGTGCGGGAGACGACCTGCGGGCAGCGGCGGGCCGCCAGCAGATCCGCGAAGACCCGCCCCGGCCCCGCCGACCAGAGCACACCGGGGTCGCCGCTCAACACCAGCCGTGCGCCGTCCGGCAGTGACTCGACGAGCATCGCCGCCGTCTCGACGTCGAGTTGCGGTGTGTCCAGCACGGCCAGTACGTCGAGCCCCAGCACCCCTTCCTCGTCGCGGCCGGGGCCCTCGCCGCCGGACAGCAGTCCGGCGACGGTGACGGCCGACGGTGCCGTGTCCCCGGCCGTGTCGGCGTCGATCAGCGCGGCCAGCCGCCGTCTGCCGTCCTCGCTGTGCGCCGCGGCGTACGCCCGCAGGCCCATCGCGCGGGCGGCGGCGACCAGCGCCGCCGGTTCGGCGCGTGCGGCCTCGCCACCGCTGTGGGTGACCAGGCCGTGGGCCGCCACGGTACGGATCAGCTCGGCGGCGGAGGCGGACGGAGCGGCCGCGGCGGCCTTCTCCCAGTCGGCCGCCGCGGGTCCGTCGACCGCCCCCGGCTCGTCGGCGGCTTCGTCGCCGGCGGACCGCTCCGCCGGGACGGCCGGTACGGAGAAGGTGCTGGCCAACCGGGCCAGACCGTCAGCCAGGCTCTCCTCCGCCAGCGCGTAGCGGTCCAGCCCCAGGAGGATCCGCACGGGCTGTTCGGCGTCCTCCTCGCCGTCGCCCGCGGGACGGGCGGCTGCCGGAGCGTCCAGCGCGTCCTGGAACACCAGCACCTCACCGTCGGCGATCACCGTACGCAGCGCCTCGTCCGGGTCGGGCACGGACACCTTGGCGAGCGCGGTGCGCAGCGCCCCGGACTCCAGCGCGGTGTGTCCCTCGAGAGCGGCGCGCTCCAGCAGCCAGCCGGTGAGTGCCCGCACCCGGCGCTCGTCATCCGGACGGCACTCGGGGCCGAGCAGCGCGCGGGCGAAGCCGTCGGCCTGGTCGTGGCGCACTCCGGGGACCGCGAGGAGCTGCCAGGGGTCTTCCCGCAGCGCCTCGGCCGCCCGCTCGCCGAGCACCTCGGCCACCCGCCCGGCCAGTGTCTCGGGCGCCCCACCGGCGGTGAGCACCTGCCGGACACCGGCGGCTCCCGGAACCTCGCCGTCCGGACCGCGCCTCGGGCGGGACGCGGCCCGCACCGTGGACTCCGCCGGGCCGGGCCGGGGCTGCGGCGGCCGGGGCGCCGCAGGGGTGGCCGGGGCGGGTGCCGGACGACGGGCCGGAGCGGGTTCGTTGAAGAACGACGCGGCTGACCGCTCACCGCTCTCCACGGCTCGCACCGCGGCCGCGAGTGCCTCGGCGGCAGCCGACCGCCGCCCCTTGCCGCCCCCGCCGCCCCTCTCGGGGCCGGGATCGGCCGCGCCGGGCGAGCCGCCCTTCGGCGCGTCGGTCCCGGCGGCCGGGACCGACGCCTCCGCCTCTCCGGCGGAGTCGCTCGCCGTGTCCCCGCTGCCCATGTCGCCTCCGTTGCCGCCCCGCTCGCGGGCGGGGTCGGGCGAGCCCGCGGCCGCCGACGCCTCGGTCCCGCTGTCCGTGTCCGACCGCCCCGCGCGGTCGTCATCGCCGTCGACCGGCTCGCGGGCCTGGCTCGGCGAGCCCTCCGCATCCGCCCCCGCGTCCGCGGAAGCGTCCGCGGACGCCGGTTCCGCCCGGCCCCCGGACGTTTCGCCCTCCCCGGCGGGCTCGGCGGCCGGACCGCCCCCGGCATCCGCATCCGGCGCGGGCGCCGCCTGCGGGGCGGTGTCGGCCTCCTCGGGCGCGGATGCGGCCTCGCCGGCGAGGCGGTCGCTACTCACAGCGTGCTCCAGTCCTGATCGGGATAGCGGTGCACGGGCGCCGACACATCGTCGAGCGCCTGGCAGATCTCGTCCGGAAGACTAAGGGTCTCCACCGACAACGCGGCCCTCAGCTGCTGGGCGTTGCGCGCGCCGACGATCGGGGCGGCGACGCCCGGCCGGTCGCGGACCCACGCGAGGGCGACCTCCAGCGGGGTGGTGGCCAGACCGTCGGCGGCTATGGCGACCGCCTCGACGACACGGCCCGCCTCCTCGTCGAGATACGGCGCGACGAAGGCCGCGAGCTCGGAGGCGCCGCGGGAGTCCGAGGGGGTCATATGGCGGTACTTGCCCGTCAGCACACCCCGGCCGAGCGGGGAGGACGGCAGCAGCCCGATGCCCAGGTCGAGGGCGGCGGGCAGGACTTCGCGCTCCACTCCGCGCTGGAGTAGCGAGTACTCCATCTGGGTGCTGGCGAGCCGGGTGTGCGCACCGGAGGAGGCCAGCTGCCAGGTGGCGGCCTTGGCGAGCTGCCAGCCGCAGAAGTTGGAGACGCCCACGTACCGGGCGCGTCCGCTGCTGACCGCGATGTCCAGCGCCTGGAGGGTCTCCTCGAGCGGGGTCACCGGGTCGAAGGCGTGCACCTGCCACAGATCGACATAGTCCGTGCCCAGCCGCTCCAGCGAGGCGTCCAGCGCGTCCAGCAGATGGCCGCGCGAACCGTCGAAGCGCCGGTCGGGGTCGGGCACGCTGCCCGCCTTCGTGGCGATCTGGAGGTCGCGCCGGGGCACCAGCCCCTCCAGCAGCTGCCCGAGGAGGTATTCGGCGCCGCCGTCCGCGTACACATCCGCGGTGTCGACCAGCGTGCCGCCCGCCTCCCAGAACGCCTTGAGCTGGTCCGCGGCGTCGTGTTCGTCGGTGTCCCGCCCCCAGGTGAGCGTGCCGAGCCCGAGCCGGGAGACGCGCAGGCCCGTGCGGCCGAGGTGCCTTTGCTCCATGAACGTCGAGATTACTGGCCGGAATGCGAGCCGTGGCGGGCTGTGGATAACCTCCCTCTGCCGTATCCCGGCCTCGCGCGCTAGAGTCCCCGGAACAGGGACGTTACTGATCAGTATGAGGTGCGGTATGAGGCTCGGAATCAACCTCGGCTACTGGGGCGCGGGGATGGACGCGGACAACCTCGCGGTCGCGCGTGAGGCCGACCGGCTCGGTTACTCGGTCTGCTGGGCGGCCGAGGCGTACGGCTCGGACGCCGCCACCGTGCTCGCCTGGGTCGCCGCGCAGACCGAGCGCATCGACGTCGGCTCCGCCATCTTCCAGATCCCGGCCCGGACGCCCGCGATGACGGCGATGACCGCGGCCACCCTCGACACCCTCTCCGGCGGCCGCTTCCGCCTCGGCCTGGGCGTCTCCGGTCCGCAGGTCTCCGAGGGCTGGTACGGCGTGCGGTTCGACAAGCCGCTCGCCCGCACCCGCGAGTACGTCGAGGTCATCCGCAAGGCGATGTCCCGCGAGCGGCTGACCCACGAGGGCGACAACTGGACGCTGCCGCTGCCCGGCGGCCCCGGCAAGGCGCTCAAGCTCACGGTGCACCCGGTCCGCGAGCAGATCCCGCTGTACATCGCCGCCATCGGCCCCAAGAACCTGGAGCAGACGGGCGAGATCGCCGACGGCGCGCTCGTGCTGTTCTACGCCCCGGAGCACGCCGAGGAGACCACCCTCGGTTCGCTGCGCGCCGGCCGGGCCAAGGCCGGCAAGGACCTCGAGGGCTTCGACGTGGTGCCCACCGTGCCGATGGCCGTCGGCGACGACGTGCGCGGCCTGGCCGACCACTTCCGTCCGTACACCGCGCTCTACGTGGGCGGCATGGGCAGCGCCAAGCAGAACTTCTACAACAAGCTGGCGCAGCGCATGGGGTACGAGAAGGAGGCCGCCGAGATCCAGGAGAAGTACCTCAGCGGTGACAAGGCGGGCGCCGCCGCGGCCGTGCCCCACGAGCTGATCGACTCCACCTCGCTGATCGGCCCCGTCGAGCGCATCGCCGAGCGGATGCAGGCGTACGCCCAGGCCGGGGTCACCACCCTGTCGCTGACCCCCGCGGGCTTCACGCTGGAGGAGCGGCTGGCCGGTCTGCGGGCGGGCGTCGAGGCGCTGGAGCGGGCCGGGGTGGCCTGAGGCCGACGGAGAAGTCCTGCGGCCGTGGTGGGGGCTCGGGGGTCTTCCCCGCCACGGCCGTCACCGTGCACAACGCCCGCGCGCCCGAGTGGTTACGCCCCCGCGCGCCTTCCGCGGATTCGCCCATATGGACGAGCCGGACCCCTCACCTGTTGCCGCCGTGCACCCCCGGCATTTGACTTCTTCTGCGCGGAGGTCGTGCACGGAGCGCACGGAGGTGGCGGCGATGCTCTCGGCGAAAAGTGTCTTCCAGGAGATCCTCGACAACGACGAGGCGTTCCGGCTCTTCTGCTCCATCGCGGCCAGCGGCGAGGCCCAGGGCGGCTGGGAGAACGGCCGGATCGCCGCTCTCGTGCCCGACAGCCAGCGCGCCCTGGCGCCCAAGATCGCCCGGCATGGCGCCGACGAGGACAAGCACGGGCGCATCTTCAACGCGCTGCTGCGCAAGCGTGACCTGGAACCCATCGAGGTCCCGCGCGACACCGACTACACCATGCTGCTGGAGGCGCGCGGTATCGGTCTGGCCCATGACAAGCTGCGCCGGGACGAGCCGCTGACCGAGCACGACATCGTCGTCTACCTCGCCCACAGCAGGGTCACCGAGCAGCGGGCGGCCGCCCAGATGATGCTGCTGCGCAAGTGTTTCGGCGACCATCCGGTCCTCGGCCGCGCGGTGGAGATGATCTCCAATGACGAGGAGAACCACCTCGCCTACTGCCACGAGGAGCTGCTGCGGCTGGCCGCCGCCGGGTACGGCCGGACCATCCAGCGCACCCTGCGGGACAGCGCGCTGGTCGAGATGGAGGTCTACCGCTCGGTCAGCCTCGCCGTGATGTCCCATATGGGGCGCATCCTGGGCTGGTCCAGGGCGAAGTCGTCGCTGCCGGCGGCGGGTGTGCGCGCCATGTACGGCTTCGAGCGGCTGGGCGGCTGGCGGCGGATGGTCACCCTGCGGATGCCCGAGCGGCGGAACGCCCTGGGAGGTCCCTCGCCGAGCGCTTCAGAGGCCCCCGAGTTCGCCTGAGCCCCGGCCGTGACCGGGTCCGCGGACCCCGTGCCGCTCAGAGCCAGCCGCGGCGCTTGAACATCCGGTACAGCAGCGTGATCGCACCGGCCATCAGCAGCAGCACCGCCGGATAGCCCCACGGCTGCTCCAGCTCCGGCATGACATCGAAGTTCATACCGTAGACCCCGGCGATCAGCGTCGGCACCGCGGCCATCGCCGCCCACGCCGAGATCTTCCGCATGTCGTCGTTCTGCCGGACGCCCATCTGCGCGAGATGGGCGGCGAGGATGTCCGACAGCAGCCGGTCCAGCCCTTCCACATGCTCGTTCACCCGGGTCAGATGGTCGCTGACGTCACGGAAGAACGGCCGTGACCCCTCGTGGACGAACGGCACCCCGGCACCCGCGAGCCGTGTCATCGGCTCGGCCAACGGACCTGTCGCCCGGCGGAATTCCAGCACCTCCCGCTTGAAGGCGTAGATCCGCCCCGCCGTGTTGTGCCCGGCCACACTGTCCGGCGCGAAGACATCGGTCTCCAGTCCGTCCAGGTCCTCGTGGAGTTCGTCCGCGACATCGAGGTAGTGGTCCACGACCGCGTCGGCGACCGCGTACATCACCGCCGTCGGACCGTGCCGCAGCACCTCCGGCGCGTCCTCCAGCCGCTCCCGCACCGCGCCGAGCGGATTGGACTCCCCGTGCCGCACGGTCACCACGAAGGAGTCACCCACGAACACCATGAGCTCACCCGCGGTGACGGTGCCCGCCTTGTCGTCGTACCGGACCGGCTTGAGCACCAGGAACAGGGAGTCGTCGTACACCTCCAGCTTCGGTCTCTGGTGGGCGTGCAGGGCGTCCTCCACGGCCAGCGGATGCAGTCCGAACTCGCTGGTCACGAGCTCGAACTCGTTCGCGGTCGGCTCGTGGAGCCCGATCCAGAGGAAGGAGTCCCCGGCCGCGCGCGCCTGGTCGAGGGCGTCGGAGAAGTCGGCGGGCCCTTCGGTGCGGCGCCCGTCCTGGTAGATGGCACAATCCACGATCACGCGGGGCATTCTGCCGCCCTCGCCTCCGATACGCACAGCGGGGTGGTGCGGAGGATGCGTGAGCACCCCCGCTGAGGTGCCCGTCCAGGGTCGTAGGGTGGCAGCCATGCCCATGCTGATCCTCGTACGGCACGGCCGGTCCACCGCGAACACCGCGGGTGTCCTCGCGGGCTGGACGCCCGGTGTCGCCCTCGACGAGCGCGGCGCCGCACAGGCCGCGGCGCTGCCCGGACGGCTGGCGCGGCTGCCGCTCGCCGCCGCCGTCACCAGCCCGCTCCAGCGCTGCCGGGAAACGCTCGCCCCGCTGCTCACCGCCCGCCCCGGACTGCCCCTGCACACCGAGGAACGGATCGGGGAATGCCACTACGGCGACTGGTCGGGCCGCAAACTGGCCGAGCTCGCCGATGAACCGCTGATGAACGTCGTCCAGCAGCACCCCTCCGCCGCCGCCTTCCCCGGCGGTGAGTCGATGCGCGCCATGCAGGCGCGGGCGGTCGACGCGGTGCGCGACTGGAACGTCCGGATCGAGGCGGAGCACGGCCCGGACGCGGTCTACCTGATGTGTTCGCACGGCGACATCATCAAGTCCCTGGTCGCCGACGCCCTCGGACTCCACCTCGACCTCTTCCAGCGCATCTCGGTCGAGCCCTGCTCGGTCACCGCGATCCGCTACACCCCGACTCGGCCGTTCCTCGTGCGGCTCGGGGACACCGGCGACTTCGCGGGGCTGGTCCCGCGTGAGCACGCCCCCGGTGACCAGGGCGGGGACGCGGCGGTGGGCGGCGACGCGGGGGCGCCGTGAACGCCGTGGGCGGGAGCGACGTGATCTCCGTGCGCAGTAGGGTGGTGCCGCGGCGCACACCCGCCGTGACCGCCGTGACCGGGCAGTCGTGACATTCAGCAATCAGCAGTCAACCAGCCGAGCAGTCGAACCAAATGGAGCAGGACGTTGTCCCGTCAGGTGTTCCTCTATGACCCGCCGGACCGTTTCGTCGCCGGTACGGTCGGGCTGCCTGGTCGCCGCACCTTTTTCCTCCAGGCGTCCGCCGGTGGCCGCACCACCAGCGTCGCGCTGGAGAAGACCCAGGTCGCCGCGCTGGCCGAGCGGATAGACGAGCTGCTGGACGAAGTGGTCCGGCGCACCGGCGGAAACGCCCCGGTCCCCGCCGTCGCACCGTCCGAACTCTCCGACACCGAGCCGCTGGAAGCCCCCGTGGAGGAGGAGTTCCGGGTCGGCACCATGGCGCTCGCCTGGGACGGTGAGGAACAACGCATGATCGTCGAGGCGCAGGCCCTCGTCGAGCTGGAGGCCGAGTCCGAGGAGGACCTGGCCGAGGCCGAGGAGCGGCTGCTCCAGGACGATGTGAACGGGCCGCCCATGCTGCGGGTCCGGCTCACCGGCACCCAGGCCCGCGCCTTCGCCAAGCGCGCCCTGGACGTCGTCAACGCGGGCCGCCCGCCGTGCCCGCTGTGCAGCCTGCCGCTCGACCCGGAGGGACACGTATGTCCGCGCCAGAACGGATACCGCCGCGGGGCGTGACGCCCCCGGAGCCGTCCGAGCTGCTGGCCCTGGGCGAGCTGACGGTGCGCGGCCGGGTCCGGGAGGCGTCCAACGCGGTGCTCTACTGCACGGTCGAGTACCGGGGCCACAGCGCGCCGTGCGTCTACAAGCCGGTGGCCGGGGAGCGCCCCCTGTGGGACTTCCCGGACGGCACGCTCGCCCAGCGCGAGGTGGCCGCGTACGAGATTTCCGAGGCCACCGGCTGGGGGCTGGTCCCGCCCACGGTGCTGCGCGACGGTCCGTACGGGCAGGGGATGTGCCAGCTGTGGGTCGAGGTGGCCGACGGCGGGGGCGTTGACGACGACGGGGCCGGGGACGGTACCGAGCTGCTGGCCCTGATCGAGGGCGATGAGCCCGGCCCCGGCTGGAAGGCGGTCGGCTTCGCCGAGGTGGGGGAGGGTCGCACCGCACTGCTGGTCCACGCCGACGACGTACGGCTGCGCCGGCTGGCCGTCCTGGACGCGGTGATCAACAACGGTGACCGCAAGGGCGGTCATCTGCTGCCCGCCGCCGGAGGGCGGCTCTACGCGATCGACCACGGTGTGACCTTCAACGCCGAGGACAAGCTGCGCACCCTGCTGTGGGGATGGGCGGGGGAGCCGCTTCCGGACGATGTGCTCGAGGTGCTGGGCCGGTTGGCCGGGCAGCTGGCCGACGGCGGACCGCTGTGCGCCCGGCTGGCAGAGCTGATCACGGCCGCCGAGATCGAGGCGCTGCGGGCCCGGGTGGCCGGGCTGCTGCGCACCGGGGCGCACCCCGAGCCCAGCGGACAGTGGCCCGCGATCCCCTGGCCGCCGGTCTGAACCCGGCGGGCCGGTGGGCCCCCTCGCGGTACCCCCGTCGTACCCCGTGGCGGCTGTCGAACAGGGGTACAGCATCTTCGGGGAAGGAACGCAAGAGCGCCTATCCGGCCAACAGGTCTGGTCCGGTTCGTATCCGGAACTGGCATCCGGTTACGCTCATTGCATGTATGCCTGGCCCGCTTCTGAGGTTCCCGCCCTGCCTGGCAGAGGCCGCGACCTGAGGATTCACGACACCGCGACCGGGGGTTCGGTCACCCTGACCCCCGGCCCCGTCGCCCGCATCTACGTCTGCGGTATCACTCCGTACGACGCCACCCACATGGGGCATGCGGCGACCTACAACGCGTTCGACCTCGTTCAGCGCGTGTGGCTCGACACCAAGCGGCAGGTGCACTACGTCCAGAACGTCACCGACATCGACGATCCGCTGCTGGAGCGGGCCGTGGCCAACGGCGACGACTGGACCGCGCTCGCCGAGCGCGAGACGACGCTCTTCCGCGAGGACATGACGGCGCTGCGGATGCTGCCCCCGCAGCACTACATCGGCGCCGTGGAGTCGATACCGGGCATCGTGCCGCTGGTGGAGCGGCTGCGTGACCTGGGCGCCGCCTACGAGCTCGAGGGCGACATCTACTTCTCCGTGGAGTCCGACCCCTCCTTCGGATCGGTCAGCGGGCTGGACGCCGAGGCGATGCGGCTGCTGTCCGCCGAGCGCGGTGGCGACCCCGAGCGCCCCGGCAAGAAGAACCCCCTCGACCCGATGCTGTGGATGGCCGCCCGCGAGGGCGAGCCGAGTTGGGACGGTGCCTCGCTCGGCCGCGGCCGCCCCGGCTGGCACATCGAGTGCGTGGCCATCGCCCTGGACCACCTCGGCATGGGCTTCGACGTCCAGGGCGGCGGCTCCGATCTCGCCTTCCCGCACCATGAGATGGGCGCCTCGCACGCCCAGGTCCTCACCGGAGAGCGGCCGTTCGCGCAGTCGTACGTGCACGCCGGGATGGTCGCCCTGGACGGCGAGAAGATGTCCAAGTCCAAGGGCAACCTGGTCTTCGTCTCGGCGCTGCGCCGCGAGGGCGTGGACCCGGCGGCCATCCGGCTCGCGCTGCTGTCCCACCACTACCGGGCCGACTGGGAGTGGACGGACGATGTGCTGCGCGAGGCGCGGGAGCGGCTGGACCGCTGGCGCGCCGCCGTCTCGCGGCCGGACGGACCGTCGGCCGACGCGCTGGTGGAGGAGATCCGCGAGGCGCTGGCGGACGATCTCGACGCACCGTCCGCCCTGGCCGCGGTGGACCGCTGGGCCGCCGCCCAGTCGTCCTCCGGCGGTACGGACGAGGGAGCGCCCGGCCTGGTCTCCCGCGCGGTCGACGCGCTGCTGGGAGTGGCGCTCTGACCGCCCGCTGACCGCCCTGACCCACCGGAACGGGCCCGCACCGGAAGAAGTGTCCGGTGCGGGCCCGTTCGCCGTGCGGTGCGCGGGGGGCGGTCAGCCGTCGGAGCCGGGCCGGTCCTCCCCGCCGCCGGTGTCCCCGTCCCCGGTGTCCGCGTCGGTGGACTCGTTCCCGCCGGTGCCGGTGCCGGTGCCGGTGCCGGTGGTGGGGCCGTCGGAGCTCTCGGCGGCGCTCTCGGCGCCGTCCGGGCCCTCGCTCTCCTCCCTGGCCACATCGTCCTTCGGGGACGGCTTGCGCGGGCGTGTGTGGCCGCCGGCGGAGTCCCGCCGGTACGAGCCGGTGCCCGGGCCCTCCCGGCCGTCCGCGACACCTCCGCTCTCGGTGGCGTGGCCGCCAGGACCGGGCTGGCCGTCCCGCCGCCGCAGATAGCGCTCGAACTCGCGGGCGATGGCCTCGCCCGTCGCCTCCGGCAGCTCCGCGGTGTCGCGCGCCTCCTCCAGCGACTGCACGTACTCCGCCACCTCGCTGTCCTCGGCGGCCAGTTGGTCCACGCCCAGCTGCCAGGCCCGTGCGTCCTCGGTCAGCTCGCCGAGCGGGATCCGCACCCCGATCAGGTCCTCCAGACGGTTGAGCAGCGCCAGGGTCGCCTTCGGATTCGGCGGCTGCGAGACGTAGTGCGGTACGGCCGCCCAGAGGCTCACGGCCGGAACACCGGCGTGGGTGCAGGCTTCCTGGAGGATGCCGACGATGCCCGTGGGGCCCTCGTAGCGGGTCTCCTCCAGGTCGAGGCTGCGCGCCAGGTCCGGATCGGAGGTGACGCCGCTGACCGGTACCGGCCGGGTGTGCGGGGTGTCGCCGAGCAGCGCGCCGAGGATCACGACCATCTCCACGCCCAACTCATGGGCGTAGCCGAGGATCTCGTTGCAGAACGACCGCCACCGCATACTGGGCTCGATACCGCGCACCAGCACCAGATCGCGGGTCTTCTCACCGGTGTCCGCGCGGACGACGGAGAGCCGGGTCGTCGGCCAGGTGATCTTGCGGACCCCGGACTCCAGGGCCACGGTGGGACGGTTCACCTGGAAGTCGTAGTAGTCCTCGGCGTCGAGAGCGGCGAAGACCTCGCCCTTCCACTCCCGGTCCAGGTGCCCCACCGCGGTGGAGGCCGCGTCCCCGGCGTCGTTCCAGCCCTCGAAGGCACAGATCATGACCGGGTCGATCAGCTCGGGAACCCCCTCAAGCTCGATCACCCAGCGCCTCCTTCCGACCGGGGCGGACGGGTCGGTGCCGCCCTCGGTTCCAGTTCCATTGCGTGCGCACCAAGCCTACGGCTTAACGGGCCCTCCGCCGCAGCCCCCGTACAGCGCGACACACACATTCATCCGACCTGTACCCCCTGATCCGCCGCGCATTCCTGGACGGGATGCGAACAACGGCGCTATACATCGGACCACCAAAAAAGATCGGATGTTCTATTGCGTGGAGTTGGGAGGGCTTCGGCCGTCCGTGCACCGCACACACCGGAGGGGCGACCGTCCCGCACGGCACGGATCCGCCCAACTCGCCCGCCGGTCAAGGGAACTGAGGCGTCATTCGGCATGGGTGCGCAGCCACTGCTCGACACTCGCGATGTGCACCGTCGCCCAGGAGTGCGCCGCCTCCGCGTCCCGGTCGCGCAGCGCGCCCAGGATCGCCCGGTGCTCGTGCAGGGTGCGGCGCACGGCGTCCTCGTGGGTCAGCCCGCGCCACACCCGTGCCCGGGTGGTGGGGCCGGAGAGGCCGTCCAGCAGCGCGCAGAGCACCGAGTTGCCCGACGCCTGGACGATGGCGCGGTGGAACGCCAGATCACAGGCCACCAGCTCCTCCACCGACGGCGCCTGTCCCAGCGCGTCCAGCTCGGCGGTGAGCGCGTCCAGCTCGGCGGCGCCGATCCGGGAACAGGCCAGCGCGGTGGCCGCGGGCTCCAGGATCCGGCGCACCGCGAGGAACTCCAGCACCGTGTCGTCCCGGTGGAAGTCGACGACGAAGCTCAGCGCCTCCAGCAGCAACCGCGGGTCCAGACTGGTGACATAGGTGCCGTCGCCCTGGCGTACGTCGAGGATCCGGATCAGTGACAGCGCGCGCACCGCCTCGCGCAGCGAGTTGCGGGACAGTCCGAGGTCGGCGGCGAGCTCGCTCTCCTTGGGCAGCCGGTCACCCGGGCGCAGCGCCCCCGAGACGATCATGTCCTTGATTCTCTCGATCGCCTCGTCGGTGACCGCCATGGTGGACCTCCCCGGAGCAAACATCCGATCTCTGGGATCCATTATGGCGTGAGCGATGGCATGAGCGATCCGGTGGTGCCCGCCGGGAACACCACCGGACCGGATGCGCGGGACTCGGAAGGGGCTCAGAAGGTGAACGGCCCCGGCGACTGCGCCGACGTGGCGGTGCAGTCCACCGTGATGAAGCCGAACACCACCAGCTTCAGGGATGTGGCCTCCAGGACGTCGCCCGCCGCGACCGTGCCGGTCAGCGGACCGGTGGACACATCGGAGCCGGTCGGAATGGCCGGGTTGGAGGAGCCGGTGAAGGTCGTGGTCCCCGAGCCGTTCTTCGACAGCGTCAGGGTGGACCGGACCGCCCCGGCGGGCACGTCGAGCGGCGCCTTGACCGCCGACGAGGACAGGGTGATGGTGGCGGAGGTGCCGTCCTGCGTGGCGACCAGGGTCGCCGATCCGGAGCCGAAGGCCCCGCAGTCGGCGGTGATGGTGGCGGTCGTGGGGTCGACCGCGGAGGCCGTCGGCGCCAGGGCGAGCGCCCCGGTGGCCAGTGCCGCTGTGCCCAGTGCCGTACTGATCCCGAGCGTGATGCGTCTCATGGGGGTGCCTTCCGGTGTGGGGGAGGTGCGTGAAGCGGAACCCGTTCTGACTGCCCGTCACAAGGGGGCGCTGTCATTGATGCGCGTGCCACCGAAGAAGGCAAGAGCGATCCCGCTGATTTTTCACCCCACCGGACCGGGGCCCTTCGTAAGCCCAACTACCCTGCCCATGACTTGAGTTGAGGAGGCGGACGCCGGACGGCCGGGCGGGAGGAAAACTCCTCCCGCCCGGCCGTCCGGACCGGCAGCGGCCCGCGGGGGTCAGGCGCGCTTGCCCAGCAGGTCCTCGACCCGGCCGCGGATGTCGTCCGAGTCGAGACCGCGGATGGTCAGGGTGGTGCGGCGGCGCAGCACGTCGTCCGCCGTCTCGGCCCACTCGTGGTCGCGGGCGTAGACGACCTGCGCCCAGATCTCCGGGGCGTCCGGGTGGATCCGCATCGAGAGCGCCGGGTCGGCGCTGGCCAGCCGCGCGATGTCGAAGGACAGCGACCCGTAGTGGGTGGCCAGGTGGCGCGCGGTGTCCGCGGCCATCCGCGGACCGGGGGTGCCGCCGTCCACCAGCAGGCGGTGCTCCACGGCGTGCGGGTTGGCGATACCCGGCAGCGGCATGTGCTTGGGCAGCTGCTTGACCGGCTCCATGTCGTCCGCGAGCGGGCGGCCGGGCAGCTCGGCCAGCTTCTGCATCACGGTGCGGCCGATGTGCCGGAAGGTCGTCCACTTGCCGCCGGCTATGGACAGCATGCCGCCCTTGCCCTCGGTGACCACGGTCTCGCGCTTGGCCTTCGCGGTGTCGCCGGGGCCACCGGGCAGCACCCGCAGGCCCGCGAAGGAATAGGTGATCAGATCACGGGAGAGCTGCTGGTCGCGGATGGAGAAGGCGGCCTCGTCCAGGATCTGGGTGATGTCGTTCTCGTTGACCGCGACATCCGCCGGATCGCCCTCGAACTCCTCGTCGGTGGTGCCGAGCAGCAGCATGTCCTCCCAGGGGAGGGCGAAGGTGATGCGGTACTTGTCGATGGGGGTCGCCAGCGCCGCCTTCCACGGCGCGGTGCGCTTGAGCACCAGGTGCGCGCCCTTGGACAGCCGGATCGAAGGGGCCGCGCCCGGGTCCTCCATCCGGCGCAGGTGGTCCACCCACGGTCCGGTGGCGTTGAGCACCAGCCGGGCGTTGACGCCGAACTCGGTGCCGTCGGTGCGGTCCTTGAGCTCCGCGCCGGTGACCCGGCCGTCGGTCATCCGCAGTCCGGTGACCTCGGCGTGGTTGAGCACGGTGGCACCGGCCTCGGCCGCCGCGCGGACCGTCATCAGGGCCATCCGGCTGTCGTTCATCTGGCCGTCGCCGTAGACCGCGACCGCCTTGAGGCCCTCGGTGCGCAGCTCGGGGACGTCACGTGCGGCCTTCTCGGCGCTGAGGACATGGCCGACGCCGTCCCGGAAGGCGGAGAGCGCGGAGTAGGCGAAGACGCCCGCGCCCAGCTTGGCCGCGCCGTGCGGACCGCCCTTGTACACCGGCAGGTAGAAGGTCAGCGGGTTGGCCAGGTGCGGAGCGACGGTGCGGGAGACCGCGCGCCGCTCGAAGTGGTTCTCGGCGACCAGCTTGACCGCCCCCGTCTGGAGGTAGCGCAGGCCGCCGTGGAGCAGCTTGGAGGAAGCGGAGGAGGTGGCGCCGGCGAAGTCGCCGGCGTCCACCATCGCCACCCGCAGCCCGGACTGCGCGGCGTGCCAGGCAGTGGTGATGCCCAGGATGCCGCCGCCGATCACCAGGAGGTCATAAGAAGCCTTGGACAGCTGTTCCCGGGTTTCGGCGCGGCCCGGGTTCGAACCGACAGCCGGGTGCGTTCCGAGCGACGGAACGCTCTGCAGGGTGGTCATTGTGTTACTCCTCGTCCTCGATCCAGCCCAGGGTCCGCTGCACGGCCTTGAGCCAGTTCTTGTACTCGCGGTCGCGTACGTCCGCGCCCATACGGGGGGTCCATTCCGCGGCCCGGCGCCAGTTGGCGCGCAGGGCCTCGGTGTCGGGCCAGAAGCCGACGGCCAGGCCGGCTGCGTAGGCCGCGCCGAGGCAGGTGGTCTCGGCGACCATCGGGCGCACCACGGGTGCGTCCAGGGCGTCCGAGAGGGTCTGCATCAGCAGGTTGTTGGAGGTCATACCGCCGTCGACCTTGAGGGCGGTGAGCTCCACACCGGAGTCCTTGGTCATCGCGTCGACGATCTCGCGGGTCTGCCAGGCCGTGGCCTCGAGCACCGCGCGGGCGATGTGCGCCTTGGTGACGTAGCGGGTCAGACCCGCGATGACACCGCGCGCGTCATCGCGCCAGTACGGGGCGAACAGACCGGAGAAGGCCGGTACGAAGTAGGCACCGCCGTTGTCCTCCACCGAGCTGGCCAGCGTCTCGATCTCGGCGGCGCTGTTGATCAGACCCATCTGGTCCCGCATCCACTGCACCAGCGAACCGGTGACGGCGATGGATCCCTCGAGGGCGTAGACCGTCTTCTGGTCGCCGATCCGGTAGCCGACCGTGGTCAGCAGCCCGTTGTAGGAGTTGACCGGCTTGTCGCCGGTGTTCATCAGCAGGAAGGTGCCGGTGCCGTAGGTGGACTTGGCCTCACCCTCGGAGAAGCAGGTCTGGCCGAAGAGCGCGGCCTGCTGGTCGCCGAGCGCGGAGGCCACCGGGACGCCCGCGAGGACGCCGTCGGCCGTGCGGCCGTAGACCTCGGCGGAGGACCGGATCTTCGGCAGCACCGCGGCCGGGATCTGCATCGACGCCAGGATCTTCTCGTCCCAGTCGAGGGAGTGCAGGTTCATCAGCATGGTGCGGGAGGCGTTGGTGACGTCGGTGACGTGCACACCGCCGTTGACTCCGCCGGTGAGGTTCCAGATGACCCAGGAGTCCATGGTGCCGAAGAGGATGTCGCCGGACTCGGCGCGCTCCCGCAGCCCCTCGACGTTGTCGAGCAGCCAGCGGATCTTCGGGCCCGCGAAGTAGGACGCCAGCGGAAGGCCGGTCTCCCGGCGGAAGCGGTCCTGTCCGACGTTGCGGCCGAGCTCACGGCACAGGGCGTCGGTACGGGTGTCCTGCCAGACGAGCGCGTTGTGCACCGGCTCACCGGTGTTCTTGTCCCACAGCAGGGTGGTCTCGCGCTGGTTGGTGATGCCGATCGCCTTGACGTCGGCGGAGGTGATCCCGGCCTTGGTGATGGCGCCGGTGACGACCTCCTGGACGTTCTCCCAGATCTCGGTCGCGTTGTGCTCGACCCAGCCGGGCTTGGGGAAGATCTGCTCGTGCTCCTTCTGGTCGACGGAGACGATGCGTCCGTCGCGGTCGAAGACGATGCAGCGGCTGGAGGTCGTGCCCTGGTCGATGGCCGCGATGAAGGGGCCGTGACCGTGGGACGAGGCGCTGGTGGTGTGGGTGTCGCTCATGTTCTGGGGCTCTCCTGCGTGTCTGGGGGTGGGGGCTAGACGAAGGCGATCTCGTAGATACCGCCCGCGAGGGCACCGCCGAGGAGCGGGCCGACGACCGGGATCCATGCGTAGCCCCAGTCCGAGCCGCCCTTGTTGGGCAGCGGCAGGAGGGCGTGGGCGATGCGCGGGCCCAGGTCACGGGCCGGGTTGATGGCGTATCCGGTGGGGCCGCCGAGCGAGAGGCCGATGCCCACCACGACCAGCGCGGTGATGAGGACGCCGATGGGGCCGAGGCCGTTGCCCTCGTTGTTCAGCCCCTGCGTGAGGATGGCGAGCACCAGCACCACGGTGCCGATGATCTCCGTCAGCAGGTTCTGCACCGTGTTCCGGATCTCCGGGCCGGTGGAGAAGACTCCCAGAACCGGGCCCGCGCCGCCCGCGGCCTGCTTGACGTCGGCCGCGGCCGTGTCCTGCGCACCCGGACCGCCGACGATCTCGCGGTCGGTGAGGTGGGCGTGGAACTGGCCGAGGTAGGCGAGCCAGACCAGGATCGCGCCGAGGAAGGCGCCGGTCATCTCACCGAGCAGGTAGAACGGCACGTCGCTCCACTCGGCCTTGTCGGTGAGGGCGAGCCCGAGGGTCACGGCCGGGTTGAGGTGCGCTCCGGAGAGCGGAGCGGATATGTAAGCGGCGGTGAGCACGGCGAAACCCCACCCGAAGGTGATGGCGAGCCACCCCGCGTTGAGCGCCTTGGAACGCTTCAAGACGATGCCGGCGACGACACCACCGCCGAGCAGAATGAGAACGGCGGTACCGATGGTCTCGCCGATGAAGATGTCGGAGCTGGACACCCGCGACTCCTTTGTCCTTCGTCCAGGGGAAGGCGAACCCCCGGGTCCCTCCGGTGGTCCGCGCCCTCAGGTGAGGGCGTTGGTCGGCCCGCGGCGAGTCCACCATAGCGAATATTGTCGTTAGGTGTTCGACAATGCCGACCGATGCACGGCAGTTTTCTTCACAGGGGAGACCCCGTCAAGGGTCGTGTGGCGGAAAAATCGCGGGTATGTGAAACCGTTGTGAACCGGTGCGGACCTGGGCGGACGTGATCAGAAGCGGCTTGCGCCCAGATCCCGGGATACGGCGCGGGCGCAGTCCCGGACCGCCGCCACGAGCTCGGAGCGCAGCTCTCCGCCGTCGCACACCCGTTCCACCGCGCCGGTGATGCCCACGGCCCCCACCGGCAGCCGCCGGCGGTCGTGGACGGGGGCCGCGACCGACGCGACGCCCTCCCAGGTCTCCTCCACGTCGGAGCCCCAGCCCCGGGCCCGGGTGAGGGCGAGGACGCCCTCGAACTCCTCGGCCCCGGTCACCGTGCGCGGGGTGAACTCCTTGCGCTCGCCCTCGGCCACCTCGCTGTGGGCCACCGGGTCGTAGGCGGAGAGCACCTTGCCCAGGGCGGTGGAGTGCAGCGGGTGCATGGCGCCGACCTCCAGCACCTGACGGCTGTCGTCCGGGCGGAAGACGTGGTGGACGATGAGCACGCCCTGCTGGTGCAGTACGCCCAGGTACACGCTCTCGCCGCTGGAGCGGGCGAGGTCGTCGGTCCACACCAGCGCGCGGGCGCGCAGCTCGTGGACGTCCAGATAGCTGTTGCCCAGGCGCAGCAGCTCCGCGCCGAGCTGGTAGCGGCCCGAGGCCTCGTCCTGTTCGACGAAGCCCTCCTGCTGGAGGGTGCGCAGGATGCCGTGCGCGGTCCCCTTGGCCAGTCCCAGAGTGGAGGCGATATCGGACAGTCCCAGACGTCGCTCACCACCGGCGAGCAGGCGTAGCATCGCCGCAGCTCGCTCCAACGACTGGATGTTCCGGGCCATCGCCAACCTCCCGACCGTGTTCGACAATGCTGAACACTATCGGTCCATGCCGACGTTGCGGTACAGGAGGGCATACGAAAACGATCAACCTTCATCACGCGGCGCCGTCCCGGAAGGTGGAACGAACATGGCCGTTCGGCGTCCGGCGGCTACGCTGGCCTGGTGCGCCCCCCTCGGACGGGGGCGCAAAGCCGACAGCCGTCGCACTCCAGGGAGCACTTCCATGGCCTTGCACATGCCATCGCCCACCGCCGCCGCCCGAGCCGACGCTCTCCGCGAGGCGCTGGCCACCCGTGTGGTGGTCGCCGACGGCGCGATGGGAACGATGCTCCAGGCGCAGGAGCCCAGCCTCGATGACTTCGAGCAGCTCGAGGGCTGCAACGAGATCCTCAACCTCACCCGCCCCGACATCGTCCGGTCGGTGCACGCCGCCTACTACGAGGTGGGCGTCGACTGCGTCGAGACCAACACCTTCGGCGCCAACCACGCCGCCCTCGGCGAGTACGACATCGCCGACCGCGTCTTCGAACTGTCCGAGGCCGGTGCCCGGATCGCCCGCGAGGTGGCCGACGAGTTCGCCGCCGACGGACGCCACCGCTGGGTGCTGGGCTCGATGGGCCCAGGCACCAAGCTGCCCACGCTGGGCCACGCCGCCTACACCGTGCTGCGCGACGCCTACCAGGCCAACGCCGAGGGCATGATCGCCGGCGGGGCCGACGCCCTGCTGGTGGAGACCACCCAGGACCTGCTCCAGACCAAGGCGTCCGTCCTCGGTGCCCGCCGCGCGCTGGACGCCACCGGGGCCAACCTCCCGCTGATCTGCTCGGTGACGGTGGAGACCACCGGGACGATGCTGCTCGGATCGGAGATCGGCGCGGCGCTGACCGCCCTGGAGCCGCTGGGCATCGACATGATCGGGCTGAACTGCGCCACCGGTCCGGCGGAGATGAGCGAGCATCTGCGCTATCTCGCCCGGCACTCGCGCATCCCGCTGCTGTGCATGCCCAACGCGGGACTGCCGGTGCTCGGCAAGGACGGCGCCCACTACCCGCTCACCCCGGCCGAGCTGGCCGACGCGCAGGAGACCTTCGTCCGCGAGTACGGCCTGTCCCTGGTCGGCGGCTGCTGCGGCACCACACCGGAGCATCTGCGCCAGGTCGTCGAGCGGACCCGTGGGCTCACCCCCACCGAGCGGGAGCCGCGCCCCGAGCCCGGCGCCGCCTCCCTCTACCAGACCGTTCCGTTCCGTCAGGACACCTCCTACCTGGCCATCGGCGAGCGGACGAACGCCAACGGCTCCAAGAAGTTCCGCGAGGCCATGCTGGACGGCCGCTGGGACGACTGTGTGGAGATGGCCCGGGAGCAGATCCGTGAGGGCGCCCATCTGCTGGACCTGTGTGTGGACTACGTCGGCCGTGACGGGGTGGCGGACATGGCGGAGCTGGCGGGGCGGTTCGCCACCGCCTCGACGCTGCCGATCGTGCTGGACTCCACCGAGGTCGACGTCATCCGGGCGGGGCTGGAGAAGCTGGGCGGGCGCGCGGTCATCAACTCCGTCAACTACGAGGACGGCGACGGCCCCGAGTCCCGCTTCGCGCTGGTCACCCGGCTGGCCCAGGAGCACGGCGCCGCCCTGATCGCGCTGACCATCGACGAGGAGGGCCAGGCCCGTACGGCGGAGAAGAAGGTGGAGGTCGCCGAGCGGCTGATCACGGACCTCACCACCAACTGGGGCATCCTCGAGTCCGACATCCTCATCGACACCCTCACCTTCACCATCTGTACCGGTCAGGAGGAGTCCCGGGGCGACGGCGTCGCCACCATCGAGGCGATCCGGGAGCTGAAGCGCCGCCGTCCCGATGTGCAGACCACCCTCGGTCTGTCGAACATCTCCTTCGGACTGAACCCGGCCGCCCGGATCCTGCTGAACTCGGTCTTCCTGGACGAGTGTGTGAAGGCGGGCCTGGACTCGGCGATCGTCCACGCCTCGAAGATCCTGCCCATCGCGCGCTTCGACGACGAGCAGGTCACCACCGCCCTCGACCTGATCTACGACCGGCGCAGCGAGGGCTACGACCCGCTCCAGAAGCTGATGGCCCTCTTCGAGGGCGCCACGGCGCAGTCGCTGAAGGCGGGCAAGGCCGAGGAACTGGCCGCCCTGCCCCTGGAGGAGCGGCTCAAGCGCCGCATCATCGACGGTGAGAAGAACGGTCTGGAACCGGACCTGGACGCCGCGCTCGAGGAGCGGCCCGCCCTGGACATCGTCAACGAGACGCTGCTGGACGGGATGAAGGTCGTCGGTGAGCTGTTCGGCTCGGGCCAGATGCAGCTGCCGTTCGTGCTCCAGTCCGCGGAGGTCATGAAGTCCGCGGTGGCCTATCTGGAGCCGCATATGGAGAAGTCGGACGCGGAAGGCAAGGGCACCATCGTGCTGGCCACGGTCCGCGGCGACGTCCATGACATCGGCAAGAACCTGGTGGACATCATCCTGTCCAACAACGGCTACAACGTGGTCAACCTCGGTATCAAGCAGCCGGTCTCGGCGATCCTGGAGGCCGCCGAGGAACACCGCGCGGATGTCATCGGCATGTCAGGACTGCTGGTGAAGTCCACCGTGATCATGAAGGAGAACCTGGAGGAGCTCAACCAGCGCCGGCTGGCCGCCAGCTACCCCGTGATCCTCGGCGGCGCGGCCCTGACCCGCGCCTATGTCGAACAGGACCTGCACGAGATCTACGAGGGCGAGGTGCGCTACGCCCGCGACGCCTTCGAGGGGCTGCGGCTGATGGACGCCCTGATCGCCGTCAAGCGCGGTGTCCCCGGCGCCGCGCTCCCCGAGCTCAAGCAGCGCCGTGTGCCCCGCCGTGAATCCGCGGCCGTGCTGGAGCCGGAGCCGGACCAGGGGCCGGTGCGCTCCGACGTGGCGACCGACAACCCCGTCCCGGAGCCGCCGTTCTGGGGCACCCGGGTGGTCAAGGGCATCCAGCAGGCCGACTACGCCTCCTGGCTGGACGAGGGCGCGCTGTTCAAGGGCCAGTGGGGGCTGAAGCAGGCCCGCACCGGCGCCGGCCCCGGCTACGAGGAACTGGTCGAGACCGAGGGGCGTCCGCGGCTGCGCGGGCTGCTGGACAAGCTGCACACCGAGAACCTGCTGGAAGCGGCCGTGGTCTACGGCTACTTCCCCTGTGTCTCCAAGGGCGATGACCTGGTCCTGCTCAACGAGGACGGCAGCGAGCGCACCCGCTTCACCTTCCCCCGCCAGCGCCGCGGCCGCCGTCTGTGCCTGTCCGACTTCTTCCGCCCCGAGGAATCCGGCGAGACCGATGTCGTCGGCCTCCAGGTCGTCACCGTCGGCTCCCGGATCGGCGAGGCCACCGCCGAACTCTTCGAGTCCAACTCCTACCGCGACTACCTCGAGCTCCACGGCCTCTCCGTACAGCTCGCCGAAGCGCTGGCCGAGTACTGGCACGCCCGGGTCCGCGCCGAGCTCGGCTTCGCGGGGGAGGACCCCCACGACGTCGAGGACATGTTCGCGCTGAAGTACCGCGGCGCCCGCTTCTCGCTCGGCTACGGCGCCTGCCCCGATCTGGAGGACCGCGCCAAGATCGCCGAACTCCTCCAGCCCGAGCGCATCGGCGTCAAGCTCTCCGAGGAGTTCCAGCTGCATCCCGAGCAGTCCACGGACGCCATCGTCATCCACCACCCGGAGGCGAAGTACTTCAACGCCCGGTGACCGTTCCGGGACCGTCCGCCAGCGGCCATGAGGCGCCGCGCGGCGGCGCGTCGTAGACTGGTCGATCCGGTAGAGGCCGGTCGCCTTCCGTTCCACGGGAGGAGGCCGGCCTTCGTGCCCCTTGTCCGGAGGTGTTTGGATGACCAGCAGCATCCCCGTCGTCAGTACCCGTACGGCCGAAGGGTCCGCACTGCAAGCCGTTCTGCTCGACATGGACGGCACCCTGGTCGACACCGAGGGCATCTGGTGGGACACGGAGGTCTCGATCTTCGCCGAGCTCGGTCACGCACTGGCCGAGGAGTACCGCCAGATCGTGGTCGGCGGCCCGATGACCCGCAGCGCCTCCTTCCTGATCGAGGCCACCGGCGCGGATATCGCGCTCGCCGAGCTCACCGGCCTGCTGAACAGCCGTTTCACCGAGCTGCTCGACGGCACCGTGCCGATGCTCCCCGGGGCCCGCAGGCTGCTCACCGAACTGGCCGCGCACGGTGTCCCCACCGCCCTGGTCTCCGCCTCGCACCGGCGGGTGATGGACCGGGTGCTGTACTCGCTGGGCCCGGAGAACTTCGCGCTGACGGTCGCGGGCGACGAGATCGGCCGGACCAAGCCGCACCCCGACCCGTATCTGTTCGCGGCCGCCGGGCTGGCCGCCGACCCGGCCCGCTGTGTGGTGGTCGAGGACACCGCGACGGGGGTGCGGTCGGCCGAGGCGGCGGGCTGCCGGGTGGTGGCGGTGCCGTCGGTGGTGCCGATCGAACCCGCGGCGGGCCGCACGGTCGTCGGATCGCTCGAAGAAGTGGATCTCCCATTTCTCCAGGGGCTGGTCACGGGAATGCACTGATCGCATACTGAGCGTATTTCTGCAAATGACAGACTGAATAACCCGGGGGTCTTTTCCGCCGTGAACGGCGCCATAACGAACGTGATGTTTATCACTGAACTTGGCGTCGACGTGGGGGGTGGGTCTATGCTGCACGTCCCCTCTGGTGCGGTTTGCGTACACCCTTGTGTCCGGATTGGTGACATGCCGTACGAAACGCGACCGCGTCCGCATATCGGTCAAGCGCTGCCCGTTATCGGGGCGTGATATTGCCTCAACTTCGTTGTGTCTCAGCATGGCTGGCGCCGCCGACTAATCTCGTCGCGAGTGGTTGATCGATCGCAGGGAGACTCCCGACAATGAAGCGCAAGTCGCTGGTGCTGCCGGCCGTGGCGGGCCTACTGATGTCAGCGCTCACCGCGTGCGGCGGTACCGACGGCTCGGGGTCGGACGGTGACGCACTCGTCCTGGGCAGTACGGACGGGATCGAGGCCACCAAGGCGGCGCCCGCGCCCCTGGACCCGGACCTCGCCTACGACTTCGCCTCCTGGAGCGTCCTGCACAACGCGTTCCAGACGCTGATGCGGCTGCCCCGCTCGGGCACCGAGCCGATCCCCGACGCCGCCCAGAAGTGCGGATTCCAGGACCGGCAGAGCGAGCAGTACCGCTGCACTCTGCGCAGCGGGCTGAAGTTCTCCAACGGCCACGCGCTCACCTCCGAGGACGTCAAGTTCTCCCTGGAGCGCATCCTGCGCATCAACAACCGCAACGGTCCGGTCTCCCTGCTCTCCAACGTGGACAAGGTCGAGACCCCCAACGACCGTGAGGTGGTCATCCACCTGTCCTCCCCGGACGCCACCTTCCCCTCCAAGCTGACCACCCCGGCCGCCGCCATCCTCGACAGCGAGGTCTACGAACCGGACCGGCTGCACGAGGGCTTCGAGATGATCGGCTCGGGCCCGTACCAGGCCAAGACCGAGGTCGAGGACAACCGGCTGGCCAAGGTGACCTTCACCAGGAACCCGCACTACCAGGGCGACGCGGAGCCGAAGACCGACACGGTCGTGATGCGCTTCTACAAGACCTCGGCGGAGCTGGACAAGGCGCTGGTCAAGGGCGATGTCGACGTCGTCCACCGCGGTTTCTCGCCGGACCAGATCGACCGGCTGAACCGCGGCAAGATCAAGGGCGTCCGGCTCTTCGAGCAGTCCGGCCAGGGCATCCGCTACCTCGGCTTCAACACCTCGGACCCGTCGGTGAAGGACAAGGCGATACGCCAGGCGATGGCCCACCTCGTGGACCGCCAGGCCCTGGTGCGCGATGTCTACAAGCGCACCGCCGAGCCGCTGTACTCGCTGATCCCGTCCAACGTCACCACGCACACCAACTCGTTCCACAACGAGTACGGCGACCCGAACCCCGCCGCCGCCCGCCGGGTGCTGCGCCAGGCCGGGATCCACACCCCGGTGAAGCTGACGCTGACGTACACCACCGACCACTACGGTCCGGAGACCGCCTCGGAGTTCAAGGAGCTCCAGCGCCAGATGAACCGCAGCGGTCTGTTCGCCATCAAGATCAAGGGCGTCCGGTGGGCGGAGTTCCGCCCCAACCTCATCAAGCGCGAGTACCCGGTCTACGGAATGGGCTGGCTGCCGGACTTCCCGGACCCGGACAACTACATCGCCCCGTTCCTCACCAAGGACAACTTCCTCAACTCGCCCTACCGCAACAGCGCGATCCAGGACGAGCTGATCCCCAAGACGCGGCAGGAGACGCAGCGCACCCTGGCCTCCAAGGACTTCCAGTCCATCCAGAACGCCGTCGCCGACGACGTCCCCTACCTGCCGCTGTGGCAGGGCAACACGTACGTGGCCGCCCGGGAGAACATCACCGGCGCGGAGTACGCGTTCGACTCCTCGACCATGCTCCAGCTCTGGGAGCTGGGGCGCGGCGCCGAGGGCTGACCACGACAGACGGGGGCCGATTGCACGACGACGAAACTGTGAGGAACCAACCCGTGAGGAAACGTGACCAGTGGCTGGCAGCCCCCCTCGGGGCGGGGCTGGCCGCCGCCCTGCTGACCGGCTGCGGAAGCGAGGACGGTGACGCCGCCGACGGCGGCAAGCACGTGGTCATGGGGATGTCGGACGAGGTGCTCTCCACCGACCCGGCGTCCGGCTACGACCCCGGCTCCTGGCTGCTGTTCAACAATGTGTTCCAGTCCCTGCTGAGCTTCCCCAAGGGCAGCACCACCCCGCAGCCCGAGGCCGCGGAGACGTGCAGCTTCAAGGACAACGCCAGCCGGGTCTACACCTGCACCCTCAGGAACGACCTGACGTTCTCCAACGGCCACCCGCTCACCTCCGAGGACGTCAAGTTCTCCTTCCAGCGGACCCTGCGGATCAACGACAAGAACGGTCCGGCGGTGATGTTCGGGTCCATCGGGTCCATCAAGACCCCGGACAAGCGGACCGTGGTGTTCAACCTGAAGCACGCGGACGCGACGTTCCCGCAGAAGATCGCCTCCGGTGCGGGCTCCATCGTCGACCACCAGGAGTACCCGGCCGACAAGCTGCGCTCCGACGACGAGGCGGTCGGCTCCGGTGTCTACACCCTGAAGTCCTTCGACAAGACCAAGGCCGACTTCGCCGTCAACGATGACTACAAGGGTCCCGCCGAGGCCAAGAACACCGGGCTGACCCTGAAGTTCTTCCACAACGAGCAGCAGGCGCTGAAGACCGCCGTGGAGGAGGGCGACGTCGACCTCGCCTACCGCGGACTGGCCATGAAGGACCTCGCCGATCTCCAGGCGCGCAGTGTCGGCGACGGCAAGAGCCTGGACGTGGTCGAGGGCACCGGCGCCGAGGTCCAGCACCTCATCTTCAACATGAAGGACCCGGTGGCGGGCAAGCGCGGCGTCCGCAAGGCCGTCGCCTACCTCATCGACCGCAGCACCCTGGTGCGCGACGTCTACAAGCGCACCGCCGAACCGCTGTACTCGGTCGTCCCGGCCGGGATCACCGGCCACAACACCGCCTTCTACGACAAGTACGGCGACCGGCCGCAGCCCGCCAAGGCCAAGCAGGCCCTGCGGGAGGCGGGGGTCTCCGGCAAGGTCAAGCTGACCCTGTGGGGCACCCCGATCCGCTACGGCCCCGGCACCCTCCCCGGGCTGCGTGCGATCGCCAAGCAGCTCAACGCCAGCGGGCTGTTCGACGTCGATGTGAAGAGCGCCGACGTCGAGACCTACGAGAAGGCCGTCGCCGCCGGGAAGTACGGCGTGTATGTGAAGGGCTGGGTGCCCGACTACCCGGATCCGGACAACTTCGTCGCCCCCTTCTTCGGCGACGGCAACGTCCTGGCCAACAACTACAGCTCGGCGCTGCTCACCGGTCAGCTGATACCGGCCACCGCCGAGCAGCCCAGCCGCTCCGCCACGGTCGGCGACTACCAGCGGATCCAGGACGTCGTCGCCGACGACGTGCCCATGCTCCCGCTGTGGCAGGGCAAGCAGTACGCGGTCGCCCAGAACACCATCTCCGGGCTCCAGTGGACGCTGGACTCGTCCACCGTCTTCCGCTTCTGGGAGATCAGCAAGACGCCCCAGGACTGAGCCGCGGGCCGGAGTGAGCTGGCGGCCCCAGGGGGGGGGGGGGGGGGGGAGGGGGGAGGGGGGGGGGGGGAGGGGAGGGGAGGGGGGGGGGCGACGGGGGGGGGGGGGGGGGGAAAAAAGGAGACGGGGAGAGAGAATATCGCCCCCCCGGATGTTCCCCTACACGCAAAGCGA
>NZ_JBWKKP010000020.1:0-24297 GCF_056431485.1 Streptomyces sp. NPDC045899
GACATGGGGGCTGGGTGTCCCGCTTTTGTCCTGGGCGTGCGGGACGGCGAGTTTGATTTGTGTGGGGGGGTACGGGGGGGGGGGGGACACCGGCCGGTGTCCCCCCCTCCGGGTTTTTCCGCCCCGCCGGGGGCGCTCAGCGTCCGTAGGCGATCAGAAGCTTCTCGGCGGCTCCCGCGGTCCCGGCGATCCGGTCCGAGGCGATGTAGAAGTGGCCGTTCCGGTAGACCCGGGTGGCGGTGGCCAGGAGGGCCTCCGTCTTGCGGGTGGCCCGGGGCAGCTGGAGCAGTTTCCCCGGTGTGCCGCCCTCGGGGCCGACGCGCACGACCGTGCCGCCGCCGGAGAGGGTGGGCTGTTCGTAGACGATGAGGTCCTCACCGTCGGTGCCCAGGGGCATCAGCATCCGGCCGCTCACCTTCAGGGCCCACTTCTTCCTGCCGCTGTCGAGGTCGAAGGCGTGGATCTCGGTGGTCGGGCCCGCGCCGCCCGGCGTCAACTCGGTCGGCAGATAGAGGGTGTCGGCGGTGGCGGCGACACCCTGGCAGGCGCCCATGTCGGTGCCGAACAGATCCATCCGGCACTGCGGCTGGTAGGACCGTCTGCCCAGGGCGAGGGAGGAACGCTCCTTGCCCCGGTCCGAAATCGCGAGCACCCCACCGGACTTGCGGTCCTCATCGCTGAGCGCGACGACGGCCGGACGGCTGGAGAAGATCTTGCTGACCTTGAAGCCCTTGCGGACGGCATAGGTCCATGTGATTTTTCCGGCCGGGGTGAAGCGCTGGAGTTTGGCGGTGCCGTTGTTGCAGGAGTACGCGCGCAGCAGGACCTCGCCGCCCGCGTAACCGTCCACCGAACAGGCGGGGCTCAGCTTGCCCGGTGAGACCTCCTTGCCGTTGTCGACCCTGACCATGGCGGAGCCGCCGAACCAGGCCAGGCCGACCAGATTACCGCTCTGGGCCATGCCCAGATTCGAGTGCTCCCCGCCGAAGAGGCCCCCGTCGGGTGCGTCGTGGTCCCAGATCTTGGCGCCCTTGTCGAGGTCGATCAGAGCGAGTCCGCTGCACGAGTCCTTGCGGTGGCCCGCGTAGGCGACGACGACCTTGCCGTCCGTGGCCGAGTCGGGCGCGGCGCAGACGGCCTCGGGGAGGCGCAGCGACCACTTCCGCGTGCCGTCGTTCCGGTACGCGATGACCGTGTCGTCAACGGCCTTCACGACATGGTCCTTCCGCACCCAGAACCCGGGGACGTCGACACCGCGCCGGGGGAGGTCCGGTGCGGGAGTCTGGAAGAGCACCCTGGCCTCACCCGGCCGCCGGACGTCGTTGGGGTCGCTCTCCTCGTCCGCCGGGGCCTTGTTGTCGCTGTCGCCACCGGCGGAGGGCCCGGCCGTCGGCTTCTTCCCGCGGGGTCCGGCCGGGGCGCCGCTCGAGGCGGCGGGCTCCCTGCCGTCATCGCCTCCGCCGTCACCATCGCCGAGGACGGCGAGGACCGCACCGCCCGCCACCAGCAGCACCGCGAGCACCGTGCCGATGACGATCGCCTTCCGCCTCCTCCTCCCACCGCCACCGTCACCGCTGCCGCCGTCGGCCGGGGAGGTGCCGTACGCACCGAGCGGTCCGGGACGGGCCGGCTCCGTCGCGTACGGGTTGCCGGGAGCGGGCGCCGACGGCCCGGGAGGCGGCGGGACATCGGGCGCCGGGGGCGGGCTCGCGGGGAGTGCCCCGGTATGCCAGATCTGGGGCGTAGTGTGCCCGTTCGGCGAGGGCGGGGCGGCCGGAGGCGGGACGGGCGGCGGGGACGGCTGCGGAGGGGGACCGAACCCGCCCCGGGAGGGCTCCGGTTCCGGTGGCGGGCCGAAGCCCCCCGCCGGTGGTCGGTGGGGCGGTCGGGGCGGCCGCGGCATCAGCGCTCACCTCTTAGGCGGGTCCGTCGGCATTCGAGCGGGTTTATTTCTACCACCGGACACCCGGGCTCCCTCCGGGATCGAGCGGGTATGCGACCGGGTAAGGCACGGTGAGGTATCGGACAGCCGTGAGTGCCGGACGGGCCTGCCACAGCGGCCCTCATGGTGATTAGTCTTGGTGTACGCGGTGGAGAACCTGATCAGGTGTCCCCGGCGTCACCAAAGGGGAAAGCCGAACGGTCGGACGACAGTAACGATCGGCATGAGATCGGCCTCGCCAAGAATTTCAAGGGTGTTCGACCACACCAGGAGGCATTGTGAGCAGCGATCGGGACGAGATCCGCACGGGCGGAACCCCACCCGGCGATGATCGGTCCGACGCGGAGACCGAGCACACGGGCGAGTTCACCATCGATTACACCCCGCCCGCCTGGTACACGCAGAACGCTTCGCCGTCACCGGCCCCGCCCGCCCCCGGCCCGGCCGGGACCTCCGGGGGGACCTTCGGATCCGGGGTGGACACGGGGGCCGGCGCGGGGGCCGCGCCCCCGCCTCCGGCGCCGAGCGCGAACCCGGTGCCGGTGCAGGGCGTTCCGGATCCAGACGGCTTCGCCGGGTCGTGGCCGCCGCCCCCGGCGCCGTCGGCCGATCCCGCGCCCGCCACTTCCGCGTCTCCCGATTCCCTGTCCGCCGGTTCCGCGCCCACGGGCGCCGGCCCGGCGGCGTCCGGCTCCGCCGGTGCCGCCTCCGGCGGGCCCGACGGCGGTGAGACGCATGCGCGGGCCGCGGACGGGGGAGGAGCGGGCGAGACGGGGACGGAGCGCCCCGAGGCGCCGACCACGCCGCCCGCCGCGCCCGACTTCTCCCCGAACCCCATAGTTCCGCCCCGCGCCGACACCGGAACGGATGACCTCGGCGCGGAGGGTTCGACGGGCACCGCGCGGGACGAGCGGCCGGACCGGGACCACGGCGCCGAACCGGCCGCGCCCACCGCGGAGAAGGACGACGACTACGCGCTGCCGCCGATCGCCGCGCCGCAGGCCACCGCCGAACCGGCCGACACCTCCGCCGGCGCCGGGGAGACCGGGGACACCGACGGCGGGGAGGTCCGCGGCGAGGGCACACTGCGGTTCTCCACCGCCGCCCTGCGGGCGGAGATGGCCGAACTGCGCGCCGCCGCGGGGGACACCGAGAGCCCTGTGAACCCCGAGGGCTCCCCGAGCTCCCCCGCTCCCGGGAGCGACTCGGGAGCCGGTGCCGAGCGGCCCGCGCCGGAGACCCCGGACTCCGGCGCCGCGGACACCCCCGCGCCCACCGGCGGCGAGGTCCGCGGCGAGGGCACCATGCGGTTCTCCACGGCCGCGCTGCGCCAGGACTTCGCGGAGCGCCGCAAGGCCGAGAGCGCGGCGGCGGAGGCCGACGAGCCGCAGGACGCGATTCCCGAGGGCGCGGCGCCGCAGGGCGCGCCCTCGCCGGACGCGCCCGCGCCGGGGCAGCCACCGGCCGCGCCGTGGGCGCCGCCGTCCGCGCCGCAGGCCGGACTGCCGCCGCTGCCGCCGGACTTCCAGCCCGCCGCGCCGCAGAGCGCGGACGCCGGTCCGGGCGCCCCGGCCACGCCCGCCACCCCGCAGCCGAACGCGGGCGCCCCGTGGTCCCCCGGGAGCGGAGCCGCCCCGGCGCCGCTCCCGGAGCAGCGGACGGACGGCCCCGGTGGCGCGAACGGCGCCGGTCTGCCGCCGCAGGCCAACGCCTGGGCCCCGCCGGTACCCGGTACGCAGGGTCAGCCCGCGCCCGGCGTCCCGGCACCCGCGCCCCCGCAGAGCGGCTACGGCTACCCGCGCCCCGGCGAGGGCGCTCCGGGCCCGGTCCCGGGCCGGCCCGGCCCCGGTCAGCCTGTTCCCGGCGTCCAGCCCACTCCAGGGCCCCAGCCCGGTCCCGGCCGGCCCGGCCCCGCCCCGTTCCCGGGGCAGGCACAGGGCCAGGGCGGCGCACCCGCGTCCGCCGGCGCCCAGCCCCCGGCCGCTCCCGGTCCGCAGGCGCCCCAGAACCCGCAGCCCCCGCAGGCGGCCCCGTACGGCTATCCGCACCAGGGACAGCCCCCGGCGCCCGCCACCGCCCAGGGCGGCTACGGCTTCCCCCGTCCGCAGGCGGAGCCCCAGGACGCCGTCCCGCCGAACTACCCGCAGCCCTCCCCCGCGCCCCAACAGGCGCAGCAGGGCCTGCCCGGCCCGTACGCCCAGCCCGGTCCACACGGGCCGTCCCAGGGCCAGGTGCAGGCGCAGGGGCACGATCAGGGCGGCTACGGCTTCCCCCGCCCCGACGCGGCTCCCCCCGCACAGGACGGCTACGGCTACCCGCGGCCCGACGGCGGCGCCGCCGCCAACTCCGGTGCCGGGGCGGACGCTCCGTCCGATCCGCGGACCGGCGGCTGGCCCGTCGTCACACCGGACCAGCGGCGGCAGGCCGCCCACGGTGCGGGGGCGCCCCTCGGTTACACGGCGGCCGTCGAGCTGTCGTCGGACCGGCTCATCCGGGGCAAGCAGAAGCCGAAGAAGAACAACGTCGCCGGCTCGCGCTTCAAGTTCGGCGGCAAGAAGGAGGAGGCGGAGCGGCAGCGCAAGCTGGAGCTGATCCGCACGCCGGTGCTCTCCTGCTACCGCATCGCGGTGATCAGCCTCAAGGGCGGCGTCGGCAAGACCACGACGACCACCGCCCTCGGTGCGACACTGGCCACCGAGCGCCAGGACAAGGTCATCGCGATCGACGCCAACCCCGACGCGGGCACCCTGGGCCGCCGGGTGCGGCGGGAGACCGGCGCGACCATCCGCGACCTGGTCACCGCGATCCCGTACCTCAACAGCTACATGGACATCCGGCGGTTCACCTCACAGGCCCCCTCCGGTCTGGAGATCCTCGCCAACGACGTGGACCCGGCGGTCTCCACGACCTTCAACGACGAGGACTACCGCCGCGTCATCGACGTCCTGGGCAAGCAGTACCCGATCATCCTCACCGACTCGGGCACCGGTCTGCTCTACAGCGCGATGCGCGGAGTGCTGGACCTCGCCGACCAGCTGATCATCATCTCCACCCCCTCGGTGGACGGTGCCAGCAGCGCGAGCACCACGCTCGACTGGCTGTCCGCACACGGCTATTCGGACCTGGTCTCGCGCAGCCTCACCGTGATCTCGGGGGTCCGGGAGACCGGCAAGATGATCAAGGTCGACGACATCGTGTCGCACTTCGAGACGCGCTGCCGCGGCGTGATCGTCGTGCCCTTCGACGAGCACCTGTCGGCGGGCGCCGAAGTGGACCTGGACATGATGCGGCCGAAGACCCGTGAGGCGTACTTCAACCTCTCGGCCCTCGTCGCCGAGGACTTCGCCCGGGCCCAGCAGGCACAGGGGCTGTGGACAGCGGACGGTGGCAGCGCCCCGCCGCCGCAGATGGCCCCGCCGATGCCCGCGCACGGTCAGCAGGGGCAGTACCCCGGCCAGGGGCAGGGCCAGCAGCCGGGTCCGCAGCAGGGCCAGGGGCAGCAGCAGCCCTACCCGGGGCCGTACGCGCCCCAGCCCGGGCAGCACCAGGGCCAGCCACAGCCGGGCTATCCGCAGCCCGGTCAGCCACAGGGCTATCCGCAGCAGGGCCAGCCGGGGCAGCCCGGCCCCCAGCAGGGGTGGCAGCAGGGGCAGCAGCAACAGCCGCCCCAGCAGGCCCAGGCCCAGCACGGCCAGCCCTGGCCGTCCGGGCAGCCCGCACAGCCGGGCCAGCCGTGGCAGCAGCCGCCGGCGGGGCCGCAGCAGTAGCGGACGCGGACGCACCGAAGCGATCGCCCCGCCGGACCGGTTGATCCCGGTCCGGCGGGGCGATCGCCGTAGGAGCCGTGGTGGGCCGTGAAGGGCTGAAGGGGCGGGGCTCAGCGGCCGCCGTGCTCCTCGACCAGTTCGCGCGCCCGCTTCACATCGGCCGCCATGCGCTCAAGCAGCGCCTCGATCGAGTCGAACTTCTCCTGGCCCCGCAGATAGGCGAGGAAGTCCACCTGGACGTGGAGTCCGTACAGATCCAGTCCGACACGGTCGATCGCATAGGCCTCGACGGTCCGTTCGGTGCCGTCGAACTGCGGGTTGGTACCGACCGAGATGGCCGCGGGCATCGCCTCGCCCCCGGCGGTGAGCCAGCCCGCGTAGACGCCGTCGGCCGGGATCGCGGTATGCGGCAGGGTCTCCAGGTTGGCCGTGGGGAAACCCAGCTCACGGCCGCGCTGGGCACCGCGCACCACCACGCCCTCGACACGGTGCGGCCGTCCCAGGACCTCCATCGCGCCGGTGACATCGCCGTCGGCGACCAGCCTGCGCACCAGGGTGGACGAGAACGCCTCGCCACCGCCCGCCTCGCCGCGCTCGTACAGGTCGATGACCTCGACCTGGTAGTCGTAGGTTCCGCCCAGCTCGCGCAGGAACTCCACGTTCCCGGCGGCCTTGTGGCCGAAGCGGAAGTTGGGGCCCTCCACGACCACCCGGGCGTGGAGCTTGTCGACCAGCACCTTCACCACGAAGTCACCGGGGCTGAGCCGGGAGAACTCCGCCGTGAACGGCAGCACCAGCACGGCGTCCACACCCAGCTCCGCCATCAGCTCCGCGCGCCGCTGGTGGGTGGCGAGCAGCGGGGGGTGGCTGCCGGGGCGTACCACCTCGCTGGGGTGCGGGTCGAAGGTGACCACGACCGCCGGGACGCCCAGCTCACGCGCGCGGGCCACCGCGCGGCCGATGATCAGCTGGTGTCCTCGGTGCACCCCGTCGTAGGAGCCGATGGTGACGACGCTGCGTCCCCAGTCCTCGGGGATGTCCTCCAAGCCACGCCAGCGCTGCACTTTGCCCGCTCCTCGCCCGAACCTTTGTCTGTCGACTTCGCAGGTCTAAGAGTGCCATGCCGTCGGCACGTCCCTTGCATCGGTGGCCACTCCGGACGTCCCGCCCCGCGTTTCACCACGGTCGCCAGGGCCCCTCGAGAGGTCACGCGCCCCCTTTCACTCCCGTGATGCCTTCCGGGCGCCCGCACGATGGGGTGAATTCACCGTCGGCACTGGAAAGACACCGGGAGGGGAAGAGATCGGGGGGTCGCAACGCACCGCAGGACGGCCGAGGGCCGCCCCGCGGTGCGGGACGGCCCTCATCGGACATCGGACGGCTCAGGCGAACACGGCCAGGCTCTTGGCCTTGCCCTTGGACTCCTCCACCAGCGCCAGGAAGCGCCCCTCCGGATCGAAGACGGCCACCGGTCCGGTGTGCCCCTCCCCCGTGGTCACCGGAGGCATGTCGATCCGTACGCCGTTGCCCAGCAGGCGCGCCTGGTGGGCGTCCACGTCCCAGCGCGGGAAGGCGGCCGCGGCGGCCTCCGCGATGGGCATGACCGTCAGGGACTCCTCCAGCCGCTCCAGCGTCCGCGCCTCCGCCAGCCCGTACGGGCCGACCCGGGTGCGGCGCAGCGCCGTCAGATGGCCGCCCGCGCCGAGTCCGGCGCCCAGATCGCGGGCGAGCGCCCGGATGTAGGTGCCGGAGGAGCAGACGACCGTGACGTCGAGGTCGAGGACGGCGGTGCCGTCCTCCGCTTTCGTCTCGCGGCGCTCGTGCAGCGCGAAGGACGAGACGGTCACCGGGCGCGCCGGGATCTCGAAGTCCTCGCCCTCACGGGCCCGTGCGTAGGACCGCTTGCCGTCGATCTTGATGGCGCTGACCTTGGACGGCACCTGCTGGATGGCGCCGGTCAGCGCGGCGATCCCGGCCTCGATCGCGGCGGGCTCGACCCCCGCCGCCCCGTGGGTGGCGGTGATCTCCCCCTCCGCGTCATCGGTGACGGTGGTCTGGCCCAGCCGGATGGTGGCCGTGTACTCCTTCTCGGTCAGCGCCAGGTGACCGAGCAGCCGGGTGGCCTTCTCGACGCCGATCACCAGCACGCCGGTGGCCATGGGATCCAGCGTGCCGGCGTGGCCGACCCGCCGGGTCCCGGCGAACCGGCGCATCCTGGCGACGACGTCGTGCGAGGTGTAACCGGCCGGTTTGTCGACGATCACCAGGCCGTCCGGCGCACCGGATCCGGCCCTGCCCTTGCGCGTCATGCGTCCGGGGAGCCCTTGCCGTCGTTCTCGTGCCCGTTCTCGTCCTCTTCCTCATCGGGCTTGCGGTACGGATCGGCCTCACCGGCGTACTCGGCGCCCGAGGACGCCTCGCGGACCTGTGCGTCGGCCGCCTTGGCCTTGGCGAGCAGATCGTCGATGGTGCGGGCGTTGTCCGGGAGGGCGTCCGGGACGAACGTCAGGGTGGGGGTGAACCGCACCCCGGTCTGACGGCCGACCTCGGAGCGCAGAACGCCCTTGGCGCTCTCCAGGGCCGCGGCGGAGGCGGCCCGCTCCTCGTCGTCACCGAAGACCGTGTAGAAGACGGTCGCTTCCCGGAGATCACCGGTGATCCGGGTGTCCGTGATGGTCACATAGCCGAGCCGCGGGTCCTTGATCCGCCGCTGAAGGGTCTCCGCGACCACGACCCGGATGCGGTCCGCCAGCTTGCGTGCCCGCGCGGTGTCGGTCATGCGTCTACTTCTCTCTTCTTCGCTTCGGTCATCGACGGCCGGGGCCGGTCATCGATGGGGGTCACCACCGTCGGGTTCCCCGTTCCGTCACTCGTCATCGCCGCCGTGGAACCTCCGTCGCACGGACAGCAGCTCCACCTCCGGCCGCCCCGCGACCAGCCGCTCGCAGCGGTCGAGCACATCCGTGAGATGGCCCGGGTCCCCGGAGACCACCGCCAGGGCGATCTGCGCCCTGCGGTAGAGGTCCTGGTCGCCGACCTCCGCCACGCTCACCGCGTACTTGCGGTGCAGCTCGGCGACGATCGGGCGGACGACGGAGCGCTTCTCCTTCAACGACCGTACGTCGCCAAGGAGCAGGTCAAAGGACAACGTCCCTACATACATGCGGTCCGGGTCAAGCCACCCGTGGGGCCTTGAAGGTCTGGCTTCGTGCAGGTTCCTCGAACCGTACACGCAAGGGCCGGGGCCGATCGACGGAAATTTCCCGCCGACCGGCCCCGACCGAGAGGCAGCGCGTCAGCCGCGCGGCTTCTCGCGCATCTCGTACGTCGCGATGACGTCGTCGATCTTGATGTCGTTGTAGCTGCCGAGGTTGATACCGCCCTCGAAGCCTTCGCGAATCTCGGTGACGTCGTCCTTGAAGCGGCGCAGGCCCTCGATGTTGAGGTTCTCCGCGATGACCTTGCCGTCGCGGACGAGGCGGGCCTTGGTGTTCCGCTTGACCTCGCCGGAGCGGATGAGCACACCCGCGATGTTGCCCAGCTTGGACGAGCGGAAGACCTCGCGGATCTCCGCCGTACCGAGCTCGACCTCTTCGTACTCCGGCTTGAGCATGCCCTTCAGGGCCGCCTCGATCTCCTCGATCACCTGGTAGATGACCGAGTAGTAACGGACGTCCACGCCCTCGCGCTCGGCCATCTGCGTGGCACGCCCGTCGGCGCGCACGTTGAAGCCGATGACGATGGCGTCGGAGCCGGTCGCCAGGTCGATGTCGGTCTCGGTGACCGCACCCACACCGCGGTGCAGGACGCGCAGGTCGACCTCTTCGCCGACGTCGAGCTGGAGCAGGGAGGACTCGAGGGCCTCCACCGAACCGGACGCGTCGCCCTTGATGATGAGGTTGAGCTGCTGCACCTGACCGGCCTTGAGCACCTTGTCCAGGTCCTCCAGGGAGACCCTGCGGGTGCGCTTGGCGAAGGCCGCGTTGCGCTCGCGCGCCGCGCGCTTCTCGGCGATCTGGCGGGCGGTGCGGTCCTCGTCGACGACGAGGAAGTTGTCGCCCGCGCCCGGCACGTTGGTCAGACCGAGCACCAGGACCGGGGTGGCCGGACCGGCCTCCTCCAGCGCGTTGCCGTTGTCGTCGAGCATCGCCCGGACACGGCCGTAGGCGTCGCCCGCGACCATCGTGTCGCCGACCCGCAGGGTGCCGCGCTGGACCAGCACGGTGGCCACGGCGCCGCGGCCGCGGTCCAGGTGGGCCTCGATCGCGATGCCCTGCGCGTCCTGCTCCGCGTTGGCGCGCAGGTCGAGCGAGGCGTCCGCGGTGAGGACCACGGCCTCCAGCAGGCTGTCGATGTGCAGACCCTGCTTGGCGGAGATGTCGACGAACATGGTCTCGCCGCCGTACTCCTCGGCCACCAGGCCGTACTCGGTCAGCTGACCGCGCACCTTGGTCGGGTCCGCGCCCTCGACGTCGATCTTGTTGACCGCGACCACGATCGGCACGTCGGCCGCCTTGGCGTGGTTCAGCGCCTCGATCGTCTGGGGCATCACACCGTCGTTGGCCGCCACCACGAGGATCGCGATGTCGGTCGACTTGGCACCACGGGCACGCATGGCGGTGAACGCCTCGTGACCCGGGGTGTCAATGAAGGTGATCTTGCGCTCTTCTTCGTTGACCTCGGTCGAGACCTGGTAGGCACCGATGTGCTGGGTGATGCCACCGGCCTCGCCCGCGACCACGTTGGTCTTGCGGATCGCGTCCAGCAGCCGGGTCTTACCGTGGTCGACGTGACCCATGACGGTCACGACCGGCGGACGGGAGACGAGCATGTCCTCGCCGCCCTCGTTCTCGCCGAACTCGATGTCGAAGGACTCGAGAAGCTCGCGGTCCTCCTCCTCCGGGCTGACGATCTCGACGACGTAGTTCATCTCGTCGGCGAGCAGCTGGAGCGTCTCGTCGGAGACCGACTGGGTCGCGGTGACCATCTCGCCGAGGTTGAGCATCACGGCGACCAGCGACGCCGGGTTGGCGTTGATCTTCTCCGCGAAGTCGGTGAGCGAGGCACCACGCGACAACCGGACCGTCTGGCCGTTGCCGCGGGGCAGCATCACGCCGCCGACGGACGGGGCCTGCATGGCCTCGTACTCCTGGCGCCTCTGCCGCTTCGACTTGCGGCCACGGCGAGCCGGGCCGCCGGGACGGCCGAACGCGCCCTGCGTGCCACCACGGCCACCGGGACCACCCGGACGACCGCCGAAGCCGGGACGACCGCCGAAGCCGCCGCCACCACCGGGACCACCGGGACGACCGCCGAAGCCGCCGCCACCGCCCGGACGACCGCCGCCGCCGCCACCACCGGGACGGCCGGCGAAGCCGCCGCCGCCACCGGGACGACCGCCGCCACCGGGACGACCGGCACCGCCGGGACCGCGACCGCCGCCGCCACCACCGGGGCCGGGACGCGGGCCCGCGGCGGGACGCTGCGGCATCATGCCCGGGTTCGGACGCGGACCGCCGGGACCGCCGCCCGGACGCGGACCGCCGCCCTGGGCACCCTGCGGACGGGGCATCTGGCCCGGAGTGGGCCGGGGACCGCCGGGGCCGCCCTGACCGCGGCCGGGACCGCCCTGGCCGCCCTGCGGGCGCGGACCGGGGCCACCCTGGCCACCGGGACGCGGGGCGCCGCCGGGACGGGGCGCCTGCGGGCGCGCCATACCGGTGGAACCGCCGGAGGTGAAGGGGTTGTTACCCGGACGGGGACCGGCCGGACGGGCACCGCCCGGACGCGGGCCGCGCTCGCCACCGGGGCGCGGAGCGCCGGGACGGGCACCCTGGCCGCCCTGGCCCTGGCCGCCCTGGCCCTGACCGGGACCGCCCGGACGGGCGCCGGGGCGCGGACCGGGCGTGGCGCCCGGCTTCGCGGGCGCGCCCGGCTTGGCCTGGGCCTGGGCCGGCTTGGGACCGGCGGCCGCCGGCGGGGCGGTGAACTCGGGCTGCTGCGGTGCCGCGGGCTGCGCCGGAGCCGGCTTGGGGCCGGGGGTCGGACGGGCGCCGGGCGTGGGACGCGGCCCCGGTGAGGGCGCCGCGGGAGTGCTGCGGGGGGCCTCGGCGGCGGCCGGCTTGGGGCCGGGCGTCGGGGGCTTGGGGGCAGCCGGACGGGCCGATGCACCCGGACCGGGTGTCGGCGGCTTGGCGGGCGTCGCCTTGCGCGGCGCCGAGGGCTTGCCGGCGGCGCGGCCGGAACCGTTGCCACCCTGGAATGCGTCAGTCAACTTGCGCACAACCGGCGCCTCGATGGTCGAGGACGCCGAACGTACAAATTCACCGAGTTCTTGGAGCTTGGCCATGACGACCTTGCTCTCAACTCCGAACTCCTTGGCGAGTTCGTATACCCGGACCTTAGCCACTTCGCTCCTTTGAGGTCCGGGTTACGCCGGACCGTCGCTACTTCATGGGCGTACTCATCGCGTACTCATCGAGTGCTCATCGCAATCTCGACCTACTTCCGACTCGCGAGGTACCTGACCGCACGGTGTCCCGTGCCGTTCTTCCAACTACTTACGGTGACGCCTGCTCACCCTGCTCGACACAGCGGCGCAGGTCCGTGGTGTCGAGCGTCCCCGGCCCCCTGAAGGCCCGGGAAAAGGCCCGGCGGCGGACCGCCAGGTCGAGGCAGACCCGTGTGGGGTGCACATAGGCACCCCGGCCGGGCAGCGTACCGCGCCGATCGGGGACGCAAACGCCCTCGACCGCCACGATGCGCAGCAGATCCTTCTTGGCCGCCCGATCCCGGCATCCCACACAGGTTCTCTCAGGGCAGGCACGAGCAAGCGCGCGGCCAGACACTGCTTAAGTCTACCTCCCTGTACCGACCTCACCCCTCGGGGGGAGTGATCGAACGGTTACTCGTTTTCGGCTGGATTCCGAGGCTCCGCGGCTGGAATCAGCCTTGATCACCGGGCTGTTCGGTGTCGGGCCGGATGTCGATCCGCCACCCGGTCAGCCGGGCCGCGAGCCGGGCGTTCTGCCCTTCCTTCCCGATGGCGAGCGAGAGCTGGTAGTCCGGCACGGTGACGCGCGCCGAGCGCGCCGCCAGATCCACCACCTCGACCTTGCTCACCCGCGCGGGGGACAGCGCGTTGGCCACCAGCTCGGCGGGGTCGTCCGACCAGTCGACGATGTCGATCTTCTCGCCGTGCAGTTCGGCCATCACACTGCGCACCCGGCCGCCCATCGGGCCGATGCACGCGCCCTTGGCGTTCAGACCCGAACGGGTGGACCTGACCGCGATCTTGGTCCGGTGACCGGCCTCACGGGCGATGGCCGCGATCTCCACCGAACCGTCCGCGATCTCCGGCACCTCGAGCGCGAAGAGCTTCTTCACGAGGTTGGGATGGGTACGCGAAAGGGTCACGGACGGACCGCGCACGCCCTTGACGACGCGGACGACATAGGTCCGCAGCCGGGTGCCGTGGGCGTAGTCCTCACCGGGCACCTGCTCCTGCACCGGCAGGATGGCCTCCAGCCGGCCGATGTCCACCAGGACGTTCTTCGGGTCCTTGCCCTGCTGGACGACACCGGCGACCACATCGCCCTCGCGCCCCGCGTACTCGCCGAAGGTGATCTCCTCCTCGGCGTCCCGCAGCCGCTGGAGGATGACCTGCTTGGCGGTCATCGCGGCGATCCGGCCGAAGCCGGAGGGGGTGTCGTCGAACTCGCGGGGCTCGGCGCCCTCCTCGAGGTCCTCGGCGTCCTCCTGGGCCCACACGGTGACATGGCCGGTGTTGCGGTCCAGCTCCACACGGGCGCGGCGGCGGCTTCCCTCGGTGCGGTGGTAGGCGATGAGGAGGGCCGACTCGATCGCTTCGACCAGCAGGTCGAAGGAGATCTCCTTCTCTCGCACCAGACCCCGCAGGGCACTCATGTCGATGTCCACGGCTACGCCTCCTCCTTGCTCTCGTCGCCCTCAGAAGCGGGCTTGCGGTTGAATTCGATCTCCACCCGGGCCTTGGAGATCTCCTTGAAGGCCAGCCGCCTGGCGGTGGGCTTGCGGCCCTTCACACCGGGCACCTCGAGGTCGAGCCCGTCCTCGTCCACGGCGGTGATCCGCGCGACCAGCTCGTCGCCGTCGGCCAGCCTGGCCCGCATGAGGCGGCCGGTGGCGCGGCGGTAGTGGCGCGCTTCGGTGAGAGGGCGCTCGGCGCCGGGGGACGTGACCTCCAGGACGTACGGGGTGGCGCCCATGGCGTCCGACTCGTCGAGGGTGCTGGAGATCTCCCGGCTGAGCTCGGCGCAGGTGTCCAGCTGCACACCGTCATCGGAGTCCACGACGATCCGGAGCACACGCCGCCGCCCGGCGGGCGTCACCTCGACCTCTTCCAGATCCAGCTCTCGGGCGCTGACGAGCGGTTCCAGCAGCCCGCGCAGCCTCTCGCTCTGGGTGGTGCTCATCCGGGTGACTCCTCGGCCGCGTGTGCTGTTGTGGGAAGGTCGCGTGTCGGATCAAAGCCTATCTGTTCCGGCGGCGGGCTGACGATTCGGTGGGCGCTGCCGGGCTTCCGCCCCGCGCGCGGGTACGCTCGCCTGCTGTGATCACTACCGGCGGCCGGGAGCTGCCGCAGCCCGGAAAGAGGAACGTGTCGATCACCACGCCCCCACCAGGCCCCCCGTCCCCCACCGACACCTCCCCCGCGTCCGCCATCACGTCCGGCACCGGCGGGGCGACGCCCGCGCGGCGCGCCCTGCTGCTGGGCGGCGGGGCGCTGGGCGCGGCCGCGCTGCTGAGCGGCTGCTCCGACGACACCAGGCCCCGCCGCGACCCCGCCGAGGGCGTGAGCGTCGCCAAGCTCCGCGCCACCGGCGCGCGGGAGTCCGCCGCGCTCCTGGCGCGCTACGACGCGACGGCGGACGCGCACCCCGGCCTTGCGGAGCGCCTGGCCCCGTTGCGTGCGGAGACGGCGCGGCACGCGGCCGCGTTCCGCGGCCATGAGCGGTCCGCGTCCGCCGACGGATCGGCCGCGCCGTCGGCGTCACCGTCGGCCTCGGCCTCCGCACGGCGGGAGCGGCCGCCCGCGGTGCCCAAGGACGGGAAGCGCGCCCTCGCGGCGCTCGCCCAGGCCGAGCGGCACACCGCCGACGCCCGCACCACCGCCCTCGTCACCGCGCCGCCCGAGCTCGCCCGGCTGCTGGCCTCCGTCGCGGCCTCCGGCGCCGCCCACGTGTATCTCCTGACCCAGGACGGCTCGGACTCATGACCACCGGGAAGGGGTACTGACATGGCCGCTCGACCAGGCCGTACCGCGGGCAGCCGCGCCGCGGCGCTCAGAGCCGCGCAGGCCGCGCTCACCGCGGAACACGCCGCCGTCTACGGCTACGGCGTCGTCGGCGGCCGGATCGGTGACGACCGGCTCGCGGAGGCCCGCGAGGGGTACGCGGCGCACCGCGCGCGCCGGGACGCGCTCGTGCGCACCGTGCGCGACCTCGGCGGCACCCCCGCGGGCGCGGCGCCCGCCTACGCGCTGCCCTTCGCCGTACCGGACGCGCCCGCCGCGGTGCGGCTCGCCGCGGAACTGGAGAACCGTATCGCCGCCGTGTACGCCGATCTCGTACGGGCCGGTGACGGCTCGCTGCGCCGTCAGGCGGCGGGCGCGCTGCGCGAGGCGGCGGTCCGTGCGGTGCGCTGGCGCGGGGGCGGCGTAGCCTTCCCTGGACTCACCGAACACTCCACCACGGCCGCCCCGTCCTCGTCGGCGAGCGGTCCGGCCGACGCGCTGTGACGGGCCGCCGGGGCGAACGGTGATCGAGATGACATTGATGAAGGGGACGGCTCAGGCATGGCATCGGCACCGCAGTCCGGTGGACGGGATACGACCCCCTTCCACCCGCCCAAGCGGCTGCTGGACGCGCTGAGCGACGCTCCCGAAGGCTCCGTTCGCGACTGGCTGGAAGCCCTGCCGGAGACCGTGGACCAACTGCTCGACGCCTGGGAGCTGACCCCCGAGCGGGTGGTGACCCCCGGCGGCCGCCGTGGTCTGGTCACGCTGGTGCGGCAGGCGGACGACACCCCGGCGGCGCTGAAACTGCCCGTCCCCGGCCCCGACGCGGAACGGGAGCGTGCCGCCCTCGCCCACTGGGACGGCTGGGGCGCGGTCCGGCTGCTGCGCGCCGATCCGGACACCGGTGCGCTGTTGATCGAGCGGCTGAGCAGCGCGGTGTCGGTGCGCTCGCTGCCGGAGGCGAAGGCGCTGCTGGAGGCGGCGGGCACGGTGCGGCGGCTGTGGGTGCCGCCGCCGGAGGAGCACCCCTTCGGCTCGGTCGCGGAACGCACCGGCGAGGGCCACGACGCGATGCTTCCGCTGCCCACCGGTGACTGGGCGGCGGACGCCCGCCCGCTGGCCGAGGAAGCGGCGCAGCTGCGCACGGAACTGCTCGCGGGGCCGCCCGAAGCGGTGTTGCTGCACGGCGACTTCCGGCAGGGCAAGGTGCTCGCCGGGGAACGCTCGCCCTGGCTCGCGGTGGGCCCCTCGCCCCTGGTCGGCGAACGGGCCTATGACTTGGCGCAGTTGGTGCTCGACCGCTGTGAGGACCTCGCGGCGGGCCCCGGCCCCGCCGCGGCGGCCCGCCGCCGGGTGGCCAAACTGGCCGACTCCCTGGACGTGGACCGCGACCGGCTGCGCGGCTGGACCCTGTACCGCGCCGTCGCCACGGGCCTCCACCACGCCGCCACCGGCCATCGCTCCCGCGCCGAACTCCTCTTGGAATTCGCCAGCTGGCTCTGACCCGGGCACGGCCCGTCGGCGCCCGGGCGCGCCCACCCGCGGGAGGCCACGGCCCGGCCAGGCCCCGGCACGCGGCACGGGTACGACAGCCCGCCGGCCCGGCGAGGTGCGGGAGGACTGGCGGCGCACCCGACCCGGCAACCGGACTGCCGGCAGCCCGCGCCGACGGCCCGGTGCATCGCTCCGCCCGCGTGGACCGTCACGGCGCCATGGGGCGGTGGCGAACGGCATGACACGGCGGAGGTGGCCGCGGAGCGGCCCAGTCGCACGAGCCGCCGGGCGGGCCGTCTCATGACGGCGCCCGGCGCGCCGCTGTGGGCGGCGGGCCGGGCGCCGGTCGATGTCCGGGGGTGTCAGACGGTGAGGCGGGCGATGGCCTCGTCCAGCGGGAGTTCCTCGCGCTCACCGGTGCGGCGGTCCTTCAGCTCCACCACGCCGTCCTTGGCGCCGCGGCCGACGACCAGGATGGTCGGCACGCCGATGAGCTCCGCGTCGGTGAACTTCACGCCCGGGGAGACGCCCGCGCGGTCGTCGACCATGACACGGACGCCCGCCGTGCCCAGCTTCTCCGCGATGTCGAGCGCCAGCTCGGTCTGGAGGGCCTTGCCCGCGGCGACGATGTGGACGTCGGCCGGGGCGACCTCGCGCGGCCAGCAGAGGCCGGAGTCGTCGTGGGTCTGCTCGGCGAGGGCGGCCACCGCTCGGGAGACGCCGACGCCGTAGGAGCCCATGGTGACGCGGACCGGCTTGCCGTTCTGGCCGAGCACGTCCAGCTGGAAGGCGTCGGCGTACTTGCGGCCGAGCTGGAAGATGTGGCCGATCTCGATGGCCCGGTCCAGCTCGATGCCCGCACCGCACTTCGGGCAGGGGTCGCCCGGCTCGACCACGGTGACGTCCAGGTAGTCGTCGACGTCGAAGTCACGGCCGCAGACCACGTTGCGGGCGTGGGTGTCGGCCTTGTTCGCGCCGGTGATCCAGGCGGTGCCGGGGGCGATGCGCGGGTCGGCGATGTAGCGGAAGGACTTGCCCGCGAGGCCCTGCGGGCCGACGTAGCCGCGCACCAGGTCGGGACGGCCCTCGAAGTCCTCGGCGGTGACCAGCTCGACCTCGGCGGGGGCGAGGTGCTCGCCCAGCTTGCCGAGGTCCACCTCGCGGTCGCCGGGGACGCCCACCGCGGTGATCTCGCCGTCGATCTTGACCAGCAGGTTCTTCAGGGTCGCGGAGGCGGGGACGCCCAGGTGCTCGGCGAGGCTCTCGATGGTCGGTGTGTCGGGGGTGTCCAGCTCCTCGACGGGGCCGTGGGTACCGCCCTCGACCGGCGGGACGGTGACCGTGTACGCCTCGGTGTTGGCCGCGTACTCACAGTTCGGGCAGTCCACGAAGGTGTCCTCGCCGGCCGCCGCCGGGGCGAGGAACTCCTCGGAGGCGGAGCCGCCCATCGCGCCGGAGACCGCGGAGACGATGCGGTAGTCCAGGCCCAGGCGCTCGAAGATCCGGCGGTACGCCTCACGGTGCAGGCGGTAGGACTCGGCCAGACCCTCGTCGGTGGTGTCGAAGGAGTACGAGTCCTTCATCAGGAACTCACGGCCGCGCAGCACACCGGAGCGCGGACGGGCCTCGTCCCGGTACTTGGTCTGGATCTGGTAGAGCATGACCGGCAGGTCCTTGTAGGACGTGCACTGGTCCTTCACCGTCTGGGTGAAGATCTCCTCGTGGGTGGGGCCGAGCAGGTAGTCGCCGCCCTTGCGGTCCTTGAGGCGGAACAGCAGGTCGCCGTACTCCTCCCAGCGGCCGCTGGCCTCGTACGGCTCCTTGGGCAGCAGGGCGGGCAGGAGGACCTCCTGGGCGCCGATGGCGTCCATCTCCTCGCGGACGATGCGCGAGACGTTCTCCAGGACCTTCTTGCCGACCGGCAGCCAGGTCCAGATGCCCGCCGAGGCGCGGCGGACGTAACCGGCCCGGACGAGCAGCTTGTGGCTGGCGGTCTCGGCGTCGGCCGGGTCTTCGCGCAGCGTCTTCAGCATCATCGTGGACATGCGCTGGACGTTGACGGCGTGGGCCATGGGGTCTCTCCTGCGTGCGGGATGGGATGAGCAGGAGGTTAGCCGCAGGTGTGCACAACCGGGAAATGCGTTGTCCCCCGGGCGTCCCCGGGAGGTCCCCGGGCGGCGGCTCAGCGGCGCAGCGGAAGCGGCGCTCCCATGACCGCGTACGGGCTCGGCGCGCTCGGGAAGAGCACCGGCCGGGCGAGGTCGGTGTAGCCGAGGGACCGGTAGAGACCGCGGGCGGGGCTGTCGGTGTCGATGGCGGACAGCAGGGAGCGCGGCTGGCAGACGCCGTCGGTGATGGCGGTGATCAGCCGCCGTCCGACACCGCGGTTCTGGTACGCGGGGTGGACATGCAGCTCGGTGATGACGAAGGAGTCGTCGAGCCAGTCCTCGCGTCCGGCGGCGCGCAGATAGGGCTGCACGACGGTGGACCACCAGTGCGTCCGGTCGTTGGGCATCCCGTAGACGAACCCCACCAGCCGTCCGGTGGGGGTGGTGGCGCCCAGCGCGCGGGCCCCGGGGCTGGTGAGGTGGCGCAGCACGATATGGCGCCGTACGCCGACCTCCTCCGCCGTGAGCCCGAAGGCCACCGCCTGGACGGCGAGGGCGTCGTCCACGCGCGCGGCGAGGTCGAGCGGCCCGACGGCGACGCCTCCGGGATCCGGGGACCGCTCCCCGGGCAGTTGCACCATGCGCCAGACCCTACTGGCCCGCCGATCGGAACAGCACGCCGATGGCTCAGAACAGCACGCTCATGAAGGCTCCGACCTCCTGGAACCCCACCCGGCGGTAGGCGGCGCGGGCGGCGGTGTTGAAGTCGTTGACGTACAGGCTCACCACGGGCGCGATCTCGTTCAGGGCGTAGTCGAGCACGGTGGCCATCCCGGTCTCGGAGAGCCCGCGGCCGCGGTACTCGGGGGCCACCCAGACGCCCTGGACCTGGCAGGCGTGCGGGGTGGCGGCGCCGATCTCGGCCTTGAAGACCACCCGGCCGTTCTCCACCCGGGCGAACGAGCGTCCGGCGGTGACCAGCTCGGCGACCCGGGCCTGGTAGAGCAGTCCGCCGTCCCCGGCGAGCGGGGAGACGCCGACCTCCTCGGTGAACATGGCCACGCACGCGGGCATGATCACGTCCATCTCGTCCTTGCGGATACGCCGCACCAGCGGGTCGGGCGGGATGTCGGCGGGCATCGAGGTGGTGACCATCAGCGGCTGGTGGGAGCGGACCTCGCGGGCCGGGCCCCAGCTGGGCTCGAGCAGGGACCACAGCTCGGCGGTGGTGTCGGCGGGGCCGACGATGGAGGAGCAGCGGCGCCCGGCGCGGCGGGCGCGCTCGGCGAAGCCGCGGACCGCCTCGGGGGTGGCGCAGATGGGGACCAGATTGGCCCCGGCGTAGCAGAGCGACTCCAGCCGGCCGCCGGTGTACCAGCCCCACATCTCGCCGCCGAGCCGCCACGGGTCCAGCCCGGCCACCTGGACGCGGGCGGCCACGAAGGCGTTGGACACCGGGTCACGGTCGAGGACCGCGAGGGCCGCTTCGAGCTCGCCGGGCTCGAGGACCCTGGTGGTGGAGGTGGTCAGCACGGATGTGTTTGCCTCACCGGTCGCGGGCCTGCGGGCCGGACACGGGCCTGCGGGCCAAGAGGGAGTCGATTCTCCGCACTGTACCCCGCAGGCGGGACGGGCCACCTGCGGCGTGGGCCGCCACCGCGGACTCCGGCCGCGCCGGACGGGTCCGGTGCGGCCGGATAGGGACGGCGGGTCTCAGCCGCTGATGGAGACCTGGGGCTCGCCGGAGGCGATGCCGTCCTTCTCCATCTGCTCGGCGATCTTCATGGCTTCCTCGATGAGGGTCTCCACGATCTTGGACTCGGGCACGGTCTTGATGACCTCACCCTTGACGAAGATCTGGCCCTTGCCATTGCCCGAGGCGACGCCCAGGTCCGCCTCGCGGGCCTCACCGGGGCCGTTGACGACACAGCCCATGACGGCGACGCGCAGCGGCACCTCGAGACCGTCCAGACCGGCGGTGACCTGGTCGGCCAGCTTGTAGACGTCCACCTGGGCACGGCCGCAGGAGGGGCAGGAGACGATCTCCAGACGGCGCTGGCGCAGGTTCAGCGACTCCAGGATCTGGATGCCGACCTTGACCTCCTCGGCCGGCGGCGCGGAGAGCGAGACGCGGATGGTGTCACCGATGCCCTCGCTGAGCAGGGCTCCGAAGGCCACCGCGGACTTGATGGTGCCCTGGAACGCCGGACCGGCCTCGGTCACACCCAGGTGCAGCGGGTAGTCGCACTGGGCGGCCAGCTGACGGTAGGCGTTCACCATGACGACGGGGTCGTTGTGCTTGACCGAGATCTTGATGTCCCGGAAGCCGTGCTCCTCGAACAGCGAGCACTCCCACAGCGCCGACTCGACCAGCGCCTCCGGTGTGGCCTTGCCGTACTTCTCCAGCAGCCGCTTGTCCAGGGACCCCGCGTTGACCCCGATCCGGATCGGCACCCCGGCGTCGGAGGCCGCCTTGGCGATCTCCTTGACCTTGTCGTCGAACTGCCGGATGTTCCCCGGGTTCACCCGCACCGCCGCACATCCGGCGTCGATGGCCGCGAACACGTACTTCGGCTGGAAGTGGATGTCGGCGATCACCGGGATCTGCGACTTCTTCGCGATCACCGGCAGCGCCTCGGCGTCGTCCTGCGAGGGGCAGGCGACCCGCACGATCTGGCAGCCCGACGCGGTGAGCTCGGCGATCTGCTGGAGGGTGGCCCCGATGTCCGCGGTCACCGTCGTCGTCATCGACTGCACCGACACCGGAGCGTCGCCGCCCACGGCCACCGACCCGACCTGGATCTTCCGGCTGACCCGGCGGTCGGCGAGCTTGGTCGGTACGGACGGCATGCCTAGCGAAATCGCAGTCATCTGGCGAGCAACCCCAAGGTGTGTGACAGGCCCGAGATCAGCGGGCTCCGCGTCCGAGATTACGGCACGGGCCCGCGCCCCAGCACACCCGGACCCGAAGTCCACCCAAAGGTGAACTTCGGGACATCGAGTGTCATCAGGAGATTCTCACCGGGTTCACGACGTCGGCCACCAGCACCAGCAAGGTGAAGCAGATGAAGATCCCCGCGATCACATAGGCGACCGGCATCATCTTCGCCACGTCGAACGGCCCGGGATCGGGCCGCCGCACCAGCCGCGCGACATGCCGCCGTACGGACTCCCACAGCGCGCCCGCGATATGTCCGCCATCCAGCGGAAGCAGCGGGAGCATGTTGAAGAGGAACAGCGAGAGGTTGAAGCCCGCGACGAGGAACAGCATGGTCGCGATCCGCTGCGAGGGCGGGATGTCGAGGCTGGCGACCTCACCGCCGACCCGGGCGGCGCCGACGACGCCCATCGGGGAGTCCGCCTTGCGCTCACCGTCACCGAAGGCCGCGTTCCACAGGTCGGGGACCTTGGAGGGCAGGGCGAACAGTGAGTCGATGCCGTCCTCGACCATGGTGCCCATACGGTCCACGGACTGCCCGAAGGACTGCTGGACCACGCCGTTGGCCGGGGTGAAGCCGAGGAAGCCCGCGCTGACGTACTTGCCCTCGACGTAGCCGCCGTCCCCGTCGGACTGGGCCACCTGGTTCTTGATGAGGTTGGCGTGCAGGGTCTTGCGGGCGCCGTCCCGCTCGACGGTGATCGTGGCCGGGCCGGTGGTCTTCCGGATGTCCTGCTGGAGGGTGCTCCAGTCGGGCGTCGGATGGCCGTCGAAGGCGACGATCTTGTCCCCGGGCCGCAGCCCGGCCGCCTTGGCCGGGGAGTCCTTGGCGCTCTTGGGGCAGGTGTCGGTGTCGGCCGAGGCCGCGACGACACATTCCGAGACGGTGCCCACATTGGTGGTCTGGGTGCTGACCCCGAAGGACATCATCACGCCGAGGAAGATCACCACGGCGAGGACCAGGTTCATGAACGGTCCGGCGAACATCACGATCACGCGCTTCCACGGCTTGCGCGTGTAGAACAGCCGGGACTCGTCCCCCGGCTTGAGCTCCTCGAAGGCGGCCGACCGGGCGTCCTCGATCATGCCCCGCCAGGGCGAGGTGGACCGGGCGGTGATCTTGCCGTCGTCACCGGGCGGGAACATCCCGATCATGCGGATGTAGCCGCCGAGCGGGACCGCCTTGACCCCGTACTCGGTCTCGCCCTTCCTGCGGGAGAAGATCGTCGGCCCGAAGCCGACCATGTACTGCGGGACCCGGATGCCGAAGAGCTTGGCCGTGGAGAGATGGCCGAGCTCGTGCCAGGCGATCGAGAAGAGCAGGCCGACGGCGAATACCACTATGCCGAGGACCGTCATCAGTGTCGTCATGCGCGAGCCTCCGGGGTCGCCTTCGCCGCTTCGGCGGCCAGTTCACGGGCGCGGGCACGGGCCCAGCTCTCGGCCTCGAGGACGTCCGCGACGGTGAGCCGGGTTCCCGCGGTGGGGGTGCCGTGCTCCGCCACCACCTCCGCGACCGTATCGACGATCCCATTGAAGGGCAGCTTCCGGTCAAGGAAGGCGTCGACGCACTCCTCGTTCGCCGCGTTGAACACGGCGGGCGCGGTGCCGCCGAGGGCGCCGACGTGCCGAGCGAGATTGATCGAGGGGAACGCCTCGTGGTCCAGCGGGAAGAACTCCCAGGTGTGGGCCTTGGACCAGTCGCAGCCGGGCGCGGCGTCCGGCACCCGGTCGGGCCAGCCGATGCCGAGCGCGAGGGCCATCCGCATATCGGGCGGGCTCGCCTGGGCGAGCGTGGAGCCATCGGTGAATTCAACCATCGAGTGGATATACGACTGCGGGTGGACGACCACCTCAATCCGTTCGAAGGGAATGTCGTAGAGCAGATGCGCCTCGATCACCTCCAGCCCCTTGTTGACGAGGGTCGCGGAATTGATCGTGATCACCGGGCCCATGTCCCAGGTGGGGTGGGCCAGTGCCTCGTCGGGGGTGACCGAGGTCAGCTCCGCCTTCGTCCGGCCGCGGAAGGGGCCGCCGGAGGCGGTGACGACCAGCTTGCGCACCTCCTGGCGGGTGCCGCCCAGCAGTGCCTGGAAGAGTGCCGAGTGCTCGGAGTCGACGGGGACGATCTGACCGGGCTTGGCGACGGCGCGCACCAGCGGACCGCCGACGATGAGGGACTCCTTGTTGGCCAGCGCCAGCACCCGGCCCGCCTCCAGGGCGGCCAGGGTCGGCGCCAGGCCGATGGAACCGGTGATGCCGTTGAGCACCGTGTGGCACTGCGAGCGGGCCAGCTCGGTGGCCGCGTCGGGCCCGGCCAGGATCTCCGGCAGCGGCTCACCGGGGCCGTAGCGCGCGGTGAGCGCCTCGCGCAGCTCGGGCACCGCCTCCTGCCGGGCGACGGCCACCCTGGCCACCCGCAGCCGGTGGGCCTGCTCGGCGAGCAGGCCCGGCCGTCCGCCCGCGGCGGACAGACCGGTCACCCGGAACCGGTCGGGATTGCGCAGCACCACGTCGATGGCCTGGGTGCCGATCGATCCGGTGGAGCCCAGGATCACGAGGTCGCGCTGCGCACCGGCGGCGGCGGTGGCCGCCGGGAAGCGCAGATGCGGGTCAGCCAGGGATTCCGTCATCCCCCCATTGTGGCCGCTCCGGGGGACCGCCCGATCACAGGCCCCGGGGGGGGGGGGGGGGGGGGGGGGGGGGGGGGGGGGGGGGGGGGGGGGGAGGGTGGGGGGGGGGGGGGGGGGGGGGGGGGTTTTGGTGGGGGA
>NZ_JBWKKP010000020.1:24307-144682 GCF_056431485.1 Streptomyces sp. NPDC045899
TCTCCCCCCCTCCCTCTCCCCCCCCCCCCCCCCCTCCCCCCCCCCCCCCCCCCCCCCCCCCCCCCCCCCCCCCCCCCCCCCCCCCCCCCCCCCCCCCCCGGGCCCGGCTCAGGCCGCACCGTCAGCGGATGGGGCGGTGGACGTTGTCCTTCGCGGAGGGGCCGGGGGTGGCGTCGGCGATCCAGGGACCGTCGTCACTGGGGTCGAGGACACCCTCTTCCAGCCAGGTGTACGAGCCGGAGAGCACCCCGGAGACCACCTTGCGGTCGAGCTCGTCGGTGTTGGTCCACAGCCGGCCGAAGAGCTCCTCGGCACGGATCCGGGCCTGCCGGCAGAAGACGTCGGCCAGTTGGTACGCCTCCGCGCCGTGGTCCCCACGGCTGCGCAGCATCTCGGCCCGCACACAGGCCGCGCTCATCGCGAACAGCTCCGCCCCGATGTCGACGATCCGGCCCAGGAACCCCTGCTTGGTCTCCATCCGGCCCTGCCAGCGCGACATGGCGTAGAAGGTGGAGCGCGCCAGCTTGCGCGCCGAACGCTCCACGTAGCGCAGATGGGGCGAGAGGTCCCGGTGGCCCTCGGGGTGGAACTCGCCGTAGGAGCGGGGCAGCTGGCCGGGGCCGGTGACCAGGCCGGGCAGCCAGCGGGCGTAGAAACCGCCGGCCTTGGCGGCCGCCTTGCCCTTGTCGGACAGGGACTTGTCCGGGTCGATGAGGTCACCCGCCACCGACAGATGGGCGTCGACCGCCTCGCGGGCGATCAGCAGGTGCATGATCTCCGTGGAGCCCTCGAAGATCCGGTTGATGCGCAGATCGCGGAGCATCTGCTCGGTCGGGACGGCCCGTTCGCCGCGGGCGGCGAGCGAGGCGGCCGTCTCGAAGCCGCGGCCACCGCGGATCTGGACCAGTTCGTCCGCCATCAGCCAGGACATCTCACTGCCGTACAGCTTGGCGAGCGCGGCCTCGATGCGGATGTCGTTGCGGTCCTCGTCGGCCATCTGGGAGGCGAGGTCGATCACGGCCTCCAGGGCGAAGGTGGTCGCCGCGATGAACGAGATCTTGGCGCCGACGGCCTCGTGGCGGGCGATCGGCTTGCCCCACTGCTCACGGGCGGCGGACCACTCGCGGGCGATCTTCAGACACCACTTCCCGGCACCCGCGCACATCGCGGGCAGCGAGAGCCGGCCGGTGTTGAGCGTGGTGAGCGCGATCTTGAGCCCGGCGCCCTCGGGGCCGATCCGGTTGACGGCGGGGACGCGCACCCGGTGGAGCCGGGTCACCCCGTTCTCCAGACCGCGCAGCCCCATGAAGGCGTTGCGGTTCTCGACCGTGACACCTTCGGACGCGGTCTCGACGACGAAGGCGGTGATCCCGCCCTTGTGCCCCTCGGACCGCGGCACCCGGGCCATCACCACCAGCAGATCGGCGACCACCCCGTTGGTCGTCCACAGCTTGACGCCGTCGAGGACGTAGTCGTCGCCGTCCGGGACGGCGGTGGTGGCGAGCCGGGCCGGGTCGGAGCCCACGTCCGGTTCGGTGAGCAGGAACGCCGAGATGTCGGTGCGGGCGCAGCGCGGCAGGAACAGGTCCCTCTGCTCCTGGGTGCCGAACAGTTTGAGGGGCTGTGGCACACCGATGGACTGGTGGGCGGAGAGCAGCGCGCCGACGGCGGGGCTGACGGAACCGACCAGCGCCAGGGCCTTGTTGTAGTACACCTGCGTGAGGCCCATGCCCCCGTACTTGGTGTCGATCTTCATGCCCAGGGCGCCGATCTCCTTGAGACCGTTGATGGTCTCGTCGGGGATCCGTGCCTCGCGCTCGATGCGGGCGGCGTCGATCCGCGTCTCGCAGAACTCGCGGAGCTTGGCGAGGAACGCCTCGCCGCGCCGCACGTCGTCCGGTGCGGGGGCGGGGTGCGGATGGATCAGATCGAGTCGGAAGCGGCCGAGGAACAGCTCCTTGGCGAAGCTCGGCTTGTGCCATACCTGTTCGCGGGCGGCCTCGGCCACCTGGCGCGCTTCACGTTCGGACACCGGCCTGACGGATGATGCGGTCATCGGTGCTCCCTTGCCGCGAATGACGATCTCGTGACATTACCGGCACGTACCGCTGCCAGTGTGCCTCCCGCCGGGCACTCCGGCAAAGCGGGCGGACGCGGGGATCCTCGGCGGATCCGCGAGCGGGGCGCGAGGGGGCCGTGCCACGCTGCGGCCGGGGCACCGGGACGGCCCGCCCCGGCTTCTCCGGTTGAGGGTCCGCGGAAGCCGGGCCGGGTCCCGGGCCCCGCTCGCCGTCCGGGTCCTGGGGCTTCGCCTAGGACCCCGCTCGCACAGGCTCGATTCGCACCCCGTGCGACCTGCCGCCTGCCACACTCACCCCGGGGAGATCCGCACGCTCTGGGGGGTGCCGCGCATGGGGGGACATCAGCCTTTCTGCCCGTCCCGTCCGCCGTGGGGCGGGGAGCGGGAGAACGGCGGGACGGAGGCCCGGGACAGCTCCTGGGCACGCCCCGGCGGCTCCCCGTACGGCCTGCAGGACGGTCCCCAGGAGAACGGCCCCGCACACCGGGCCGCCGCGGGCCGCTCGGGCCAGGAGGACGCGCGCGCCCAGGCCGACGTCGGACAGCGGCTGGCCCGGCGCGGAGACGCCGAGGGAGCGCGGCGGTGGTTGACACGGGCGGCCCACACCGACGACCCGGAGGTGCTGTGCACGGTCGCGGGCGTGCACCACCGGCTGCTCGGCGACCCCGGCGCGGCGCGGCCCCTGTACGAGCGCGCCGCTCGGTACGGCTCGACGGACGCCATGCGGACGCTGGGCGCGCTGCTCGGTGAGCCGGAGCGGCGGCCGCCGGCCGACGCCGAGCGCCCACTGCGCGAGGCGGCCGGGACCGGCGACCCGGACGCGGCGTACCGGCTCGGCCGCGCGCTCCACGAGCGCGGTGACCTCGGCGAGGCGGCCGTCTGGTTCGAGCGGGCGTATCTGACCGGGGGCGATCCGGACGCGCTGGGCGGACTCGCCGGCACCCTGCGGGCCCTCGGCCGGGACGAGGAGGCGCGTGAGCTGCTGGCGGCGGCAGCGGAGCGGGGCGACCCGCTGACCCCCGGCCACGACCCCGTGCGCACCGGAGGGGAGGACCGCCCGCCGTCCGGACAGCCGGGGGAACCGCCCACGAGCCAGGAGCCGCCGCGACGGCCGCCGACCGACCCCGCCCCCGACGTCGCCGACGCCGACGCCGACGCCGCGAGATCCGGAACGGACCCCACGGACCCCGGGCACCCCGCCGTCACCATCGACCCCGGTGATCCGCTCACCTCCGCGGACGGGCTGCGGCTGGCCTACGCCCGGACCGGCGATCCCCAACTGCTGGAACTCGCCCTGGACATGGGCCGCCTCGCGGTCCAGACCTACCGGGGCTCCGCGCGCACCGACCGCCACGCCCTCGCCCTCTCCACCCTCGGCGTCCTGCTGCGCATGACGTACGAACGCGACCGCTCCCCCGCGACACTGACCGAGGCCGTCGAGACCGGACGGGCCGCGGTCGCCGTCTCCTCCCGGGAGGACCCCGACCACGCCCGGCACCTGTCCGGGCTCGCCAACTCCCTCCAGGAGGTGTTCGGGCGCTCGGGCGACCTCGCCGTGATCGACGAGGCCATCGCGCTGTACCGCACCTGCTTGTCCGTCGTACCGCCCTCCCACCCCGAACACGCGGGCCTGCAGACCGACTTCGGCAACTGTCTGCTGCGCCGGGCCTGTCAGGACCCGGACCCGGCCGTGCTCGACGAGGCCGTGCTGGCCGGACGGTCGGCGGTGCGCGGCACTCCCCCGGACCATCCGCGCCGTCCGGTCGCCTTGAGCAACCTGGGCGCCGCACTGCTCCAGTACGCGATCGTCACCGTTCAGCTGCCCGCGCTCGACGAGGCCGTCGACGTCTACGAACGCGCCCTGGAGGCGTTCCCGGACGGGCATCCCGCCCGGAAGCGGGCCCAGGAGGCGCTGGACAACTGTGCCCGGGTCCGGCAGGCGGTGCACTCGGGCCGCGGCTCCCCCCAGCGGTCCCGGAGCCCGCGGCGTTCGGCACCCGCCGGGCCCGCCGCCGTACTACGGGACGCGTCCGCCCGGCTCGCCGCGTATGAACGCGGCTGTTCCCTGCCGGACCTGGAGGCCGCGGTGGCGGGTTTCGAATCCGTCCTGCGCTCCTCGGCCGATGTCCTGCTGCGGGTCGAGGCGGCCGGCGGACTGGGCGCCGCCACCCGGGCGCGCTACGAACGCAGCGGTGAACGCCGCGATCTGGACCGCGCGGTCGACCTGTTCGCGGACGCGCTGGCGATGAGCCCCCGGGACGATCCCGAGGCGCCCGCCGTGCGGGCCCGGCTGTCCGACGTCCTGCGGCTGCGCTGGCGGCTCTCGGGGGACGGTGAGGATCTGGCGGCGGCCGTCGAGCTGTCGCGCGCCGCGCTGGCGGCGACCGCGCCGGAGGATCCGCGCCGCCCGGAGCGGCTGTCCGGGTTCGCCGCGGGGCTGCTGGGGGTCTTCCTGCACCAGCGGGACGCCTCGGCGCTCGCCGAGGCCGTCGGGATCTGCCGTCAGGCACTGGCCACGGCACCCGACGACACCGAGGGGCGGGCCCTCGCCCGCTCCCGGCTCGCCGAGACGCTGCGCGAGCAGGCGGGGCTGAACGGCGCGGGGGCGGCGGAGGCGCTGGACGAGGCGGTCGCGCTGGCGTGGGAGGCGCTGGACGCCGTCCCCGCGGACCGGCCGCCGTACGCGCACCTCCAGTGCCGGCTGGCCGTCACCCTGCACCAGCGGTGCGCCACCGGCGCCCGGCCGGAGGACCCGCGCGCCGCGGTGGACGCCGCCCGGCGCGCCGTGGAGGCCACCCCGGCCGGCCATCCCGACCGGCCGGAGCGGCTGAGCGTGCTGGCGCGGATGCTGTTGCTGGACCACGAGCGGCGGCGGGACACGGCGGCGCTGGCGGCACTGGTCGACGCCGCCAGCGCGGCGGCCGCGGCGGCGCCTCCGGGTCACCGGCTGCGTGCCCAGGCGCTCACCCTCCACGCCCACGCCCTGGGGCTGCGCACCACCCCCGGAGCCCGGGCCGCCGCCGAGGCCGTCCACCGCGAACTGGCCCTGGACGCCACGGCCCCCGTGGGCGCGCGGGTGCGGGCCGCCCGGAGCTGGGCGCACTCGGCGCTCGCGGCGGACGATCTCCCCGGCGCCCTGGAGCCGTTCGCACTCGCCGTGGACCTGCTGCCGCGTACCGCGCCCCCGCGTCCCGGGGTCCGGTCCGCCGGGGAGCCGCGGCCGGACGGTTTCGCTGGCCTGGCGTCGGACGCGGCGGCCTGCGCGATCGGGCTCGGTGATCCGGAGCGGGCACTGCGGCTGCTGGAGCAGGGCCGCGGGGTGCTGCTGGGCCAGGGTCTCGGCATCGGGGCGGCACCACCGGAACTGCGCACGGAGCACCCGGGTCTGACGCACCGCCTGGAGGAACTGCGCACGGCGCTGGACCGCCCCGAAGAGTCCGTCCTCGGCTCCGCCGGGAGCGTCGCGGACCGCTCGGGCGCGTCGCCGTGCGGTCCGGGCGGGGAGGACCGGCACGCGCTCGCGGCGGAGTGGGAGCGACTGACCGAGCGGATCCGTCAGCAGCCGGGGTTCGAGGGGTTCCTGCGGGCGCCGGAGGTACCGGAGCTGCTGTCCGCCAGTGCTGGGCAGGGTCCGGTGGCGGTCGTGAACCTGAGCGAGCTGCGCTGTGACGCGCTGGTGGTCACCCACCGCGCGGTACGGGCCGTTCCGCTCCCCGCGCTGAGCCTGGCGGAGGCGGTCCGGCGCGCCGACAACTTCTTCCCCGCCGTCCGCACGGCGGAGGACACCGGTGCGGCGGAGGCGGACCGGACCGCCGCGCGGGCGCGGGTCCGGGAGACGCTGGCGTGGCTGTGGACGGCGGTGGCCGAGCCGGTGCTCGGCGCGCTGGGGCTCACCGGCCGCCGCTCCCGGGGGTCACGGGACGGCGCTCCGCCACGGCTGTGGTGGGTTCCGACCGGCCCGCTGACCGGGCTGCCGCTGCACGCGGCCGGGCGCCATGACGCCTCGGGCCGCGCGGCCGACTCCGTACTGGACCGGGTGGTCTCCTCCTACGCCCCGACCGTCCACGCGCTCGCCCGCGCGGTCCGGCGCGGCGGCGGCGATGAACCGCCGGGGGCGGAGGAACCGCTGGTGGTGGCCGTTCCGGCCACCCCGGACGCACCCGGTCCGCCGGGCGGCCGGGAGGGGATCGCCGCGGTGACCGGCCGACTGCCCGCCACCCGGGTGCTGATCGGTGCGCGGGCCCGCCGGGACGTGGTGCTCGACACCCTGCCCCGGCACCGCTGGGCGCATTTCGCCTGCTCCGCGGTGAGCGAGCCCGGCACGCCGACGGCCGGGCGGGCGCTGCTCCACGACCACCGGGAGCCCCCGCTGACCGCCGCCGATCTGGCGGGACTCCCCCTGGACGACGCACAGCTGGCGTATCTGGCGGGAGGTGTGACGGCTCGCGCGGAGCGGGCCGCGGGCGCCGAACCGGTCCATCTGACCGGGGCGTTCCACCTCGCCGGGTACGCGCATGTGATCGGGACACTGTGGGACCCGGGCGACACGGCGTCGGCCCGGGCCGCGGACACCTGCTATGCGGAGCTCACCGCGGCCGGGACCGCGGGGGCCGCCCGCGCGGTGCACGGCGCGGCGAGGGCCCTGCGCGACGCGTACCCGGCGGAGCCCACGCGGTGGGCCGCGTTCGTCCACGTGGGCACCTGAGCCCGGAGCGGGCCCGTGCCGTGCCGGCCGGATCTCCGCTGATCCGCGGAGATCCGGCCGGCACGGGTCACCCGGCCTAGAGGTCGAGCCCGGTGAGGACCATGACCCGCTCGTAGGTGTAGTCCTCCATCGCGAAGCGCACGCCCTCGCGGCCCACACCGGACCGCTTGGCACCGCCGTACGGCATCTGGTCGGCGCGGTAGGAGGGCACATCGCCGACGATCACGCCGCCGACCTCCAGCGCGCGGTGAGCGCGGAAGGCGGTCTGCACGTCACGGGTGAACACACCCGCCTGGAGGCCGTACTTGGACGCGTTGACGGCCGCGTACGCCGCCTCCTCGCCCTCGGCCCGCTGGACGGTCAGGACCGGGCCGAAGACCTCCTCGCACGCGAGGGTGGTGTCCGCGGGGACGTCCGCCAGCACCGTCGGGGCGTAGCTGGCGCCGTCGCGCTTGCCGCCGGTCAGCAGCTGGGCACCGGCCTGGACGGCCTCGTCCACCCATGCCTCGACGCGCTGCGCGGCCTCCTCGCTGACCAGCGGGCCGACATCGGTGGCGCCGTCGGCCGGGTCACCGGTGACCTGGGCCTCGACGGCCGCGATGATCTTCGGCAGCAGCCGCTCGTACACGGAGGCGTCCGCGATCACCCGCTGCACGGAGATGCAGGACTGGCCGCCCTGGTAGTTGGAGAAGGTGCCGATACGGGTGGCGGCCCAGTCGAGGTCCTTCTCGGAGGCGTAGTCGCCGAGGACGACCGCCGCGCCGTTGCCGCCGAGCTCCAGCGTGCAGTGCTTGAGCGGCACCGACTCCTTGATGGCGTAGCCGACCTTCTCCGAACCGGTGAAGGAGATGATGGGCAGCCGCTCGTCCTGGACCAGTGCGGGCATCTGGTCGTTGGGCACCGGCAGCACGCTCCAGGACCCCGCCGGGAGCTCGGTCTCTGCCAGCAGCTCGCCCAGCACGATCGCGGAGAGCGGGGTCGCGGGCGCGGGCTTGAGGATGATCGGCGCACCGACGGCGATGGCCGGGGCGACCTTGTGGGCGCACAGGTTCAGCGGGAAGTTGAACGGCGCGATGCCCAGCACGGTGCCGCGCGGGAAGCGGCGGGTCAGCGCCAGACGGCCGACGCCGCCGGCGTCGGTGTCCAGCCGCTGGGCCTCCCCGCCGTTGAACCGGCGGGCCTCCTCGGCCGCGAAGCGGAAGACGGACACGGCGCGGCCGACCTCGCCGCGCGCCCACTTCATGGGCTTGCCGTTCTCGTCGGAGATCAGCCGGGCGATCTCCTCGGTGCGCTCGGCGAGCCGCCGGGAGACGTGGTCCAGCGCGGCGGCTCGGACGTGGGCGGGCGTCGCGGCGAACTCGTCCCGGACGGCGTCGGCCGCGGCGACGGCCTCCTCGATCTGCGCCTCGGTGGGAACGCTCACCGCGCCGACGCGACGGCCGTCCCAGGGGGACGTGACCTCGAGCGTGCTCTCGCCCGTCGCCTTGCGACCGGCGAGCCAGAACGCGTGGGTGACAGCTTCGGTTGTGTCTGGCACGGCGGATCCCGACCCTTCTGGAGTGGTGGGGTGATGGTGCGGATGTCTCTGCCCCCACCGTAGGCGCGCGGGGCGCGCCGGGCGTTTGTCCGAGGCGTAGCAGTCGGGGGCGGGGTCGCTCCGCTATGGCTGGTAGGAGGCGGGGCAGGGGCCCGTGGATCAGGGGGCGGTGGCCGGGGAGGTCGCCTTCAGGGCGAGCCACAGCTCCATCCGGACGTCCGGGTCGTCCAGGGACCGGCCGAGGATCTCCTCGACCCGGCGCATCCGGTAGCGCAGGGTGTGCCGGTGGACGCCGAGGTCGGCGGCGGCCGCGTCCCACTGGCCGTGGCGGGAGAGCCAGGCGCGCAGGGAGGCGACGAGATCACCGCGGCCCGTGGCGTCGTGTTCGCGCAGGGCGCGCAGCATGCCGTCGGCGAAGGCCCGTACGGCGTCGTCGGCGAGCAGCGGCAGGACGGATCCGGCGGCGACCTGCTCATGCTCGACCAGCACCCGGCCGCGGCGGCGGGCCACCGACAGCGCCTGCTCCGCCTGGCGGTAGGCGGTCGCGGCGGCGATGGGGCCCGCGGGGGCGGACAGCCCGACGACCAGGTCGTCGCCCGGGGCGGTGGCGGCCAGGCGCTCGCGGGGGCGGGTGGCGGTGCCGCGGCGGTTCTCGATCGCCCCGGCGTGCTCGGCGCACGCGGCGACCGCGGCGCCGCCGTCGGGGGCCAGCACGATCATCCGTCCGCCGTCGGGCACGACGAGCACGGCCTCCCCGCTGCGGGCGGCGGCGGACTCCATGGTGTCGCCGAGGGTGGCGAGCGGATCGGTGGCGGCCGGCTCCCCCGCGGTGGGGGTGGTCCCGGTGTCGGCGAGGTGCTCGGCCGGGGAGTCGTCCGCGGAGGCGGTCGGCGCGGCGGTGCCGCCGGCGGAGGAGGCGGTGCCCGCGGTGGTGCCCTTGGCCCCGGAGGAAGCGGTACCGGCGGAGCCGGACGAACCGGGCGCGGCCTCGGCGACGAGCATCCGGAACGGCGCGTCGAGCAGACTCCCGTACAGCCGCCCGGCCACCGCCCGCGCATGGTCGGGCTCGCCCGCGAGCAGCATCCGCAGTACGGCGGCGCCCAGGCGCTGCTCGGCCTCCTGGAGGGCGCGGGACCGCTCGGTGGTCAGGGTCAGCAGCGCCACCGCGGAGTGCACGGCATAGCGCTCGGCGGTGCCCAGCGGGGCACCCGTACCGACGGCGAGGACGCCCCGGGTACGGCGCCCGGTGCCCAGCGTCTGGAGCTCCACCCGGTCCGAGACGGCCGTGTCCGAAGCGGACTCCGCACCGTCCCCGCCGACCACGACGCTGGCGGGGGCGGGCCGGGCGCGCAGCCGCTCGACGTCGGCGGTCAGCCGGGCGGCACGGCGGGCGGCCCAGTCGGGCGCGGCGGCGACCACGGAGCCGGAGGCGTCGTAGAGCGCCGCCCAGCCGTCGAGGTGGGAGGCGAGCCGGGCGAGCAGCGCGGCGGGCCCCTCGGCGCCGATGGCGGCGCGGGTCAGCTCGCGCTGGGCCTCGAACCCGGCGGTCACCGCCCGGTACTGGTCCGCGGCTATCGCCGCCGAGACGGCCTTGCTGATGGCGATGAAGGGGGTGCGGCGCGGTACGGCAAGCAGTGGCAGCCCCTCCTCCTTGGCCGCGGCCACCAGGGCGGGCGGCACCTCGTCGTACTTGACCCCGATCGCGAAGCCGAGCCCGACGACGCCCGCGCCCACCAGCCGCCGCACATAACGGCCCATCTCCTCCGGGTCCTCGGCCCGGAGCTGCATGGCGGTGATGAGCAGCAGTTCACCGCCGTCCATATAGGGCACGGGGTCGGCGAGCTCGCTGACATGGGCCCAGCGCACGGGTGTCTCGAGCCGGTCCTCACCCGCGAGGACGGTCAGCTTGAGCGCGGTGTGGTGGACGAGGGAGGCGAGCGTGGGAGGCATGGCACCTTCGAAGCGAATGCGATGACTTCACCGCCCCGTATGAACGGCTACTGCCGATTCTGCCTCAATGGAGGAATCGGTGGAATCCGCGTCCGGAGTACGGCGGGCGGACGGGGGTGGAACACCGGGACCGTGCCGTGCGCGGGGCGGGGACGGCGGCCGGCCCGGGTGGGGGCCGACCGCCGGGAGCCGACCGCCGCGGGCTCTCGCGGGGGGAGCGGGAGCAGCCTCAGCGGCGGAGGTCCACCAGGACGGGGGGCCCGCCCTGGCCCCGTACGGAGGTGACGGACAGCACCGCGTGCCCGGCGGGGACGGAGTGCGCCAGCTCGGACGCCGACCAGCGCTCGCGCTCCACCTTGCGCACGGTCACGGACTGGGTGGTCACCGCCTTCCCCGTGACCACCTTCCGGATGAAGTGCAGGACCTTGGTGAACGGCTCGTCCGAGATGATCTGCCGGTCGGTGACGTCCCGTGTCTCCACCCACTCCGTGCCCCACACCTCGGCGAACCGCGCCCCGTCCCAGGTCGTCACCCCGGCGTAGGCCATCCGGCAGCCGACGGCGCCGAGCAGCGCGCTGCGCAGGGCGTCGGGGACGTCGTCGAGGGTGCGGAGGGTGAGCACGGCACCGGCGTTGGCGGAACGGAGCCGCTGGATGCCGCGCAGCGCCTCGGGGGTGATGGTGTGCGAGGCGTCGTCGAGGACGAGACACGCGAAGAGCGAACGGTCGGTGCGGCCGACGGCGCATTCGGTGAACTGCGCCAGCACCAGCCGCGCCAGCATCCGGGACGCCTCGGCGTGGCCGCGCTCGGGGAGGTCGATCCGGACGCGCAGCGGGTGTTCGAGGGCGCGCAGCGAGAACGGGCGGCGGTCGCCGGCGGTGTCGAAGAAGTCGGCGAAGGCGGGCCGGTCCAGCAGCGCGATCCGGTCGGCGAGCAGCGCGCCCGCGTCGCCGGGCGCCCCCGACTGACGCACCCGCGCCTCCAGCTCGCGCGCCTGGGCGCGCTCCCCGGCGGCGTCGAGCGCGTCACGGAGCCCGCCGACGGCGGTCTTGGAACCGTCGAGCAGCTCGCGCAGCTCGGGCACGGAGGGGAAACGGCCGTGGGCGGCACGGTAGGGGCCGAGCAGCTGGGCCAGCGCGGTGGCGGCCCGGCGACTGTCCCCGCCGGGGAGCGAGGCGGCCATGTCGCCGATGAGGGCCTCGGCGAGGATGCCGGCGGCCTCGTCGGGGTCGGTGGTGCCGCCGTAGAGGTCGAAGTCGTAGGCGGAGTCGGGACGGCCGATCTTCACGACCACGTCGAACGCCTCGTCCCCGCCGAGCCCCGCACCCGCGGGACCCACGGCGACGACGGCGGTCTGCCCGGCGAGCGCCTGGAGACACAGCGACTCCGTGACCGGCCGCACCAGCCGCCCGGTCTTCCCCGCACCGGGCGGCCCGACGGCGAGCAGCGAGGTCCCGAGCACATCGGGGTCGAGGGCGAGGCCGACACCGCGGTGGTGATAGGGGTTGCGGGGGTCCTCGGGGGCGGTGCCGATGCGGACCTGGTGGGCGAGGAGATCGTGTTGCGCGGTGCGGGCGGGCAGGTCGCGGGCCCCGGAAGGGTGGCCGTGGGCGGCGGCGCCGTGGCGCAGCACGGTGTCGGTGAAGGCGGCGAGCGAGTTCCTCCCGGCCCGCACGGACTGCCAGGCGCGCTCGATCCGGGCGTGATCGACGTCGTTCATCGCCCCGGCCCGCGCCTCGGCCGCCAGCCGGTCGGCCGCACTGTGCGCCCCGGCCGCCCGCAGATGCGGCCACTCGGCCGGATCGGTCTCAGGATGGACGGCGGCCGGCGCGGCGGCCCCGCTCGGCTGGGTGCCGGGGTCGTCCCAGGCGCGGCGGAAGAGGGGGGCGACGTAACGGCGGAAGACTTCGCCCCAGTGGCCGACGCGGCTGAAGACGGCCGCGATACCAAGGAACCACAACGTCTCGTACCCATTGGCGATCAGCTTGATCATCTGTGGGTCGCTGTCCGCGTTGAACCAGTCCTCCGCGTTGAGCAACTCCAGAGGCCATAGCCAGTACCTGCCGAGATAGCCGTTCGTGATGAGTGACCACAACAGCCATGTGCACAGGAGCGCGATCAACGCGCCGCTGAGCAGTCCCCGCCCCGGGATCCGGTCCGGATCCTCCGGGGGCTTCGGCTTGTGCCCGTACGTCCAGACGCCCGGCTGCGCCTCGGGGCGGGCGGCGCGCAGCCAGGTGACGAAGGACGGACGTGCGGCGGCCGCCGGGACCGTGACGGGAGGCGTCGGAGGCGGGGCGGGCGGCGCGGGCGGCATCGGCGGAGGACCCGCGGGGCGGCTCGCGGGCGGCACCGGATGAGGGTGTGGGGGGGTGGGGGGTGGGACCGCGTCGCGCCGCGTACCGCGTGAATCGAACGTGCCCTCGGTGTCCATGTGCTGCCCCTTGCCCCCTGACCGGCTGTGCCTGTGCTGATGCGCACCGCTCAATCTAGTGTTCCCGCCCGGGGAGTTCAGCGACCCCGGGCGGTACGGGGCGGTACGACCCGTACCGCCCCGTACCCGAGCCCCTCGCACGCCACGGCCGCCGCTATGGCCGCGGCGGACAACGCAACACGCGTACTGCTACCGAACGGAACATGCCTGATCCGCTTCCGCGCGCCTAGCCTGCGAAGAAGCGACCGACTGCCTTCGTTTCAGGCATGTGAAGCATTTTCGACAGTTCTGATAATCGAGGCATGACACACCCTTGCCCCTCCTCTCCCTGGAGCACCTCATGACCGCACAGTCCGGAGGCCCGTCCCTCCCCCAGGAGCGCCGCGTCGTCACCGCGATCCCCGGCCCGAAGTCCCAGGAGCTGCTCGCCCGCAAGACCGCCGCGGTCGCCGACGGGGTCGGCAACGTGCTGCCGGTCTTCACCGTGCGCGCGGGCGGCGGGGTGATCGAGGATGTGGACGGGAACTCGCTCATCGACTTCGGCTCCGGTATCGCCGTGACCTCCGTCGGCTCCAGCGCGGAGGCCGTCGTACGCCGGGCCTCGGCGCAGCTGGCCGACTTCACCCACACCTGTTTCATGGTCACGCCCTACGAGGGCTATGTGGAGGTCTGTGAGGAGCTGGCCGAGCTCACCCCGGGCGACCACGCCAAGAAGTCGGCGCTGTTCAACTCCGGCGCCGAGGCGGTGGAGAACGCGGTGAAGATCGCCCGCGCGTACACCAAGCGCCAGGCGGTCGTGGTCTTCGACCACGGCTACCACGGCCGCACCAACCTCACCATGGCGCTCACCGCCAAGAACATGCCGTACAAGCACGGCTTCGGACCCTTCGCGCCCGAGGTCTACCGCGTACCGCTGGCCTACCCCTACCGCTGGCTGACCGGTGCCGAGAACTGCGCCGAGGAGGCCGCGGCGCAGGCCATCGACATGATCAGCAAGCAGGTCGGAGCGGAGAACGTGGCCGCGATCGTCATCGAGCCGATCGCGGGCGAGGGCGGCTTCATCGAGCCCGCCAAGGGCTTCCTGCCCCGGATCCAGGAGTTCGCCCGCGCCAACGGCATCGTCTTCGTCGCGGACGAGATCCAGACCGGCTTCTGCCGCACCGGCCAGTGGTTCGCCTGTGACGACGAGGGTGTCGTCCCGGACCTGATCACCACCGCCAAGGGCATCGCGGGCGGTCTGCCGCTCGCCGCCGTCACCGGGCGCGCCGAGATCATGGACGCGGCGCACGCCGGCGGCCTCGGCGGCACCTACGGCGGTAACCCGGTGGCCTGCGCCGCCGCGCTCGGCTCCATCGAGACCATGCGCGAGCAGGACCTCAACGCCAAGGCCCGGCGGATCGAGGAGGTCATGAAGGGCCGCCTCTCCGCGATGCAGGAGAAGTACGACATCATCGGCGACCTCCGCGGCCGTGGTGCGATGATCGCGATCGAGCTGGTGAAGTCCGGCACCAAGGACCCCAACCCCGAGGCGACCTCCGCCGTCGCCAAGGCGTGCCACGCCGCCGGACTGGTCGTTCTGACCTGCGGAACCTACGGCAACGTCCTGCGTTTCCTGCCCCCGCTGGTGATCGGCGAGGAGCTGCTCAACGAGGGTCTGGACATCATCGAGAGCGCCTTCGGCGAGCTGTGACCGTGTGTGAGCGACGCGCGGCGTGAAGAAGATGTGCGGGGCCGATGACAGGAGGGTGATCGGCCTGTTGGGCGGGGCTCCGCTGCCGTACGGTCATTGCAGATGAGAGAAACACCCCGCTCGCAGGGGACTGCGGGCGACGCCGAGCCGGTGCTTCCCCAGCCCCGACCCGGCCGTGCCCTCGCGCACACCACTGGAGCCTCAGGCTCCAAATCTCCTCACCGATCGGATGGCCGCCCGCCCCAAACCCCCCGGGGCGCGCGGCACCCCGGTCGCCACGGCGGCCCCGGAACCACCCCCCCTGTTCCGGGGCCGCCGACTGTTTTCCCTCCTTCCCGGACACCTTCCTCCCGGACGTTCCCGTCCCGGGCGTTGCTCGTCCCCGCCGCGCTGCTCGTCCTGCTCGCGCTGTGCACCTGGCAGATCGTCCGCCACGGTCCGCTGCGCTCCCTGGACGAGCGGCTCGGCCGGGCGATCGCCGGATCCCCGTTCCCCTCCCCCGTCGCCGGGTTCCTCGCGGACCTCGGCAACACGGCGGTGGCACTCCCGGTGCTCGGCGCGGCCCTGGTGTGGTCACTGTGGCGCGCCCGGCGTACGGGGGCGGTCCGCTGGTGGCTCCCGGCACTGGCCGCCGCGGTGGCGATGGCCCTGGTCCCGGCGCTGGTCGTCCCGTTCAAGGCGCTGGTCGACCGCCCGGGGCCGCCGGGACCGCTGGCGGGCGAGACCGGGTTCTTCCCCTCCGGGCATACCGCGACGGCCGCCGTCGCCTATGGCGCGGCGACCCTCCTGCTGTGCCCGCGCCCGGGACAGGGACACGGGCGGCGGCGGGCCCTCTTCGCGGCCGTCGCCCTCCTCAACGCCGGGGTGGGCGTGGGTCTGGTCCGGTGCGCGTACCACTGGCCGCTCGATGTGGTCGCCGGCTGGTGTCTGACCGGCGCTCTGCTGTGGACGGTGGCCCGGCTCAGCCGTGCGGACGGTACGGCGACGGGGCCGGAGCCCGGTGGATCCCCCACCGCGCCCCGGCCCCGCACCGGCCCGTAGGCCCGGACCTCAGCTGTCGAAGCCCAGCCCGACCTTGTCCATCGCCTTCAGCCACAGGTTCCGGCGCCCGCCGTTCTCATCGGCCCGGGTCATCGACCACTGGGTGATCCCGATTCCCGCCCAGCGCACCGGCTCCGGCGGGAACGGCAGCGGCTTGCTGCGCACCATCTCCAGCCGGGTGCGTTCGGTGCGTTCACCGCCGAGCAGATCGAGCATCACCTCCGCGCCGAACCGGGTCGCCCCCACACCGAGACCGGTGTAGCCGAGGGCGTACGCCACCCGGCCGCCGTGCGCGCTGCCGAAGAACGCGGAGAACCGCGAACAGGTGTCGATCGCGCCGCCCCAGGCGTGGCTGAAGCGCAACCCCTCCAGCTGCGGGAAGCAGCGGAAGAAGTGCTGGGCGAGGGTGCGGTAGGTCGCCGGGTGGTGGTCGTACTCGGCGCGTACCCGGCCGCCGTAGCGGTAGATGATGTCGTAGCCGCCCCACAGGATGCGGTGGTCGGCGGTGATGCGGAAGTAGTGGAAGTGGTTGTTGGTGTCGCTCAGCCCCTGCCGCCCCTTCCAGCCGATCGCGTCGAGCTGCTCCTCGGTGAGCGGCTCGGTCATCAGCGCGTGGTCGTAGACGGGTACGACATACGGGCGGACGCGGCGCATCAGCGCGGGGAAGGCGTTGGTGGCGAGCGCCACCTGACGGGCGCGCAACCGGCCGTAGGGGGTGCGTACGGCCATGGCCGCCCCGGCGCCCGCCAGCCGTTCGGCCGGGGTGTGCTCGTAGATCCGTACACCGAGCTCGACGCAGGCGCGCTTCAGCCCCCAGGCCAGCTTGGCGGGGTGCACCATCGCCACGCCCCGGCGGTCCCACAGACCCGCGAGGAAGGTCGGTGAGTCGACCTCGGCGCGTACCGCGTCGCGGTCCAGGAACTGCTGCTCGCCGACGCCGAGCCGGGCGGCCAGTTCGGCGGTCTCGCGCAGTTCCTCGATCTGGTGGGGCTCGGTGGCCACGTCGATCTCGCCGGTGCGCTCGAAGTCGCAGTCGATGCCGTAGCGGCCGACGGCGGCCTCGATCTCATCGAGGTTCTGGTGGCCGAGCCGTTCGAGTTCGGCCTGTTCACCGGGCCAGCGGGCCAGTCCGTTGCCCAGGCCGTGGGTGAGGGAGGCGGCGCAGAAGCCGCCGTTGCGCCCGGAGGCGGCCCAGCCGACCTCCTGGCCCTCCAGCAGGACCACGTCCCGCGCGGGGTCGCGCTCCTTGGCGATCAGGGCGGTCCACAGTCCGCTGTAGCCGCCGCCGATGACCAGCAGATCGCAGGTCTCCTCCCCGACGAGGGCGGGGCGGACCCGGGGCCGGCCGGGGTCCTCCAGCCAGTACGGGGTGTACGCGGCGTCGGCCAGCGATTCCAGAGCGGACGGTCCGGGGGTGCTGCCCCCGGCAGAGCGCGTCATGGCGTCAGCGGCCATGGTTCTCAGCTCCTCTTGCGGCGGTTTCCGGCCAGTTGGCCTGCGAGGACGCACAGCACCGCGATGGCGAACATCGCCGTTCCGATCACATTGATCTGGACCGGGGTGCCGCGCTGCGCGGATCCCCACACGAACATGGGGAAGGTCACGGTCGATCCGGCGTTGAAGTTGGTGATGATGAAGTCGTCGAAGGAGAGCGCGAAGGACAGCAGCGCACCGGCGGCGATCCCGGGGGCGGCGATCGGCAGGGTGACGCGCAGGAAGGTCTGCGCCGGGGAGGCGTAGAGGTCCTGGGCGGCCTGTTCCAGCCGCGGGTCCATGCTCATCACACGCGCCTTGACGGCCGTCACGACGAAACTCAGACAGAACATGATGTGGGCGATGAGGATCGTCCAGAAGCCGAAGCCCACGCCCATGTTGAGGAAGAGGGTGGCGAGCGAGGCGGCCATGACCACCTCGGGCATGGCCATCGGCAGGAAGATCAGGCTGTTGACGGCCGGCCGGGCGCGGAAGCGGTAGCGGGCCAGCGCGAACGCGATCATGGTGCCCAGGACAGTGGCGCCGATGGTCGCCCACACCGCGATCTTCAGGCTCAGCGAGAGCGAACCGCACATGTCGGTGACGCCGCAGGGGTCGGTCCAGGCGTCGGTGGAGAACCGCTGCCACTCGTAGTTGAACCGTCCGTTGGGCTTGTTGAAGGAGAAGACCAGGACGACCACATTGGGCAGGATCAGGTACGCCAGCGTGCCGAGCCCCGCAATGACGACCAGGTTCCGTCGTATCCAGCGTGTCAGAGCCATCAGACCAGGTCCTCCGTCCCGGACTTGCGGATGTAGACGGTGACCATCGCGAGGATCGCCGCCATGAGGATGAAGGACAGCGCCGCTGCCGTCGGATAGTCGAGGACCCGCAGGAACTGCGACTGGATGACATTGCCGACCATCTTCTGGTCGGTGGAGCCCAGCAGTTCGGCGTTGATGTAGTCGCCCGCCGCCGGGATGAAGGTGAGCAGGGTGCCCGCGACGACGCCCGGCATGGACAGCGGGAAGGTCACCTTGCGGAAGATGGTGAAGGGCTTGGCGTACAGGTCCCCGGCCGCCTCGTGCAGCCTGCCGTCGATGCGCTCCAGCGAGCTGTAGAGCGGCAGGATCATGAAGGGCAGGAAGTTGTAGGTCAGACCGCAGACCACGGCCAGCGGGGTGGCCAGCACCCGCTCGCCCTCGGTGATCCCCAGCTGGCTGGTGATGTCCAGGAGGTGCAGTGAGTTCAGCACCTCGACCACCGGACCGCTGTCGGACAGGATGGTCTTCCAGGCCAGCGTGCGGATCAGGAAGCTGGTGAAGAACGGCGCGATGACCAGGATCATCACCAGGTTGCGCCAGCGTCCCGCGCGGAACGCGATGAGGTACGCCAGCGGATAGCCGAGCAGCAGACAGAGCACGGTGGCGGTCGCCGCGTAGATGACCGAGCGCAGGAACTGCGGGTAGTACTCGGTCAGCGCGTCCCAGTAGGTCTGGAAGTGCCAGGTGACCTTGAAGCCCTCTTCGAGGGAGCCGGTCTGGACCGAGGTGGACGCCTGGTAGACCAGCGGTGCCGCGAAGAAGATCACCAGCCACAGGATGCCGGGGAGCAGCAGCCAGTACGGGACCAGTTTCTTGCGGCGTACGGCCTTGGCGACGCCCGCCGGGGCCGGGGGCGGGGCCGGGGGCGCCGTCTCGGGGGCGGTGGTCGCGCTCACGCGGCCTCCTCGTCCAGCTCCGTGCCGGCGTCGATGTCCTGCGCGGCGTCGAGGCCGAAGGTGTGTGCCGGGTTCCAGTGCAGGACGACCTCGGCACCGGGGACCAGGCGGGAGTCACGCTCGATGTTCTGCTCATAGGCGGCGAACTCGGAGCAGACCGGGGTGTCGATCACGTACTGCGTGGAGACGCCGATGAAGCTGGAGTTCGCGATCCGGCCGGTGATCCGGTTGCGCCCGTCGGGGATGGTGCCGGCGTCCTCGGCGTGGGTGAGGGAGACCTTCTCGGGGCGTATCCCGACCAGCACGGTGTCGCCGGTGCGCGCCGGGGCGCTGCACCGGGCGGCGGGCAGGGCGAGTTTGCCGCCCTCGGTGGTGAGCACCAGGTCGCCGCCGCTGGTGTCGGCGACCTCGGCCTCGATGAGGTTGGAGGTGCCCAGGAAGTTGGCGACGAAGGTGGTGCCGGGGTTCTCGTAGAGCTCGGCGGGGGCGCCCTGCTGCTCGACGCGGCCGCCGTTCATCACCGCGACCGTGTCGGCCATGGTCATGGCCTCCTCCTGGTCGTGGGTGACATGGACGAAGGTGATGCCGACCTCGGTCTGGATGCGCTTGAGCTCGAGCTGCATCTGACGGCGCAGCTTGAGGTCGAGCGCGCCCAGCGGCTCGTCGAGGAGCAGCACCTTGGGGTGGTTGATCAGGGCGCGGGCGACGGCGACGCGCTGCTGCTGTCCGCCGGACAGCTGCTGGGGCTTGCGGCGGGCGAAGTCACCGAGCTGGACCAGCTCCAGCATCTCGTCGACCTGCTTCTTCACCGACTTGATGCCGCGTCTGCGCAGCCCGAAGGCGACGTTCTCGTAGATGTCGAGGTGCGGGAAGAGGGCGTAGCTCTGGAAGACGGTGTTGACCGGCCGCTTGTGCGGGGGCAGGGCGGTGACGTCGTTCCCGGAGAGTTCGACGATGCCGCTCGTGGGGTCCTCCAGGCCCGCGATCATGCGCAGGGTGGTGGTCTTGCCGCATCCGGAGGCACCGAGCAGGGCGAAGAAGGAGCCGGCGGGTATGTGCAGGTCGAGCGGGTGGACGGCGGTGAAGGACCCGTAGGTCTTGCTGATCCCGGTGAGACGGACGTCGCCGCCGGTGGAGGGCTGCTGGGTCATGGCTGGGGTCTTCCTCGCTTATCAGGCGCCGGTGAGCTTGGCGAACTTGTCCTCGAATGCCGTCTCTTCCTTGCTCGACAGCAGGCGGAAGGCATGGGACTTGGCGGCCATCTCGTCGTCCGGGAGGATCAGCGGGTTGTTCGCCAGATCCTTGTCGATCTTCGCGAGTTCGGCGCGTACGCCGTCGACCGGGCACACGTAGTTGATGTACGCGGCGATCTTCGCGGCGACCTTGGGCTCGTAGTAGTAGTCGATGAGCCGTTCGGCGTTCTTCTTGTGGCGCGCCTTGCTGGGGACCAGAAGGTTGTCGGTGGCGGTCATGTAGCCCGCGTCCGGGATGGTGAACTCGATCTCCGGGTTGTCCGCCTGGAGCTGGATGAGGTCACCGGCCCAGGCGACGCATGCGGCGAGGTCACCCTTGGTGAGGTCACCGGTGTAGTCGTTGCCGGTGAACCGGCGGATCTGGCCGCGGTCGGCGGCCTTCTGGATCCGGGCGATGGCGGCGTCGTACTCGTCGGCGGTGACGGTCTCGGGGCGTTTGCCCATGTCCAGCAGGGTGAGCCCGACGGTGTCGCGCATCTCGGTCAGCATCCCGACCCGGCCCTTGAGCCCCGGGTCGTCCAGCAGCTGGGAGATGGAGGTGACCTTGCGGCCGCCGGTGGCCTTCTTGTTGTAGGCGATGACGGCGGGGATACCGGTCCACGGGTAGGAGTGGGCGCGGCCCGGGTCCCAGTCGGGGTTGCGGAAGCCCTCGGCCAGGTTGGTGTACGCGTGCGGCAGGTTGGAGGCGTCCAGCTGCTGCATCCAGCCGAGCCGGATCATCCGTCCGGCCAGCCAGTCGGTGACGCAGATGAGGTCGCGTCCGGTCTCCTGGCCCGCGGCGAGCTGGGGCTTGATCTTCCCGAAGAACTCGACGTTGTCGTTGATGTCCTCGGTGTACTTCACCTTGATACCGGTACGGCGCTCGAACTCGTCGAGCGTGGGACGGCGCTTGTCGTCCGTCTCGTCCATGTACTCGGTCCAGTTGGAGAAGTTGACCTGCTTCTCCTCGGCGGAGTGGTCATCGGACGCGCCCTGCGCCTCGGTCCGCCCCGCGGGCGGGATACCGCAGCCGCTCAGTGCGCCGAGCCCACCGATGGCGAACGCGCCGGCGCCGCCCACGCGCAGCAGGTTGCGGCGGGACAGCGCCATCCGGCCGCTGGTCATGCTGCGGCGCATTGCGGCGATCTGAGGTGGGGACAGGCTCTCGGGCTCGTGGGTTGGTTCCATGAAGCTGTGCCTTTCGAGGTGTCGGCCGGTCTCAGCCGGACGGAGGCCACTCGCGGTGGCCGCACGAATCAGGTCTGTCGGTCCCCGAAGACCGTGCGGTGCCAGTCCTTGCGGGCCTCCGCCGTGTTGTCGAACATCACATGCTTGACCTGCGTGTACTCCTCGAAGGAGTACGCCGACATGTCCTTGCCGTAGCCGGAGGCGCGCATCCCGCCGTGCGGCATCTCGCTGATGATCGGGATGTGGTCGTTGATCCAGACACATCCGGCCTTGATCTCACGGGTGGCGCGGTTCGTCCGGTAGACATCGCGGCTCCAGGCGGAGGCGGCGAGACCGTAGGGGGTGTCATTGGCCAGGGCCAGACCCTCGTCATCGCTGTCGAAGGGCAGCACGACCAGGACCGGGCCGAAGATCTCGGACTGGACGATCTCGCTGTCCTGGGCGGCGCCGGTGATGAGGGTCGGCCGGTAGTAGGCGCCCTCGGCGAGGTCGCCGCCGGGGGCCTCACCGCCGGTGACGACGGTGGCGTAGCCGCGGGCGCGCTCGACGAAGCCCGCGACGCGGTCGCGCTGCGTGTGCGAGATGAGCGGACCGAGGTCGGTGTGCGGGTCGAAGGGGTCGCCGAGGCGGACGGTGGCCATCAGATCGGCGACGGCGGCCACGAACGCGTCGTACAGCGGGCGCTGGACGTAGGCGCGGGTGGCGGCGGTGCAGTCCTGGCCGCTGTTGATCAGGGCGCCGGCGACGGCGCCGTGGGCGGCGGCCTCGACGTCCGCGTCGTCGAAGACGACGAACGGCGCCTTGCCGCCCAGTTCGAGGTGGAGCCGCTTGACGCTGGCGGTGGCCAGTTCGGCCACCCGCTTGCCGACCCCGGTCGATCCGGTGAAGGAGGTCATGGCCACGCCGGGGTGGCCGACCAGGTGCTCCCCGGCCTCCGACCCGGTGCCGGTGACGATGTTGACCACACCGTCCGGGATACCCGCCTCGGTGGCCGCCTGCGCGAACATCAGCGAGGTCAGGGGGGTGAGCTCGGCGGGCTTGAGAACGATCGTGTTGCCCGCGGCGATGGCCGGGAGGACCTTCCACGCCGCCATCTGGAGCGGATAGTTCCAGGGGGCGATGGAGCCGACGACACCGATCGGCTCGCGGCGGACGTACGAGGTGTGGTCACCGCTGTACTCGGCGGCGGCCTTGCCCTCCAGATGACGGGCGGCGCCCGCGAAGAAGGCGGTGTTGTCGACGCTGCCGGGAACGTCGAACTCGGCGCTGAGCTTGATCGGCTTGCCGCACTGCAGCGACTCGGCGTAGGCGAGTTCCCCCGCCCGCTCCCCGAGCGCCGCGGCGAACCGGTGCATGGCGTCCGAGCGTTCACCGGGGGTGGCGCCCGCCCATACCGGGAAGGCGGCCCGTGCCGCCGCCACGGCGTCGTCGACATCGGCCGGACCGGCGAGCCGGTAGGTGTACACCTGCTCGCCGGTGGCCGGGTCCACGACCGCGTGTATGCGTTCCGAGCCGCCTGTGCGCAACCGGCCCGCGATGTACTGCGCACCCTCGGCGAACCGCTCCGTCACATCGAACCGCTGATCCATCGCGTGCTCTCCTCCGCCGTTCGCCCCGTGGGGCACGGCGTCGCTCCAACCGGAATCGAAGGCCGATCCTGACAGAGGACCTTCGCTTCAACAAGGGATTCCGTTGTTGCTTTTTAGTTTCGCGACGGATTCGGTGATCGGGTAGGGCCGGAGGTCACCGATTCCGGGCTAGAAGACCGAGTCGATGGCGGCGTCCAGCGCGGCGAGGTAGATGGCCGGGATGACCATGCCGAGGATGCCGCAGACCAGCCCGGCGGTGGCCGAGCCCCCGTTGACCGCCTCGCCGCGGCCGACCTTGCCCTTGCCGATGGCTCCGAAGATGATCGCGAGGATGCCGAGGATGATCGCGAAGACCCACAAGAAGTAGGTGATTCCGCAGACCAGACCGATGATGCCGCAGACCAGCGCGGCGGTGCCCATCCCGTTGCTCTGCTGCATCGGCATCCCGGTCTGGCCCGGGTGGACCGGGGGCGCGGCGGGGTAGCCGCCGCCTCCCGCGGGGTAGCCGCCGCCTCCTGCGGGGTACTGCGGCGGGGGAGGTGGCTGGAACCCCTGCTGGGGCGCCGGGTGGGGCTGGTTGGGGTCGTACGGGCCGTGCTGCGGGCCCGGAGTACTGGTGGACATACGGTCTCCCCTCCTGGTGAATATCGGGCAATGTTATGGGCATGACGCACCCCTGGTCAGCCGAGCTGCGCTGCTCGCCGGTGAGGTCGGCGGCGAGTGCGAGAATCCCCGGCATGGAGACGAATGGGGTGACGGGGCGGGCGGACGGTGGCCCCCGGTCCGTCGAGGAGCTGATGGAGCTCATCGCGCGCGGTGAGCGCGTGAAGTACGTCTGGTTCTGGGGTCACCGGCCGCGGCGGGACGGCAGCGTGGGACCGGGCTGCTTCAGCCAGTGGTGGCCGTCGCCGTTCACCGTGGACGGCGTCACATACGCGACCGCCGAGCACTGGATGATGGCCGGGAAGGCCCGGCTGTTCGGGGATGCCGACGCCGAGCGGCGGGCGCTGGCGGCGGGCCACCCCAAGCAGGCCAAGGACGCGGGCCGCGCGGTGCGCGATTTCGACGAGGCGGTCTGGCGGGAGCACCGCTTCCGGCTCGTGGTCGAGGGCAGCGTGCACAAGTTCGGACACCATCCGGAGCTGCGGGAGTACCTGCTGGGCACCGGGTCGCGGGTGCTGGTCGAGGCGAGCCCGATGGACCGGGTGTGGGGCATCGGACTCGCGGCTGACGACGAGCGGGCGGCGGATCCGGCCCGCTGGTGCGGGCTGAACCTGCTGGGCTTCGCGCTGATGGAGGCCCGTCAGCGGCTCATGGCGGCCGGGGCGGCGGATCCGGGCGACGGCACCACCAGCACGGCCGCGGTGTCGTCGTAGGGGTCGTAGGGATCGTCGTCGTCCTCGTCCGCGGCGATGTAGACGAAGATCATCAGCACGCTCGCCACGATGGCGATCACTCCGAGGATCAGCCCGGCCAGGGCCATCCCCCCGTTGGTCGCCTCCCCGGTGGCCGCCTTGGTGCGGCCGAGCGCGCCGAAGACGATCCCGAGCACCCCGCAGACGATGCCGAACACGATGCTGAAGCAGAGGACCAGACCGACGATGCCGAGCACCAGGGCGGCCGTGCCGTGGCCGTTGTTCGGGAGGTATCCGCCGCCCGGCGCGTAGGGACCGGCCGGACCCGGGTAGCCGCCCGGGTGACCGTAGCCGGGCACCCCGTACGGCGCGGGCTGCCCGTAGGACGCCGCGCCCGCGTAGGGGCCCGGCTGCCCGCCGTGTCCGACGGCGCCGTAGGGCCCGCCCGGGTACGCGCTGGGGGTGCCGGGGCCGGTCGGCGCGGGCGGCGGCGGGGGCACCGCGCCCGGCGGGGGCGCGGGGGGCGGCGGGCCGGGCACGCCGTGCGGCGGCAGGGGCGGCAGTCCGGGGGTCGAGGTGACCGTCGGCTGGTCGGCCACCGAGGGCCGCGGCGACGGCTTGTCCAGCGGCACGCGCTGCGCCGGCGGGGCCCACGGGTCACGGTCGCGCGGCTCCGGCGGCCGGGCCGGTCCGGGCTCCGGCGCCGCTCCCCCGCCATCCTGTCGGGCGGGCTGGTCGTGCTCGTCGGACATGGATCTCCCCCCTGCGATGTCCGCCCATGCTACGGCCTTCGACGGCCCTCCCGAGCACCCCTTTACGATGACCGGAGCCCGCCATGGACAGCCGTCTCCCGGAGGTTTCGTTGACCGATCTCAGCACGTTCATCGCCGGACTGCCCAAGGCGGAACTCCACGTCCACCACGTCGGGTCGGCGTCGCCCCGCATCGTGGCCGAACTCGCCGCCCGGCACCCGGACTCCGCGGTGCCCACCGACCCCGAGGCGCTCGCCGACTACTTCGTCTTCCAGGACTTCGCCCACTTCATCGAGGTCTACCTCTCCGTGGTGGACCTGATCCGGGACGCCGAGGACGTACGGCTGCTCACCTACGAGATCGCCCGTGACATGGCGCGGCAGCACATCCGCTACGCCGAGCTGACCGTCACCCCCTTCAGCTCCACCAGCCGCGGCATCCCGGACACCGCCTTCGTCGAGGCCATCGAGGACGCCCGCAAGAGCGCCGAGGCCGATTTCGGCACCGTGCTGCGCTGGTGCTACGACATCCCCGGCGAGGCCGGTCTGGCGGCCGCCGAGGAGACCGCCCGGATCGCCTGCGACCTGCGCTCCGAGGGACTGGTCAGCTTCGGTCTCGGCGGCCCGGAGATCGGGGTGCCGCGGCCCCAGTTCAAGCCGTACTTCGACCGGGCCATCGCCGCCGGGCTGCACAGCGTGCCGCACGCGGGCGAGACCACCGGGCCGCAGACGATCTGGGACGCGCTCAACGAGCTGCGGGCGGAGCGCATCGGCCACGGCACCAGCGCCGTGCGGGACCCGAAGCTGCTCGCCCACCTCGCCGAGCACCGCATCCCGCTGGAGGTGTGCCCGACCTCCAACATCGCCACGCGCGCGGTCGCCACCCTCGAGGAGCACCCGATCCGGCAGATGGTCGAGGCCGGGGTACTCGTCACGATCAACAGCGACGACCCGCCGATGTTCGGCACCGACCTCAACACCGAGTACGAGGTGGCCGCCCGGCTGCTCGGCCTGGACGCGGCCGGGGTCGCGGCCCTGGCCAAGAACGCGGTCGAGGCGTCCTTCCTGGACGCCGAGGGCAAGGCGCGGCTCGGCGCGGAGATCGACGCCTACACGGCGGTCGCGGGCCGATGACCGCGCCGGGCGGGCGCTGCGTCCCGGTCGGCCACCGCGGCGATCCCTATGTCCACCGCGAGAACACCCTGGTGTCGGTCGCCTCCGCGGTGGCCGCCGGGGCGGGCGCCGTGGAGATCGACGTACGGCTCACCCGGGACGGGGTGCCGGTCCTGCTCCACGACGCCACGCTCAAGCGGCTGTGGGGCCATGACCGCCCGCTGTCCGGGCTGACCGCCGAGGCGGTGCGGGAGCTGACCGGCGGCGGGGTGCCGACCCTGCGGGAGGCCCTGGCCTCGGCCGACTCGGCCCGGCTGCTGATCGACCTGCCCGATCCGGCGGCGGCCCCGGCCGCCGTGGACGCGGTGCGCGCGAGCGGAGCGGGCCACCGGGTGTACTACTGCGGGGCGCTGGGCGCCCTGCGCACCGTGCGCCGTGCCGACCCGGACGCCGAGATCGCGCTGACCTGGACGACGCTGGCACCGCCCCGCCCGGAGCTGCTGTCCGCGCTGCGCCCCCGGTGGCTCAACTACCGCTTCGGACTGGTCTCACCGGAGCTGGTGGCCCGCCACCACGCCGACGGGCTGCTGGTCTCGGCCTGGACCGCCGACACCCGCCGGTCGATGTCCCGGCTGCTGCGCGCGGGCGTCGACTCGATCACCACCAATCGCGTCGGCGCCCTGTGCGCCCTGCTCGACCGCCGCTGAGGACCGACCGCGAAGGGGCACGGACGCGGGATGCGTCCGTGCCCCTCGGGGTCTCGCGGGAACTGCCCGGGATATCGCGGGATCAGCCGTCCAGCGACGTCATCACGTGCTTGATCCGGGTGTAGTCCTCGAACCCGTAGGCCGACAGGTCCTTGCCGTAGCCGGACTTCTTGAAGCCGCCGTGCGGCATCTCGGCGACCAGCGGGATGTGGGTGTTGATCCACACACAGCCGAAGTCCAGGGCCTTGGACATCCGCATCGCGCGGGCGTGGTCCTTGGTCCACACCGACGAGGCGAGCGCGTACTCCACGCCGTTGGCGTAGGAGACTGCCTGGGCCTCGTCCGAGAAGGACTGGACGGTGATGACCGGGCCGAAGACCTCGTGCTGGACGATCTCGTCGTCCTGCTTGAGCCCGGAGACCACGGTCGGCGCGTAGAAGTAGCCCTTGTCGCCGACCCGGTGGCCGCCCGCCTCGACCTTGGCGTGCGCGGGCAGCCGGTCGATGAAGCCGGTGACCTGGGCCAGCTGGTTGGCGTTGTTCAGCGGGCCGAAGAGCACGTCCTCGTCGTCCGGGGCACCGGTCCTGGTCTCGGCCGCGGCCTTGGCCAGGGCGCTCACGAACTCGTCGTGGATGGACTCGTGGACCAGGACGCGGGTGGCCGCCGTACAGTCCTGACCGGCGTTGAAGAAGCCCGCGACCGAGATGTCCTCGACCGCCTTGGCGATGTCGCTGTCCTCGAAGACCACGACGGGCGCCTTGCCGCCGAGCTCCAGGTGGACCCGCTTGAGGTCCTTCGAGGCGCTCTCGGCGACCTGCATACCGGCGCGCACCGACCCGGTGATGGACGCCATGGCGGGCACGGAGTGCTCGACCATCAGCCGTCCGGTCTCGCGGTCACCGCAGACGACGTTGAACACACCCTGCGGATGGCCCAGTTCCGCCAGCACCCCGCCGATGATCTCGGCGATCAGCACGGTGGAGGCCGGGGTGGTGTCCGAGGGCTTGATGACGACCGTGTTGCCCGCGGCGAGCGCCGGGGCGAACTTCCACACGGCCATCATCATCGGGTAGTTCCAGGGCGCGACCTGCGCGCACACCCCGATCGGCTCCCGCCGGATGATCGAGGTGAGTCCGTCCATGTACTCACCGGCCGAGCGGCCCTCGAGCATCCGGGCCGCGCCCGCGAAGAAGCGGATCTGGTCGACCATCGGCGGGATCTCCTCGTCCCGCGTGAGGCCGATCGGCTTGCCGGTGTTCTCGGACTCGGCGGCGATCAGTTCCTCCGCGCGCGCCTCGAAGGCGTCGGCGACCTTCAGCAGCACCTTCTGCCGCTCGCCGGGCACCAGGTCGCGCCACGCGGGGAAGGCGGCCTCCGCGGCGGCCATCGCCGCGTCCACGTCCGCCGCTCCGGAGAGCGGGGCCGTGGCGTACGGCTCGCCCGTGGCCGGGTTGACCACCTCCGTGGTCCGCCCGTCCGCGGCGTCCCGGAACTCTCCGTCGATGTAGTTGCGCAGACGACGCAGTTCGGTGGTCACGTTGCCACCCCTCCTAGTCAGCTGTCTTGATGGGTGAGACGTCCACCCTAATCTGCGGGACGACGCTTTCAACATACCCGCCACACCAGAACAACGGAATCAGTGATCTGAGGGCGCCTGGACGACGAATTTCATCGATTGAGGGTTGCGAGACAGCCGACCCTCGTGCACAGTGAGGGTCGTGGCCACACCTGACAAGAACGGCACGCCGTCGATCGACTCCGTCTCCCTGGCGATCATCGAGCAGCTCCAGGAGGACGGACGCCGGCCGTACGCCGCCATCGGAAAGGCCGTGGGTCTGTCCGAGGCGGCCGTGCGGCAGCGCGTGCAGAAGCTGCTCGACCAAGGCGTGATGCAGATCGTCGCCGTCACCGATCCTCTCACTGTGGGGTTCCGGCGCCAGGCGATGGTCGGCATCAATGTCAACGGTGACCTCGATCCGGTCGCGGACGCGCTGACCGGGATGGACGAGGTCGAGTACGTGGTCGTCACCGCGGGCTCCTTCGATCTCCTCATCGAGATCGTCTGTGAGGACGACGATCACCTCCTCGAAACGATCAACAAGCGGATCCGCACGCTGCCCGGCGTGCGCTCCACCGAGAGCTTCGTCTACCTCAAGCTCCGGAAGCAGACCTATACCTGGGGAACGAGATAGCAATGAGCGCCGACCTCTCCAAGACGGCGTACGACCACCTGTGGATGCACTTCACCCGCATGTCGTCGTACGAGAACTCCCCCGTGCCCACGATCGTGCGCGGTGAGGGCACGTACATCTACGACGACAAGGGCAAGCGGTACATCGACGGGCTGGCCGGCCTCTTCGTGGTCAACGCCGGCCACGGCCGCGTCGAACTCGCGGAGACCGCGTACAAGCAGGCCCAGGAGCTCGCCTTCTTCCCGGTGTGGAGCTACGCCCACCCCAAGGCTGTCGAGCTCGCCGAGCGGCTGGCCCACCACGCCCCCGGCGACCTCAACAAGGTCTTCTTCACCACCGGCGGCGGCGAGGCGGTCGAGACCGCCTGGAAGCTGGCCAAGCAGTACTTCAAGCTCATCGGCAAGCCCACCAAGTACAAGGTGATATCCCGGGCGGTGGCCTACCACGGCACCCCGCAGGGCGCCCTGTCCATCACCGGACTGCCGGGGCTGAAGGCCCCGTTCGAGCCGCTGGTGCCGGGTGCGCACAAGGTGCCCAACACCAACATCTACCGGGCGCCGATCCACGGTGACGACCCCGAGGCGTTCGGCCGCTGGTGCGCCGACCAGATCGAGCAGCAGATCCTCTTCGAGGGCCCGGACACGGTGGCCGCGGTCTTCCTGGAGCCGGTGCAGAACGCGGGCGGCTGCTTCCCGCCGCCGCCCGGGTACTTCCAGCGGGTCCGCGAGATCTGCGACCAGTACGACGTGCTGCTGGTCTCCGACGAGGTCATCTGCGCCTTCGGACGGCTGGGCACCACCTTCGCCTGTGACAAGTTCGGCTACGTCCCGGACATGATCACCTGCGCCAAGGGCATGACCTCGGGGTACTCCCCGATCGGCGCGTGCATCGTCTCCGACCGGCTCGCCGAGCCCTTCTACCGGGGCGACAACACCTTCCTGCACGGCTACACCTTCGGTGGCCACCCGGTCTCGGCCGCGGTCGGCGTCGCCAACCTCGACATCTTCGAGCGCGAGGGCCTCAACCAGCATGTGCTGGACAACGAGGGCGCGTTCCGGTCCACGCTGGAGCGGCTGCACGATCTGCCGATCGTCGGCGACGTCCGGGGGAACGGCTTCTTCTACGGCATCGAGCTGGTGAAGGACAAGCACACCAAGGAGTCCTTCAACGAGGAGGAGACCGAGCGGATCCTCTACGGCTTCCTCTCCAAGGCGCTCTTCGAGAACGGCCTGTACTGCCGCGCCGACGACCGTGGTGACCCGGTCGTGCAGCTCGCGCCGCCGCTGATCGCCGACCAGTCGGTGTTCGACGAGATCGAGCAGGTGCTGCGCGGCGTCCTGACCGAGGCGTGGGCCAAGCTCTGACCCCCGTGCGGGCGGTGCGGGGTCCTCACCCCAAGACCCTCACCCCCGCGCCCCGGGGAACCCTCGACGGCGGCCCCCTCACCGCCACTTGAGGGCGAACCACAACTCCATACGGACGTCCGCGTCGGTCAGGTCCGCCCCCAACAGGGCCGCCGCGCGGGCGATCCGCTGCCGGACCGTATTGCGGTGGACCTCCAGGGCCACCGCGGTACGGTCCCAGCTGCCGTGCAGCGACAGCCACACCCGCAGCGTCTCCAGCAGCGCGGGTGAGCCCTCCAGCGGGGCCAGCAGCGCCCGGCCCAGCGCTCCCGCCTCCGCCGGGTCCACCAGCGAGGCCACCCCGTCGGCCCGGTCCGGCGTGTGCCGCGCGACCGCCTTCCGGCCGGCCACCGCCCTGCGCAGCGCGCGGGCGGCGTCCGCCGCGCCGCGTACCAGTTCAGCGGCGGGTACCGGCGCCCCGGCGCCCAGCGTCCAGCCGGGCTGGGCGCGCACCGGCCCGTCGCCGGGGACCAAGGCGTACAGCTCGTCCCCGGCCAGGTCGACCAGCGGTGTGCCGAGCCCCGCCGCGAGCGCCGCGGCGGCCAGCGGGCGCGGGCCGCCGTCGCCCGCGCGGCCGCGCCGCCGTCCGCGGACGACCGTCCACGTGCCGCCGTCCGCCGCGCCGGCGGACTCCTCCCCCGCGCCCGTCAGGGAGCTCCGGACCAGCCCCGCGACCTCGTCCGGGGCGGCGCCGAGCAGCAGCCGCACCAGAGCCGCGGTCCGGTCGGTCTCGGCGCCGGCGGTCCGGCGCCCGGTGAGGAGTGCGAGCAGGACGACGGCGAGTCCGATGACGGCCCCGTTCGCCCCGTCCGCCGCGTCACGGCGCGGAGCGCACACCCCGAGCGCGAGCCGCCGCTCCGCGTGCCCCAGACCGTAGGCGCTCAGGTGCAGCGGGGCGCCGTCCGCGTCCAGCGCCGTGTCCGCGGCCGAGGACAGCCCGGGCCGCAGCCGGGCGGCGAGCGCGCCCAGCGCGGTACGGGCCGGGAGCGGCGGACGCGGCCCCTCGTCGGCCAGTTCGGCGCCGTCCGGGCCGTGCAGGACCGCCCAGACGCCCAGGTGGCGGCTGAGCCGGCGCAGTACGGCCGGGACGGGGTGCGGGCGGGCGGCGGCCGTGGCGAGGGACTGCTGCGCCTCGGTGATCCGGCGCAGCTCGTGGTGGCGGCGTTCGGCCATGGCGTCCCACACCGCGCTGGCGACGGCCGTGAACGTGGTCTCCCGCGCCACCTCCACCAGCGGCAGCCCGTGCCGGTCGCACGCCTCGGCCAGCGCCCGCGGCACCGTCTGGTGCACCGGCGCGATCCCGAAGCCGAGCGCCGCCGCGCCCGCCTGGACCGTACGGGCGACATAGCGGTCCCACGCGTCGGCGGTGCCCTTCTGGGCCGGGGTGTGCACCCCGGCGCTGAGCAGCAGCTCCCCGCCGAGCAGATACGGCACGGGGTCCTCCATCTCGCTGGTGTGCACCAGGTACACCCAGGTCTCCGTCCCGCGCGGGCCCGCGACCTGACGCAGTCCGAGCGCGGGGTGGGCGAGCAGGGCGGAGAGCGGGACAGGGGCGGTGGGGGGTACGCGGTCGTTCCGCACCAGGGGGCCTCCCCGATGACATGGCTGGATGGTTCCTACATCCCGATGGCCGGGAGTGGAGGAAACGTACACTTCCCGGCCGCCCGGGCGACACCTAGGGTCTCGGTCACTCCCCACAGCGCGATCCGCCTCACCCCGCGGATCCCTCTCCGTCCCCGCCCCGTCTCCCCCCGCTATCCCGGCCCCGCGCCGGACCGAGGAGCACCCATGAGCGCTGTCGACTACACGGTGATCGTCATCTATCTCGCGGGCATGCTCGCGCTCGGCTGGTGGGGGATGCGCCGCACCACCTCCACCAGCGACTTCCTGGTCGCGGGCCGCCGGCTGGGCCCGGTCATGTACTCCGGCACCATGGCGGCGATCGTCCTGGGCGGCGCGTCCACCATCGGCGGTGTGGGACTGGGCTACCAGTACGGGCTGTCCGGTGCCTGGATGGTGCTGACCATCGGCCTCGGCCTGCTGGCGCTGTCCGTCTTCTTCTCGGCGCGGATCGCGCGGCTGAGGGTCTACACGGTCAGCCAGATGCTGGACCTGCGCTACGGCGGCTCGTCCGGGCTGATCTCCGGCATCGTCATGTGGGCCTACACCCTGATGCTGGCGGTCACCTCGACCATCGCCTACGCCACCATCTTCGACGTGATCTTCGGCCTGGACCGGACGGTCGCGATCGTGCTCGGCGGGGCGATCGTGATCTGCTACTCCACGCTCGGCGGGATGTGGTCCATCACCCTCACCGACATGGTGCAGTTCGTGGTCAAGACGGTGGGTGTGCTGCTTCTGCTGCTGCCCATCGCCGTCGTCAAGGCGGGCGGCTTCGGCGCGATGCGGGGCGAACTGCCGGACGGGTACTTCTCCCCCATGGGCATCGGCGCGCAGACCGTCTTCACCTATGTGCTGATCTACTCCTTCGGCATGCTCATCGGGCAGGACATCTGGCAGCGCGTCTTCACCGCCCGCGACGACCGGGTGGCCCGGCGCGGCGGCACCGCGGCCGGGACGTACTGCCTGGTCTACGCCGTCGCGGGCGCCGTCATCGGCACCGCGGCCAAGGTGCTCTACCCCGAACTCGGTTCGCCCGACGACGCGTTCGCGACCATCGTGGAGGACGCCCTGCCGGTGGGGGTGAAGGGGCTGGTGCTGGCCGCGGCGCTGTCCGCGGTGATGTCCACCTCCTCGGGCGCGCTCATCGCCTGCGCCACGGTCGCCAACAACGACATCTGGGCACGGCTGCGCGGACGCACCCTGCGCACCGGCGGCGGTCCGCATGACGAGGTGGCGGGCAACCGGCTGTTCATCCTCATCATGGGAGTCGCGGTGGTCGGTATCGCGATCGCGCTGAACAACGTGGTGGAGGCGCTGACGGTGGCGTACAACGTCCTGGTCGGCGGGTTGCTGGTGCCGATCCTGGGCGGGCTGCTGTGGAAGCGGGGCACCGGCGCGGGCGCGCTGGCCTCGGTCGGGGTCGGCGGTGTCACCGTGATCGGGCTGATGGCGTGGAAGGGCATCCTCGCCAACGAGCCCATCTACGGCGGTCTGCTGGCCTCCCTCGCCGCCTATGTGGTCGTCAGCCTCGCCACCAGGCCGACGGACGCGGCAGTGCTCGACGCCTGGCGCCGCAGGCTGGCCGGGGAGTCCGCGCCCGCCGACGAGCCCCCGGCCCCGGCCCCCGTCTGACCCGTTCCCTCCTCCCCCGTTCCCCTCCTCCCTTCCCGAAAGGCAGTTCCCTCCCATGCACACCGCACCGCGGATGCGTCACGGCGGCGATCTCGTCGTGGAGTCCCTCACCGCGCTCGGCGCGACCACCGTCTTCGGGCTTCCCGGGCAGCACGCGCTCGGGGCCTTCGACGCGCTGCGCCGCTCGGGGCTCGCGTACGTGGGACTGCGGGTGGAGAACAACGCGGGCTTCGCGGCCGACGCGTTCGCCCGGGTCACCGGGTCGGTGGCACCACTGCTGGTGTCCACCGGACCGGGAGCGCTGATGACGCTCGCCGCGCTCCAGGAGGCGGCCGCGGCCTCCGCACCGGTGCTGGCGATCGGCAGTCAGGTGCCGACCGCCGGGCTGGGCGGCGGACGCAAGGGATATCTGCATGAACTGACCGATCAGCAGGCGTCGTTCCGGGATGTGGTGAAGTCCGTGCACACCGTCCGCACGGCCTCCCAGATCCCCTCGGCGCTGGCGGCCGCGTGGACGTCCGCGCTGGAGGCGCCCGCCGGTCCGGTGTGGCTGGAGATCCCGCAGGACGTGCTGCTGGCGCCGGTGGCCGTCCCGCCGGTCAGCGCGCTGCGGGCCGAGCCCCGGCCGCTGCCGCCCCGCCCCGAACTGATCGAGCACAGCGCGGAGTTGCTGCGGGGTGCCGAGCGGCCGGTGATCCTGGCCGGGGGCGGGGTGGTGCGTTCCGGGGCGCGGGAGGAGCTGCGAGCGCTGGCCGAACGGCTGGACGCGCCGGTGGCCACCACCTTCGGGGGCAAGGGCGCCTTCCCCTGGGACCATCCGCTGTCCCTCCAGTCCTGGCTGGAGGACCGGCACACCACCATGTTCCTGGAGGACGCCGATGTGCTGCTGGTCGTCGGCTCCGGACTCGGTGAACTCTCCTCCAACTACCACACGTTCCGCCCGCGCGGCCGGCTGGTCCAGATCGAGGCCGACCTCGGCAAGCTGGAGTCCAACCACCCGGCGCTCGGTATCCACGCCGACGCCCGTACGGCACTCGCCGCCCTGGTCGACGCGGTACCCGCCCGCCCCGCCGGGACCGGCGCGAAGGCCGCGGCGGAGCTGCTGGCCCGGGTGCGGGAGCGGATCGACGGCCAGGGCCTGGAGCTGGAGCAGGGGGTCCTGGCGGCGGTCCGGGAGGCGCTGCCCGACGACTCCCCCAGCTTCTGGGACATGACGATCCTCGCCTACTGGGCCTGGTCCGCGTTCGACCCCCGCGCGGGCGCCCTGCACTCGGCCCAGGGCGCGGGCGGCCTCGGCTACGGCTTCCCCGCCGCCCTGGGCGCCGCCGCCGCGGACCGCACCCGCCCGGTGCTGGCGGTCTCCGGCGACGGCGGGGCGATGTACTCGATCGCGGAGCTGGCCACGGCCCGTCAGTACGGACTGCCCGTCACCTGGCTGATCGTGGACGACGGCGGCTACGGCATCCTGCGCGCCTATATGCAGGACGCCTTCGGCGAGGCGACCGGCACCGAGCTGGCCCGCCCCGACTTCGTGGCCCTCGCCGAGTCGTTCGGCGTCCCCGCGGTCCGTACCACAGCCGGGCGGCTGGCCGAGGACCTGGGCGCCGCACTGGCCGCCCCCGGACCGTCGGTCGTGGTGCTCCCCGCCCAGCTGCGTATGTTCGCCCCCACCCACCTCGCGGACCAGGGCTGATCGGAGGAAATGGGCCCCGCCCGGCGCCGAGCCTAAGGCGCGGCCCTCCTGTCCTGTCCTTACCGTGCCAGTGACCCATTGGCTCCGCGCTCGTTCCCCCAACCGGGGGAACGGGACGATCGCAGGTAAGGCGAGGTGCTCTGGATGGTGGCTCCGCCGGACAACGATGATGTGCTCCGGGCACGCACCCTGTCGTACGCCTACGGCGGTTCGCCCGCCCTCCTCGGTGTCTCCGTCGGCGCGCGGGAGGGGGAGATCCTGGGGGTCACCGGCCCGCGCGGCTGCGGGAAGACCACCCTGCTGCGGTGTCTGTCGGGCCAGCTCGTCCCGGACCACGGCGAGGTGTGGTTCGGCGAGGTCGCCGTGCACCGCCTCCCCGCGCTGGACCGCGAGCGGCTGCGCGGTGCGCGCTTCGGCTGGATCGGCACCGAGCCCCATCTCGTCCCCGAGCTGACCGCCTGGGAGAACGCGGCGCTGCCGCTGCTGCTGAGCGGCACCGCCCGGCGCACCGCCAAGAGCGCCGCCCTCGAATGGCTGGACCGGCTGGACGTCGGCGAGTGCGCCCGGGTCCGCCCGGCCGGACTGGTGCAGGCCCAGCGCCAGCGGATCGCCATCGCCCGCGCGCTGGCCGCCACCCCCTCGGTGCTCTTCGCCGACGAGCCCACCGCGCCGCTGCACCGCGCCGACCGCGGCCAGGTGCTGCGCACCCTCACCTCGGCGGCGCGCTCCCACGGCATCACCGTGGTGCTCGCCACCCAGGACGAGGAGGTGGCCACCCTCGCCGACCGCACGGTCGCGCTGGTGGACGGCCGCCGGGCGGGCTCGTCGCCCGCCTCCGAGGAGGAGGGCAGGGCGGCGTGCTCAGTCTCCGCCTAGCCCGTGGTTCCCGTCCGGCCGTCCTGCTGCGCAGGACGCTGGTCGTCCTCGCCGCCGCGGGCGCCGGCTTCCTGTTGCTGAGCGCGCTCGGGTTCGCGGCCGGCCATCCCACCGAACCCCGGGGCGGGGTGGCACGGCTGCTGTGGTGCCTGGTGCCGCTGGCCGCCACCGTCCATCTGACCGTGGCCGTCGCGCGTGCCGATCCGATCAGCCGCCCGCCGTCCGGACTCTCCGCGGTCGGACTCGGCCCGGCCCGCGCGGCGCTGCTCGCGGCCACCGGCGCGGTGCTGTGCTGCGCGGCCGGATCCGGTCTCGCCCTGCTGACCTTCCTGCACCTGCGGGGCGGGCTCGGCGGCTCCTGGCTGGAGTGGGCGGGCAGCGGCGCGGCGGACCGGGCGCTCGGCGCCGGGCGTCCGCTGCCGCTGGCCGGGGCGATCATCCTGGTGGCGCTGGTCCCGGTGGTCGCGGGCGCGGTGTGCGCGGCGGTGCTGTGGCCGCGGCAGCCCGGCGACCGGCGGACCGCCGCCGAGGCCCGGCGGAGCACCGTGCCGCCGGTCGCCACCGGCGCGGTCGGGCCGCTCCCGGACCGCTCGACCTCCGGTCTGCCCTGGGGCATCGCCCTGACGGCGGCCGGGCTGGCGCTGGAGGCGTACGCGGGCAGCGGTGCGGCACCCCGTCATGACGCCCTGTTCCAGCTGCCCGGAGGGCTGGGCGACACCCCGCCCGGAGTGGTGGGCGGCTGGGCGCTGACCATGGCCGGGCTGGTGCTGGCCGGACCGGGACTGACCCATCTGTGCGGCCGGCTGCTGGCTGTCGGGCGGCCCGGCGCGCTGCGGCTGCTGGCGGGGCGCCTCCTCCAGCAGGAGGCCGGGCTGATCGGCCGCCCGGTCGGGGTGCTGTGCGCGATCGCCTCCTCCGGGTACGCCGTGGCGCGGCTGGACGGCACCGGCTCCGGACGCTCCGGGGACCAGTTGCTCGGCCCGCTCACCGTCCTGGGAGCGGCGCTGGTCGTGGTGTGCGCGCTGGCCACCACCGTCACGGCGGCGCTGGAGGCGCGGGCGGCGCGGCGGCGCACCACCGACGCCCTGCTGCGCCTGGGCGCGCCGGCCCGGCTGCTGCGGGGCGCCGCCGCGGTGCGCGCGGCGGCCCTGGTGGCGGTGCTGTCCCCGCTGACGTGGGCGGTGGCGCATCTCACCACGATGCCGATGAGCCACTGAGACCGGTGGCACCGCCGGGGCGGGGGTGTGATCGCGGAAGCAGACGGTCCGGCGCGGTGTGATTAGCATGTCGCGATGCAGACCGATGACGCTTCCTCCACCGCGCCCGACCGGGAGATCGAATCCCTCGAGGAGTTCGACCGGGTCGTGGCGCGCGGCACGCTGGCCGGTTTCCGGGTCCAGTCCGTCGATCTGACGGACCGTACCTCCGCGCTGCTCTCCACCGGGAGCGCGGAGGCCGTCTTCCTGGGCTGTCCGATGGACCCCGAGGCCGCGGCGAAGGTGCGGGCCGGGGGCGCGCTGGTCTTCCCGCCGGTGCCGGACCTGCCGTTCGATCCGTACCGCGGCACGCTCTACTCCGCGGCGGAGCTGTTCGAGGGCCTGGCCGCGGAGGGTTACGAGGGCACGCCGGACGCGCTGGCCTACACCTGGTTCCAGCGGACCAGGGCCGACGGCGACATCTTCGGCTCGATGCTGCGCGCCGTCCACGACGACGCGGTCTCCGACGCCCTCGACGAACTCCTCGTCGGCGCCCCGGTGGTGGGGGTGATGGGCGGCCACGCGCTGGAGCGCGGATCGGACGGCTTCGCGGGCGCCGCCCGGCTCGGCCGCACCCTGGCCCGGGCGGGGCTGACGGTCGCCACCGGCGGCGGTCCGGGCGCCATGGAGGCAGCCAACCTGGGCGCCTACGCGGCACCGCTGGCCGACCCGATGCTGGACGAGGCACTGGAACTCCTCGCCAAGGCACCGTCGTTCAGCCCGTCCATCGGCACCTGGGCCGAGATGGCGTTCGCGGTGCGGGAGCGCTGGCCGGAGGGCGGCACCTCGGTCGGCATCCCCACCTGGTTCTACGGCCATGAGCCGCCGAACGCGTTCGCGTCGCACATCGCGAAGTACTTCGCCAACGCCACCCGTGAGGACGGCCTGCTGGCGCGGTCCACCGCGGGCGTGGTCTTCCTGCCGGGCGCGGCCGGGACCGTTCAGGAGATCTTCGACAACGCCACGCCGAACTACTACGAGTCGCGCGGTGAGCCGACCCCGATGGTGCTCGTGGACCGCGACCACTGGACGCGGCGGCTGCCGACGTGGCCGCTGCTGGAAGCCCTCGCGGAGGGCCGGCCGATGAAGTCCCGCATCGCGCTGGTGGATTCGGTGGACGAGGCGCCGGACGCGCTGGCGGCACTGCGGGGCTGAGGGGCGGGGCGGGCGTCAGCCGTCCCGCTCCAGCACCACGACCTCCGCCGCCTCGAAGACGGCCCCGACCCGGTCCCCCGTCCCGGGGGCGTCGCGCAGCGCGCAGGACGCCTCCAGGCGGGGGGCGTCGCTTGTCGACGGCCGGAGAACGAGCGCCACGTGGTCCCCGCGGAAGGTGCGCGCGGCCACCGTGCACTCCAGCCCGTCCCGGGGCCCGGTCAGCCGCACCCCGGCGGGGCGGACCAGCAGCCGGCACGCTCCGGGCCGGGTGCCGGACGGTACCGGCAGCCTGCCCCAGGGGGTTTCGGCGACGCCGTCCCGCACGGTCGCCCCGACCACGTTGTCGAAGCCGAGGAAGCGGGCGACGAACTCGCTCACGGGCCGCTGCCACACCTCCAGCGGGGTACCGCTCTGCGCGATCCGGCCGCGGTCCATCACCACCACCCGGTCGGCGAGCGCGAACGCCTCCCCCTGGTCGTGGGTGACCGCGAGCACGGTGGTGCCCAACCGGCCGAAGAGCTCGCGCAGTTCGACCACCAGCCGCTCGCGCAGCCCGCGGTCGAGCTGGCCCAGCGGCTCGTCGAGCATCAGCAGCCGGGGCCGCGGGGCCAGGGCGCGGGCCAGCGCCACCCGCTGCTGCTCACCGCCGGACAGCGAGTCGACGGCGCGCCGCTGGGCACCGGGCAGCCCGACCAGGTCCAGCAGTTCGGCGACGGTGCGCTCGGTCTCCGTACGCCCGGTCCGGCGCATCCGCAGGCCGAAGGCGACGTTGCCGCCGACGTCGCGCTGCGGGAAGAGCTGGTGGTCCTGGAACATCAGGCCCACGCCGCGCCGGTGCGCGGGGACGCCGGTCTGGTCGCGGCCCGCGAGCCACACCCGTCCCGCGTCGGCGCGCTGGAGCCCGGCCACCACCCTCAGCAGGGTGGACTTGCCACTGCCGCTCGGCCCGAGCACGCACACCGTCTCGTGCTCGGCGACCGCCAGGTCCACGGCGGCCAGGGCGTCATGACGGCCGAACCTGACCGACACCCCGTCACAGCGCAGCAGTGTCATTCAGAACTCCCCGGAACGGTCGGTGCGGATGCGTTCCAGCGCCACCAGGGACGCGGCGCAGACCAGCATGAGGATCGTGCTCAGGGCCATCGCCTGGCCGTAGCTGAGTTCACCGGCGCGGCCCAGGAAGCGGGCGACTGCCACCGGCAGGGTCGGCTGGTCGGGCCGGGAGATGAACACCGTCGCCCCGAACTCGCCCAGCGACACCGCGAACGCGAAGCCGGCCGCCACCGCCAGCGCCCGTCCCACCAACGGCAGGTCCACCTCCCGCCAGACGCGCAGCGGGGAGGCGCCCAGCACGGCCGCGGCCTCGCGCAGCCGGTGGTCCACCGCCCGCAGCACCGGCAGCATGGTCCGCACCACGAACGGCACACCCACCAGGGCCTGCGCCAGCGGCACCAGCATCCAGGAGGCGCGCAGATCCAGCGGCGGCTCGTCCAGGGCGATGAGGAAGCCGAAGCCGACGGTGACGGCGGAGGTGCCCAGCGGGAGCATCAGCAGCGCGTCGAAGCCCCGCACCAGCCTGCCCGCCCGCCGGGTGAGGGCGGCGGCCGCGAGGCCGCCCACGACCAGGGCGATGACGGTGGCGACGACCGCGTACCGCAGGGAGTTCCCGACAGCCTCCAGGGGGGCCACGAAGAACGTGCCGCCGCTGTCGGCCGCCGACCGGAGCGCCCGGTAGGAGTCGAAGCCGTAACCGTCGGGCCCGTTGAGCGAGCGTTCCACCAGCACCGCGAGCGGGGTCAGGATCAGCAGCGCGGCGACCGCCAGCACGCTTCCCAGCAGTGCCCACTGCGCCGCGCCCTGGGGGCGGCGGGCGGTGCGGGCCGGATCGACCAGCCGCAGCGCGCCCTCCCTGCGCCGGACGGTCCACGCGTGCAGGGCCAGGACACCGCCGACCGCGGCGAACTGGACGAGGCTGAGCACGGCCGCGGTCGGCAGGTCGAGCAGCTGCGCCGTCTCCCGGTAGATCGCCACCTCCAAGGTGGCGTAGTGCGGGCCGCCGAGGATCTGCACCACCCCGAAGGAGGTGAAGGTGAAGAGGAAGACCATCAGGGCGGCGGCGGCCACGGCGGGCGCCAGCGCGGGCAGGGTGACCCGCCGCCATGCGCTCAGACGGCTCGCGCCGAGCATCCGCGCGGCCTCCTCCTGGCGCGGGTCGAGCTGGGCCCACAGCCCGCCCACGGTCCGTACCACCACGGCGTAGTTGAAGAAGACGTGGGCGAGGAGGATCGCCCAGACCGAGGTGTCCAGCCGCACCCCCCACAGCTCGTCCAGCAGTCCGCCACGGCCCAGCAGCGCCAGGAACGCGGAGCCGACGACGACGGTCGGCAGGACGAACGGCACGGTGACCACGGCGCGCAGCAGCCCCTTGCCGGGGAAGGCGAAGCGGGCGAAGACATACGCGCCGGGAAGGGCGATCAGCAGGGTGAGGGCGGTGGAGGCGGCGGCCTGCCAGGCGGTGAACCACAGGACGTCCACCACGGCCGGGTCGCTCACCACCTCCGGGATCCGGCCGAACCGCCACCGGCCGTCGGTGCGCAGGCCCCGGGTGACGATGGCGGCCACCGGATAGGCGAAGAAGATCCCGAAAAAGGCGAGGGGCACGGCCATCAGGGCCAGCCGCAGCGCCGCACCGCGCGGATCGCGCGGCGGCCTGTCCTCCCGGGACTCCCCGGCGGCCCCGGCGCTCCCGGTGCCCCCGGCGGTCTTCTCGGGGCCGGTTCCTACAGGACGAGCGAGGACCATGCCTTGACCCACGGCTCACGGTTCTTGGCGATCTTCTGCGGGGAGAGGGTCGCCGGGTCGGCGATCTCGACCCCGTACCGGGCGAAGAGCTCCGGCAGCTTGACGTCCTCGCGCGCCGGGTTGACGTACATGCTCAGCGGGACGTCCCCCTGGAACCGCTTGCTCAGCAGGAAGTCCAGCAGCGCCTTGCCGCCCTTGGTGTTGGACGCGCCGTTCAGCAGCCCGGCGAATTCCACCTGCCGGAAACAGGTTCCCGTGGCCACCCCGGTCGGAGCCTTGGCGGGCTTGGTCTTGAGGTCCGCCACCCCGGCGGGCGGGCTGGACGCGTAGGAGACGACGAGCGGCTTGTCGCCCTTGCCACCGCCGGAGAAGCGGTCGAAGTACGCCTGCTCCCAGCCGTCGACGACCTCGACCCCGTTGGCCCGCAGCTTCTTCCAGTAGCCCTTCCAGCCCTCGTCGCCGTACCGGGCGGCGGTGCCGAGCAGGAAGCCGAGTCCGGGGGAGGACGTGGCCGCGTTCTCGGTGACCAGCAGGTTCTTGTAGGCGGGCTTGGTGAGGTCCGCGAAGGTCCGCGGCGGCGCCAGCTTCTTCTCGGCGAAGTACGCGCGGTCGTAGTTGACGCAGATGTCGCCGTAGTCGACCGGGGTGACACGGTGCCGGCCGGCGTCCAGCTGGAACGCGGCCGGGACCTTGTCCAGGCCCTTGGCCCGGTACGGCGTGAACAGGTCGTGGTCGAGGGCGCGGGAGAGCAGGGTGTTGTCGACACCGAAGAAGACATCGCCCTGCGGGTGGTCCTTGGACAGGATGGCCTGGTTGACGGCCGAGCCCGCGTCGCCGCCGGTCTGTCTGCGCACCTTGTAGCCGGTCTTCTCGGTGAACTCCGCGAGCACCGCCTTGGAGACCGCGAAGGAGTTGTGCGAGACCAGGGTGACGGTCTTGGAATCGGCGCCGCCGGAGCCCCCGGAGTCCTCACCGCAGCCCGCGAGGGCTATGAGGCCGAGCGAACCGAGGAGGGCCGTGCCGATGGCACGCCGGAGGTGGCTGTTCATGCTGATGCTGACTCCCTACGCCGGTATGACCCGGATCAGGTCCGAGGGTCTGCGGCCGTGCCGCACTCTCAGCGCCCTGGGCGCTCCCCTGTCGGAATGTTCATTTGTACGACGGTGCGATGTTTCGCGAAGGCACCGTATCAGCCGCCGTTCAGCGCTCCGTGGCCGCCAGCTGCCCGCAGGCCCCGTCGATCTCCTGCCCCCGGGTGTCCCGGACGGTCACCGGCACACCGTGCGCCTCCAGGGCCGCCACGAACGCCTTCTCGTCCTCGGGACGGGAGGCCGTCCACTTGGAGCCGGGCGTGGGGTTGAGCGGGATGAGGTTGACGTGCACCCGGCGGCCCTTGAGCAGCCGCCCGAGCAGATCGGCCCGCCACGCCTGATCGTTGATGTCCTTGATCAGGGCGTACTCGATGGAGATCCGGCGGCCGGACTTCTCCGCGTACTCCCACGCGGCGTCCAGGACCTCGCGGACCTTCCAGCGGGTGTTGACCGGAACGAGGGTGTCGCGCAGCTCGTCGTCGGGGGCGTGCAGGGAGACCGCGAGCCGGCACTTGAAGCCCTCGTCGGCGAAGCGCAGCATCGCCGGAACCAGCCCGACGGTGGAGACGGTGATCCCGCGCTGGGACAGGCCAAGACCGTCCGGCTCGGGGTCGGTGAGCCTGCGGATGGCACCGACCACCCGGTTGTAGTTGGCCAGCGGCTCGCCCATGCCCATGAAGACGATGTTGGACAGCCGGGCCGGACCGCCGGGGATCTCACCGTCCCGCAGGGCCCGCATCCCGTCGACGATCTGGTGCACGATCTCGGCGGTGGACAGATTGCGGTCCAGACCCGCCTGGCCGGTGGCGCAGAACGGGCAGTTCATCCCGCAGCCCGCCTGTGAGCTGATGCACATGGTGACCCGGTCCGGGTAGCGCATCAGCACGGACTCCACGAGCGTGCCGTCGAACAGCCGCCACAGGGTCTTGCGGGTCGTGTCGTCGTCACAGCTGATGTGACGCACCACGCTCATCAGTTCCGGGAGCAGCTCGCCGGCCAGCTTCTCGCGCGAGGCGGCGGGGATGTCCGTCCACTGGGCCGGATCGTCGGTGTACCGCGCGAAGTAGTGGCGCGACACCTGACCGGCCCGGAAGGGCTTCTCCCCCAGGGCCGAGACGGCCTCGCGGCGCTCGGCGGGGGTGAGGTCGGCAAGGTGCCGCGGGGGCTTCTTGGCCCCGCGCGGCGCGACGAAAGTGAGTTCTCCGGGCTTAGGCATGGTTCACCCAGTGTCGCAGACGTACGAAGGGCCCCGCGCCGCCCGGGGCGCGGGGCCGCTCGGCGGGGGCGGTCAGCCTCCGCCGACGAAGATCACCAGCAGCAGCCACACCACCGGCGCGGTGGGCAGCAGCGAATCCAGCCGGTCCATGATCCCGCCGTGGCCGGGCAGCAGCTTGCCCATGTCCTTGATGCCCAGATCGCGCTTGATCATGGATTCACCGAGGTCACCGAGGGTCGCGCTGACCGCGACGGCCAGGCCGAGCAGCAGCCCCTGCCACCACGCGCCGCCGTCGATCAGGAACTGCATGCACAGCGCGCCCGCGACCATGGCGAACGCCACCGCGCCCATCAGCCCCTCACGGGTCTTCCCCGGGCTGATCCGCGGCGCGAGCGGATGCTTGCCGAAGCGCCAGCCGACCGCGTAGGCGCCGGTGTCGCTCACCACGGTCAGCAGCAGGAAGATGAGCACCCGCCACGCACCGTCGTCGGTGTCGAGCATGAGGGCCACGAAGGTGGCGAGGAACGGTACGTAGAAGGCGGCGAAGACACCGGCCGTGACGTCCCTGAGGTAGTTGTCCGGCGGTTCGGTCATCCGCCACACCAGCACCGCGAGGGCCGTGAGCGCCACCGCCACCCAGGCGCCCTGGGCGCCGCGCACATATCCCGCGACGACCATGGCGACGCCGCCGACGGCGAGCGGCGCGAGCGGCACCCGGATGTCCTTGCGCTCGGCCAGCCGTGAGGTCAGCTCCCAGAGCCCGACGACCACGGCGACCGCTATGACGCCGATGAACACGGGCTTGTAGATGAAGAGCGAGGCCACGATGACCACACCGAGGCCGACGCCCACCCCTATCGCGGCACGCAGGTTCCGGCCCGCGCTCTTCTTCGCCTGCCCGCCACCGGTGCTCCGCGCGCCGTCGGAGCGCGCCGGATCGGGTGCGGGGCCGGAAGGCGTCGGAGGACGCCCGGCGGGCTGCCCGGGGCCGGGCCGCCGCTCCCGCTCGTCGCGGAAGAGGGGACCGCCCGGTCCGGCGGCCCCCCGGTCACGGTCGGCGGCATCGCCGGGTTCGCCGCCTGCGTGCGGCACGGTGGGCATGGGGCGAGTGTGCGCCGCTTCGCCCACCTCGTGCACGGGACCCGCCGAAGAAGGGGGCACCTCCCAGCCGTAGCCGGGGGAGGTGCCCTGATCGGCGGGACCCCAGAGTCCGGCGCGCGGCGGGGCCCCCCAGGAAGAGTCGTTCATCAGACCTCGAGCAGCTCGGCTTCCTTGTGCTTGAGCAGCTCATCCACCTGCGCGACGTACTTCGCGGTGGTGTCGTCGAGCTCCTTCTCGGCGCGCCGGCCCTCGTCCTCGCCGACCTCGCCGTCCTTGATCAGCTTGTCGATGGACTCCTTGGCCTTGCGGCGGACGCTGCGGATCGAGATCTTCGCGTCCTCGCCCTTGCCCTTGGCGACCTTGATGAACTCCTTGCGGCGCTGCTCGGTGAGCTCCGGGAACACCACCCGGATGATATTGCCGTCGTTGCTGGGGTTGACGCCAAGGTCGGAGTCGCGGATCGCCTGCTCGATGTTGCGCAGCGCGCTCTTGTCGAACGGGGTCACCACGGCCATCCGCGGCTCCGGCACCGAGAACGACGCCAGCTGGTTGATCGGCGTCAGCGCACCGTAGTAGTCCGCCACGATCTTGTTGAACATCGCCGGGTGCGCACGCCCGGTGCGGATCGCGGCGAAGTCCTCCTTGGCGACCACAACGGCCTTCTCCATCTTCTCCTCGGCCTCGAGGAGGATCTCTTCGATCACCACTTGCTCCTGGTGTTATCCGTAGGCAGAGCCTCGCCCCTGCGTGCGTCTTCTCCTGCACGGTGTCCGACCGGCAGGCCGTTGTCCATCCCCCGTTCGAGCCGTCAGGCCCGGGAGCCCTGGTCGCTCACGAGCGTGCCGATCTTCTCACCCTTCACCGCACGCGCGATGTTGCCCTCGGCAAGGAGTTCGAACACCAGGATCGGCAGCTTGTTGTCGCGGCACAGGGTGATCGCGGTGGCGTCGGCGACCTTGAGATCGCGGGTGATCACCTCGCCGTACTCCAGCGCGTCGAACTTCACCGCGTCCGGATTGCGGGCCGGGTCGGAGTCATAGACCCCGTCGACCCCGTTCTTGCCCATGAGCAGGGCTTCGGCGTCGATCTCCAGGGCGCGCTGGGCGGCGGTGGTGTCCGTGGAGAAGTACGGCATGCCCATGCCCGCGCCGAAGATGACCACGCGCCCCTTCTCCAGGTGGCGCACCGCCCGCAGCGGAATGTACGGCTCCGCGACCTGGCCCATGGTGATGGCGGTCTGGACCCGGGAGTCGATGCCCTCCTTCTCCAGGAAGTCCTGGAGCGCCAGGCAGTTCATGACCGTGCCGAGCATGCCCATGTAGTCCGAGCGCGCCCGGTCCATCCCGCGCTGCTGGAGCTCCGCCCCGCGGAAGAAGTTGCCGCCGCCGATGACGATCGCGATCTCCGCGCCGTCCCGGACCACGGCGGCCACCTCGCGCGCGATGGCGTGCACGACATCGGGGTCGACACCGAGTCCCCCGCCTCCGGCGAACGCCTCGCCGGACAGCTTCAGCAGGAACCGGCCATGTGGGGCTGTGCCGCGCGCGTGCTTGTCGTCGGCGGCCTGTTTGGCGTCCGCGCCGTGATTCATTGGAGATCTCCTCGTGCACATACGAAGAAGGCCATTGCCGGACGGTCCTGGTACGACCTCTGCGGCAATGGCCTCCTCGTCACATCTGCGGCCGACCGGTTGACGGTTGGCTGCCTACGACCCTATCGGGGTCGCCGGTCATTCGCTGCTCGGCTCAGACGCCGACGCGGAAACGGGCGAAGCGCTTCAGCGAGACACCGGCCTCGTCCAGAACCTTCTGGACGGTCTTCTTGTTGTCCTTGGCGAACGCCTGGTCGACCAGGACGTTCTCCTTGAAGAAGCCGGTGACGCGACCCTCGACGATCTTCGGCAGGGCGGCCTCGGGCTTGCCCTCCTCGCGAGCGGTGGCCTCGGCGACCCGGCGCTCGTTCTCGACGGTCTCGGCGGAGATCGCGTCGCGGCTGAGGAACTTCGGCGCGAAGGCGGCGATGTGCTGCGCGATGTCCTTGGCGACCTCGGCGTTCTCCTTGTCCAGCTCGACCAGGACGCCGACCTGCGGGGGCAGGTCCGGGCTGGTGCGGTGCATGTACGCGGCGACGTAGCCGCCGGAGAACTGCGCGAAGCGGTCGAGGACGATCTTCTCGCCGAGGGTGGCGTTGGCCTCGTCCACGAACGCCTGGACGGTCTTGCCGGACTCGATCTCGGAGGCGAGCAGCGTCTCCAGGTCGGCCGGGGAGGTCTTGGCGACGTGCGCGGCGATCGCGTCGGCGACGGCGACGAACTTGTCGCCCTTGGCCACGAAGTCGGTCTCGCACTTCAGCTCGACCAGGACGCCGGAGGTCTTGTCGTCGGCGATCAGGGAGACGACGGCACCGTTCTCGGCGCTGCGGCTCTCGCGCTTGGCCACGCCCTTCTGGCCCTTGACGCGCAGGATCTCGACGGCCTTGTCGACGTTGCCCTCGGCCTCGTCCAGCGCCTTCTTGCAGTCCATCATGCCGGCGCCGGTCAGCTCACGGAGCTTCTTGACGTCAGCGGCGGTGAAGTTCGCCATGATCTGTGAATCTCTTCTCGAAAGTCGAAAGCTCTACGGGTGAACGGCGGGGGCGGCGCCTGCGCACCATCCCCCGCCGTCGTACACCGTCTGCGTGGATCAGCCCTGCTCGGCGCCCGCGGCCGGGGTCTCGGCAGCAGCCTCGGCCGGCTTCTCGGCGGCAGCCTCGGCGGGCTTGTCGGCGGCAGCCTCGGCCGGCTCCTCGCCGGCGGCCTCGGCCGGCTTGGCAGCCTCGGGCTCGTCGGCCTTCTTCTCGCCCTCGAGCAGGTCACGCTCCCACTCGGCCAGCGGCTCGCCCGCGGCCTTGTCGGCCTTCTCGTCACCGGTGGCGACGCCGGAGCGGGCGATGAGGCCCTCGGCGACGGCGTCGGCGATCACGCGGGTGAGCAGGGTGACGGAGCGGATCGCGTCGTCGTTGCCCGGGATCTTGTAGTCGACCTCGTCGGGGTCGCAGTTGGTGTCGAGGATCGCGACGACCGGGATCCGGAGCTTGCGCGCCTCACCGACGGCGATGTGCTCCTTCTTGGTGTCCACGATCCAGACGGCGCTCGGCACCTTCTGCATCTCGCGGATACCGCCGAGGGTCTTCTCCAGCTTGGCCTTCTCGCGGGAGAGGACCAGGAGCTCCTTCTTGGTGAGGCCGGAGGCGGCCACATCCTCGAAGTCGATCTGCTCGAGCTCCTTCAGGCGCTGCAGACGCTTGTAGACGGTCGAGAAGTTGGTGAGCATGCCGCCCAGCCAGCGCTGGTTGACGTACGGCATGCCGACGCGGGTCGCCTGCTCGGCGATGGCCTCCTGCGCCTGCTTCTTCGTGCCGACGAACATGATGGAGCCGCCGTGCGCGACGGTCTCCTTGACGAACTCGTAGGCGCGGTCGATGTACGACAGCGACTGGAGCAGGTCGATGATGTAGATGCCGTTGCGCTCGGTGAAGATGAAGCGCTTCATCTTCGGGTTCCAGCGGCGGGTCTGGTGCCCGAAGTGGACGCCGCTCTCCAGCAGCTCCCGCATCGTGACGACGGCCATGGCCGTACTCCTTGAGGTACTCGGTTCCGCGGTGACCGGGCGGCCGCCGCGCCTGACGCCCCGGCGCGCCTGCCACGGACGGGGCCTTGAGGGGCTCGTCCGAGGACCGAGGGGCGCGGCCGCCGTGCTGTCCGATGGGAGATCGGGGCACCGGTGGCGGGGCGTGCGAAGTCGATCCGGTGACCCGGATCGCCATAAGAAGTGTACGGGACCGGTGCGGTGCCGGGTGACGGCGCTGTCCACAACCAGTGAGTAGTACCCGGATCCGATCCATGATCCACCCGATCCGGGTTCCCGGGACACGGTGGGAGGCATGCGAAGGCTTGTGGTGTGGTGGGCGCTCGCCCTGTGCGTCCTGATGTGGTGGCCCGCGGCGGCGGCCGCCTCCGGCCCGGCGCCGGGGAGGGCGATGGGGCCGGGAGCGGTCGCGGATTCGGGCTCGGATTCGGGCTGGGATTCGGGCTCGGATTCGGGCTCGGATTCGGTGGCCGCCCCGGCCGGGCACGGGACGCCGGGGAGTGGTCTCGGGCGAGCGGTTCCCGCCGACCACGCTCCGGGGCGGGACGGGCCCGCCGATGATCACGGTGAGGGCGGGCGGGCGTGGCCGGTGGACGGTCCGGGAGCGGCGCGGCCCACCGTACTGAGGGGCTGGCGGCCACCTCCGGTGCCGTGGGCCGCCGGGCACCGCGGTGTCGATCTCGCGGCGCGCGCGGGGCAGCGGGTGCGGGCGGCGGCCGCGGGGCGCGTGACGTTCGCCGGTCCGGTCGCGGGCCGCGAGGTGCTCACCATCGAACTGTCCGGGACCGGCACACCTCCCCTGCGGACGACCTATGAGCCGGTGCGCGCGCTGGTGAAGAAGGGCGAGCGCGTCGCGGCCGGACAGGTGGTCGGGGTGGTGCGGCCGGGGCCCTTCCACTGTCCGGAAGGCTGTCTGCACTGGGGGCTGCGGCGCGGGGACCGCTATCTCGACCCGCTGTCGCTGCTGCCGCCGTGGATGCTGCGCGGCGGGCCGTCCCGTCTGCTTCCGGTGTTCGGCGTCCCGGACGCCCCGGCGCCCGCCGCGGCGATCTCCCCCGCCGGATGGGCCGGCCTCCTGCCGGCCACACTCCTGGCCGCGGCCTCCGCCTGGGCCCACTGCCGTCTGCGGCCAGGCGACGGACGCCGCAGCGGGGTACGGGCGGGCCGCCGCGCGGCCGCGCGGGTCAGTGGCGGGCGACGCCGTTCAGGGCCATGGCGACCGCGGCCTCAGTGATCGCCTCGGGGTCCTCGGCCGCGCCGAGCTCGATACGGCGGACCGCCGCGTCCACGACCCCCTGGAGGAGCATGGCCGTCAGCCGGGGCTGCTGGTGGCCCAGGGCGCCGAGGGCCTCGACCACCATGGCGATCAGCCCACCGTGCGCGGCGCGGATCTTCTCCCGGGCTCCGGCGTCCAGCTCACCGGCCGAGATGGCCACCACGGCCCGGTGGCGGCGGTCGCCGACGAGCGCCAGCTGCTGTCGGACATACGCTTCGATCTTCACTTCGGGGGTGTCGGCCCGCTCCATGGCGGCCTCGACCTCGGCGGCCCAGACCGGGAAGTCGACGGCGCACAGCTCCTCGACCACGGCCGCGCGGGAGCGGAAGTATTCATAGACGGAGGACCGCGCGAGGCCCGTGCGCTCGGCGAGGGCGGGGAAGGTCAACGCCTCCGTACCACCCTCGGACAACAGGGAGCGGGCGGCCTCCAGCAGGGCGCCGCGCTGCATCGTCCGGTGCTCGGCCACTGAGGCCGCTCGAATCCTGGGCACCCGACCACTGTACGAAAAAGGCCGCCGCGGAGGCGATGGTGGAGGGACGATTCAGCGTCCGACGTCGGCGAGTTTCGCCCGCAGCTGGAGCACCGACTTGGTGTGGATCTGGCTGACCCGGCTCTCCGTGACCCCGAGGACCTGGCCGATCTCGGCGAGGGTGAGGCCCTCGTAGTAGTAGAGGGTGACCACGGTCTTCTCCCGTTCGGGAAGGGTGTTGATGGCGCGGGCGAGCAGTCTGCGCAGCTCACGGTCCTCGGCCACCTCGACGGGGTTGTCCGCGGCGGTGTCCTCGAGGGTGTCCATGAGGCTGAGCCGGTCGCCACCCTCACCGCCGACGTGCAGCAGCTCTTCCAGGGCGACCACATTGGCCAGGGACAACTGGCTGAAGACCCCGTGCAGTTCATCCAGGCCGATGTCCATCTCGGCGGCCACCTCGGCCTCCGAGGGGGTGCGGCGCAGCGCCGCCTCGAGAGTGGCGTATGCCCGCTCGACCGCCCTGGCCTTCTGGCGGACCGAGCGCGGGATCCAGTCCAGCGCCCTGAGTTCGTCGATCATCGCGCCCCGGATCCGGGTGATCGCGTAGGTCTCGAACTTGATGGACCGCTCGGGGTCGAACTTCTCGATGGCGTCGATGAGTCCGAAGACGCCGGACGAGACGAAGTCCGCCTGTTCGACATTGGAGGGCAGGCCCACGCTGACCCGCCCGGCCACATATTTCACCAGGGGCGAGTAGTGCAGGATCAGCTGCTCCCGCAGCCGGCCGTCGCCCGTGGTCTTGTACGACCGCCACAGCTCGTCGAGCGAAGACGGTGCGGCCGGCCGCACCGCGCCGTGGGCAGCGGTCGGCGCCGTGCGGTCAGACCCGGAGATGTGCTGGGGCATTCGTCGCCTTGAGCCGTTCTGCCATGACATGGGTGAGGACGTGCGCTTCCGCCGGAAACCCTGTGAGCGTAGCGTGATCGGACCATCGTGGTATGCAAAGGCTGTCGGCTCGGCGGTGTGCGGATACGGTCATCGCCCCAACCCTTTCACCCGATTGCCCCGATTCGGGGGACCGCCTCGCCGTACGCTGCCGTTCCGACGCGCCGGAGGGACCAACTCCCAGCGATCGCCACGGCGTTCGACGAATCCCAAAGCGAGCAGCTCATAGAGCCGGCTCAGGGTCTCGTCGCAGCCGGACCCGGATTCCCGGGCCACCTCCCGCAGGTCGTTGCCACCCTGTGCCGACAACGCTTCCAGCACCCGTGCCGTCACGGGATCGAGCAGGTCCCGCTCGACGAGCGGGCCCCTCTTCTCCGGGGCGAGCTCGCCGATGCCTCCGATCAGCTCGGCCACTTCATCGGCGTCGGTGACCACCACGGCCTCACCGCGCAGCAGTTCATGCACTCCGGCGGAGAGCCCGCTGGTGACCGGCCCCGGTACACCCATGGTGAAGCGGCCGAGATCCCGGGCCCGGCGCGCGGTGACCAGGGAACCGCTGCGGTACTGGGCCTCGACCACCACCGTGCCGCGGGTCAGCGCGGCGATGACCCGGTTGCGGAGCACGAAGCGGCTGCGGGTGGGATGCGCTCCGGGCGGCAACTCCGCCACCACCAGACCTTGTTCCGCGATGCGCTCGATCAACTCGGTGTGACCACGCGGATAGGGGACATCCACTCCCGAGGCCAGGACGGCGATGGTGGCGCCGCCCGCCGCGAGCGCCCCGCGGTGGGCCGCGCCGTCCACCCCGTGCGCCGCTCCGGAGGCCACCACCCATCCGCGCTCGCTGAGCCCCGCGGCGAGCGTCGCGGCGACATGGGCGCCGTAGTCGCTGCACGCCCGCGCGCCCACCAGGGCGACCGAGCGCAGCGCCCACATCCGCAGGGAGGCCGGCCCGCGCACCCATAACCCGACCGGGCGAGTCTCCCCGAGGTCATCGAGCTGACCGGGCCACTCCCGGTCACCCGGGCACAGGAACCGTCCACCGCGCCCGGCGGCCCTGGCGAGGTCCGCTGCCGGGTCAAGCCCGGCGGCCCGCAGCGCGCATCCGGCCAGCCGTTCCCGGCCGGCCCCGGGCGGTGGCGGGCCCTGGCCGCTGAGCGCCCGGCGCAGCGCCACCGGGCCCATCCGGCGCAGCCAGCGCCCCGCCGTCGCGTCACCGGGTTCCACCAGGCGGGTGAGTGCGGCGCGGGCCAGCCGCTCCTCCTCACTCACCCCCTGACGATCTCCCGGCTCCGCCACCCCGGAGCCGTGTGCCACCCCGGGGCCGTCCCCCGCTCCCGGATCCGGTGGACCGCCGGTGGCCGGACGCACGGCCATCAGCGCTCCCCCGCCCCGACCGGCACAGCCCGCCTGACCCCGGTGCGCAGCTGGAGCGCCCGGGCGATGTCCGACGCCAGCGGCCGGTCGTGTCCGGCCAGATCGGCGACGGTCCAGGCGACCCGCAGCACCCGGTCCAGCCCCCGGGCGGTGAGCAGTCCGCGCTCCATGTCCCGCTCGGCCTCGCGCAGTGCCCCGGAACAGGGCTGCCAGCGGGTGCGCAGCTCATGGCCCGGGACCTCGCTGTTGAGCCGCCAGGGAGTGTCCGTCAGCCGGGCCGCGGCGCGCTCCCGGGCCTCATGCACCCGAGCGGCGACCGACGCGGTGCTCTCGGCCACGCCGTGCGCCCCGGTCAGCTCGGCCCGGGTGACCGCCTCGACGTGCACCCGCAGATCCACCCGGTCCAGCAGCGGTCCGGACAGCCGCGCCTGATAGCGGCGCACCATCACGGGTGTGCATTCGCAGCCCTCACCCACGAGGGCGTGGCGCCCGCACGGACAGGGGTTGGCGGCCAGCATCAGCAGGAAGCGGGCCGGCATCCGCATCATGCCTCCGGAGCGGGCCACCACCACATGGCCCGATTCCAGGGGCTGCCGCAGCGCGTCCAGGGCCCGACCGCTGAATTCCGGGGCCTCGTCCAGGAAGAGCACCCCACGGTGGGCCAGCGAGACCGCACCGGGCCGGGGCAGGCCGTTGCCCCCACCGACCAGGGCGGCCATGGTGGCCGAATGGTGTGGTGCGCAGTAGGGCGGGGTGTCCACCAGGGGCTGGCCGGGCGGGAGCACTCCGGCGATCGAGTGGACCGCGGTGACCTCCAGGGCCTCCTGCCGGGTGAGCGGCGGCAGCAGTCCGGGAAGCCGCTCGGCGAGCATCGTCTTGCCCGCGCCCGGCGGTCCGATCAGGAACAGATGGTGCCCTCCCGCCGCCGCGACCTCCAGGGCGCCGCGGGCGGCCCGCTGTCCGGCGACATCGGCCAGATCGGGACCGCCCGCCCCGCTCCCGGGCCCCGCGGTCACCCCCGTGCCCATGCCCGCGCCCGGCACGGTGAGCCCCGCCAGCAGCGGATCGGGGCGTCCCGGCTCGAACGGCTCCTGCTCCTCCTCGGGCACCGGTTCATCCGTCAGCACCGCGATCAGCTGACGCAGACTGCGCACGCCGAGCACCGAGACCCCGGGCACGAGCGCCGCCTCGGCCGCCGTCTGCTCCGGCACGACGACCTGCTGATAGCCCGCCTCGGAGGCCGCGAGCACCGCGGGCAGCACCCCGCGCACCGGACGCACCCGGCCGTCCAGCCCGAGCTCCCCGATCATCATCAGATCGGCGATCTGCCGTGGGTCGATCCGCTCCGCCGCGCCCAGCACCGCACAGGCCACCGCCAGGTCGAATCCACTGCCGCCCTTGGGGACGGACGCGGGGCTCAGCCCCACCGTGAGCTTCTTCTGCGGCCAGACGGCCCCCGAGTTCACCAGGGCGGCACGGACCCGGTCGCGGCTCTCCACCAGGCTCTTGTCGGGCAGCCCGACCAGGGTGAAGGCGGCCACTCCCGGCTCCAGATCGGCCTGGACCTCGACCACCACGCCCTCGACCCCGACCAGCGCCACCGAACAGGTGCGGGCGAATCCCATCAGGCCACCCCCCGCACGTGCTCGACGACGGGCGCGCCCCGGTGCGGCAGCACCACACCGACCAGATCGATCCGCACCCCGCCCGGCGGCGGGCCCCCGTGCCGCTCCAGCCAGCGCTCCGCCAGCAGCCTCAGCCTCTCGGCCTTGCCCGCCCTGACGGCCGCCATCGGATGCTCATAGGACCCCGCGCGGCGCGTCTTGACCTCGCACACCACCAGCGCTCCGGCGTCGAGCGCGACGATGTCGATCTCGCCGTCCCGGCACCGCCAATTGCGCTCCAGAACGGTCATCCCGGCCTCGGCCAGCCGTCGTACCGCCACATCCTCGCCGTAGCGGCCCAGTGCCCCTCGGGCGTTCATCGGCACCACCTCCGGCACCGACTGTGACTCCTCGGTCACTCATTGTGGGATCTTGGAGGATTTCCGTGGAGGGGCATCAGCCTGTGGACAACTCAGCCACTCGGAAGGTCGAGGTCGCTCTTGTTGAGCTCCTCGATGTTCACATCCTTGAACGTGAGCACCCGGACCTGCTTCACGAAGCGCGCCGGACGGTACATGTCCCAGACCCAGGCGTCGGCCATGGACACCTCGAAGAAGACCTCACCCTGGACGGAGTGCACCTGCATCTCGTACTGGTTGGTCAGATAGAAGCGGCGCTCGGTTTCGATCACGTATTTGAACAGACCGACGACATCTCGGTACTCCCGGTAGAGCTTCAGCTCCATCTCGGTCTCGTACTTCTCGAGGTCCTCGGCGCTCATGGCATGTTCCCCTTCAGCCGTGCGTCCCCCCATTGTGCGTCAGACGCGCTCAGTCTCCAGGATCACCGGTGCACTCGGGGGTCCCTCGACGAGCAGCGTACGCAAGAGTCCGGGGAGGCGGGTCGGGTACACCGGTTCCTCCACCCCCGCCAGCTCCTCCGCGGTCCACCACCGCAGCCCGGCCACACTGCGCCGCTCCAGCTCCGTCAGTCCCCCGCCGATCCCGGTCCCGGTCTGCTCGGTGCGCCCCAGGAAGTACCACTCGTCCTGGTCCCAGCGCTGCCCCGCGAAGGGGAACGAGCAGGTCCGCCGCCACAGCAGCGGGCCGAGCCGGACATCGGTGATCCCGGTCTCCTCGGCCAGCTCCCGCCGTGCGGCCTCCTCCCGGCTCTCCCCGCCCTCCAGACCGCCGCCGGGTGTGAACCACCAGGTCTTGGAGGGATCGTCCGGTTCATAGCCGTGCAGCAGCAGAATCCGGTCCCGCGGGTCCAGCAGCACCACCCGGGCGACCTGCCGCAGCGGCCGCTCCTCCGCGCCGGTGCCCGGCGGCCGTCCGGCCGCCCCGTCAGCCACTCGCCGTCACCGTCCCACGCGCCTCCTCGCGCCGTACGGCGCCGGCGCGCCTGCGGCGGGCGATCGGCCCGTACGCCGCTCCCGCCAGGATCAGGACGGCACCGCTGACCACTGCGATCACCATCAGCCGCAGCGGCCCCGGCTGTGAGACCCCGCCCGGCAGCCCGTCGAACGTCCCCGGCCGCTCCAGCATGCCGAAGCCGCTCATCGGCCAGGCCGTGGCGTCGACCCGGGCGCTGACCGCGCTCCTGGGAACCGCCCCGCGGCTGCTGTCGGTGAGGTGCACCCGGGAGTCGAGCGAATCGCTGCGGTGGTCGCCCATCAGGAACAACCGTCCCCTGGGCACCGTGGTGGAGAAGCCGGTCAGGGACCCCTGGTCCTTCTTCTCCAGATAGGGCTCGTCGAGCGGTGTGCCGTCCACGCTCACCCGGCCCTGCTTGTCACAGCAGACGACCTTGTCGCCACCGACGCCGATCACCCGCTTCACCATGGGCATCGCGCCCCAGACGGCGTCCTGGAAGACCACCACGTCACCGCGGCGCACCTCATCGCCGTCGATCCGCTGTGCCAGCACCCGGTCGTCCTTGCCGATGGTGGGCGCCATGGAGTCGGTCGGGACGGTGTACGGCTTGTAGACCACCGCACCCCAGGCGAATCCGCCCAGGAACAGCACACACCCGAGGGCCACCGCCACACCGGACAGCAGGCTGCCGCACCTGCCCTCCCCCACCGGTCTGCTCATTCCCGTGCTCCCGCCTTGCGCCACCGACGTCAGAAGATCAGGTCCCGTGCCCGAGGGCACGGGACCGCACCTTACCCGCGGTAGGCGCCCGGCGTCAGCAGCGGGACGCCGCGGGGAGACCCCGCGGCAGCGGCGCAGGACCAGGTCAGCCGCTGCGCCGCACCTTGGCGATCATCCTGCGGCGCCGCCACAGCACGAGCGGCAGCGCGCCCGCGAGCCCGCCCGCCGCCGGCGCCAGCGAAGCCGCCGCGCTCAGCCCCGGCTGGTCGAAGGTGCCCGGCACCGACAGCGCGCCCCAGCGGTCGACCGGCCAGGCGACCACGATCGCGCGCCCGACGACATCGTCGACCGAGACCGTGCCCTGGTGCAGGTTCTGGTGGTAGCGCGAGTCCAGCGAGTCCTGACGGTGGTCGCCCATCACCCAGATCCGGCCCTCGGGCACCTTGATCGGACCGAACGGCTTCTCGTCACAGGGGGTGTTGCCGGGGAAGATGTACGGCTCGTCCAGCGGCTTGCCGTTCACCATGACCTTGCCGCCGCGCTTGCACGAGACGGTGTCCCCGCCGACCGCGATGACCCGCTTGATCAGGTCCTTCTCCTCGGCCGACGGCATCAGCCCGATGAAGCTCAGCGCCTTCTGGATGCCCTCGGCGACCGGACCGGAGTCCTTCTTCTCCGTCTCGCCGAGCCAGCCGCCCGGGTCGTGGAAGACCACCACCTCACCGCGCTCCGGCTCCGAGCCGAACCACGGGGTGAGCTTGTCCACCAGCACCCGGTCGCCCCGCTGCAGGGTGTTCTGCATCGAGTCGGACGGGATGGAGAACGCCTGCACCAGGAAGGTCTTGATCAGCAGCGCCAGCAGCAGGGCGATGCCGACCAGGATCGGCAGCTCCTTCCAGAACGAGCGCGCCTTCTTCTGGTCAGCGGTGCCCCGCTTCGCCCCCGGTGCGGCCCCGGCCCCGGAAGGGCCGCCGGACGCCCCGGAGGCCGTCTCCCGCTCCGTGCCCGTCGCGGAGTCCTGGGGCTCGGCGGACCCGGAGCGGTCCGAGGGATCCGCCGCGGTCGCACGATCCGATCCGGCCGGTCCCGCCGGATCGTCCGAGGTCCGGTCCGCGGGCGCACCGGTCTGTGGCGCCGTGTCCGCCCCGTCCCCGTTCACAGGGTTGTCTCCCCGTGCTCCGGGTCGCCGCTCGGGCTCTTCGTGACCGGAACGCGCGCCGACCGCCAAATCCCCCACATCCACTCCTCACACCTGACTGCCGCCTGCTCCACGAACGGCGCAGGACCACCACTCCCATAACGAGCGGGAGTTCCGCAGGGGTCGGGAGCTGGACCATTCCTTGCTGATCCATGGGGGACAGCCTATGCGGCGAGCCCTGCGCCCGTGTCTCCCCGCCCGGCGCGTCCTTCACCGATGCGTACGTTCCCGGCTCCTCCAGCTGGCGCATATGGCCGAAGGGCCAGGCGATCACCACCGCGCGGCCGACCACCATGTCGTCCGAGACGGTGCCCTGACCCGGTTCGTCCAGATGGACCCGGGAGTCCGCCGAGTTGGAGCGGTGATCACCCATCACGAAGATCCGCCCCTCGGGGACGGTCACCTTGAACTGACGCTGCGAAGGCTCGTTCCCCGGGTGCAGATACGGTTCGTTCAGCGGCGTGCCGTTGACCGTCACCTTGCCGCCCGAGTCACAGCACGCGACGGTGTCACCGCCGACCCCGACCACCCGCTTGATCAGGTCCTGTTCGTCGTCCGACGGCAGCAGACCGATGAAGGTCAGGAACTGCTTGCCCTGCTTGATGACCGGCGGATCGTCCTTGGGCGGCTTGCGCTCGTCCTCCAGCCAGCCGCCGGGGTCCTTGAACACCACCACGTCACCGCGCTCCGGCTTCGAGCCGAACCACGGGGTGAACTTGTCGACCAGCACCCGGTCACCGATGCGGATCGTCTGCTCCATCGACCCGGACGGAATCACGAACGCCTGCACCAGGAAGGTCTTCAGCACCAGCGCGATCACCAGTGCCACACCCACCAGGATCGGTATCTCCTTGGCCTTGGAGCGGCGGCGCCTGCGCTTGATACGGCGCTGGATCTTGCGCCGCTCGGCACGCCCGCCCAGGGGACGCTCCCCCGGACGCGACTCATCCGCCCCCGGCGGCGCGCCCGCGCGGCGCTTTCCGTACCGGGGCCGTCCGCGGCTACCCATGCGCGCCGCCCGGTTCCGCGCCGGGCCCGGGGACCGCCGAGAAGGTCTCCGGCCGCTCCAGCCGGGACCAGCGGCCGACCGGCCAGGCGATCCAGTCGGCCCGGCCGATCACCCGGTCCAGGGGGACGGTGCCCCCGCCGGGTGCGCCGAGGTGGTCCCGTGAATCGCGGGAGGCGGATCGGTGGTCCCCCATCACCCACAGCCGCCCTTCCGGCACCACGATGTCGAACGGCACGCGCGAGGGGCTGTCCCCCGGGTGCAGATAGCGCTCGTCCACCGGTTGACCGTTCACCTCGATCCTCCCCCGCTTGTCGCAGCAGGTGACCCGGTCACCGCCGACGCCCACCACACGCTTGATGTAGTCGGTTTCGGCCGGGGCGGCCAGTCCGACCGCGGCGGCGGCCTTGCGCAGTGCTCCGGTCACAGGGTTCCCCGACGGCTGCTCGCCGCGGAAGGAACCGTTTCCGTCGAACACCACAACGTCGCCGCGCCGCGGATCGTCCCCGAAGCGGTAGGCGAGCTTGTTCACCAGCACCCGGTCCCCGGGTCGCAGGGTGTTCTCCATCGAGCCGCTGGGGATCAGGAACGGCTGGACCACCCAGCCGCTCACCAACAGGACCAGTACGGCGCTGAGCGCCGTGACCACTCCCGCCCTCCGCCAGCGCCCGCCTCCGGTCAGCCACCCGAGCGCCCGCCGGGCGGGCCGGGGCGCGGCGGCGGTCTCTTCCGCGGCGTCACCCGGCGCATGCGAAGAGCGCGACCGGTCCTCCGGCTCCGTGGTGGAGCGGGAGGAGCGATCGCGCTCCGCGAGCTGTCCTTCGGTGTCCATCGGGCCAGAGCCTATCCGCCCCGGCCGGATGATCCGGCGGTAGCTCAGTAGTCGCGCAAAACTCAGTTCTCGCGCTTCTCCTTGATCTTCGCGGCCTTGCCGCGGAGGTCACGCAGGTAGTACAGCTTCGCACGGCGCACATCACCGCGGGTGACGACCTCGATCTTCTCCACGATCGGGGTGTGCACCGGGAAGGTGCGCTCGACGCCGACGCTGAAGCTCACCTTGCGGACGGTGAAGGTCTCACGCACGCCGGAACCCTGGCGGCGGATGACCACGCCCTTGAACTGCTGCACACGGGAGCGGTTGCCCTCGATGACGCGCACGTGCACGTTGACCGTGTCACCCGGGCGGAAGGTGGGGAGGTCGCTGCGCAGCGACGCGGTGTCGACGGTGTCGAGCAGGTGAGACATGATCGTCTGCTTTCCTCGCTGATGCCACAGGTCATCAGCGGCATATTCGGATGCTGATTCGGAGTGCCGCCCTCATCGGGTGGGCGTCGATCCCCCTGTGGCAGGGGCGCCGCGCCCGGACGTACGGCAGCGGCCTATTCTTCCACGGCCCGGTCGCGGCGCCCAAATCCGCCCCCGGGCAGCTCCTCCCAGCCCAGTTCCGCCAGGGTCTTCCGGTCGTGCTTGTCCAGCGCCGCGGGGTCGCAGCGCTCGATCAGATCGGGGCGGTTGGCGCTGGTGCGGCGGAACGCCTCGTCCCGCCGCCAGCGGGCGATCTTGCCGTGGTGCCCGCTGACCAGCACCTCCGGGATGTCACGGCCACGCCATTCGGGGGGCTTGGTGTACACCGGCCCCTCCAGCAGATCGGCCATGGCGCCGGGCGCGAAGGAGTCGTCGCGGTGCGATTCGGCGTTCCCCAGCACTCCGGGCAGCAGCCGGGCGACCGCCTCGGTGATCACCAGCACCGCGGCCTCGCCGCCGGCCAGGACGTAGTCGCCGATGGAGACCTCGTGGACCTCCAGCCGCTCGCCGTACTCCTCGATCACCCGCCGGTCGATGCCCTCGTAGCGGGCGGGCGCGAAGACCAGCCAGGGGCGCTCGGCCAGCTCCACGGCCAGCGCCTGGGTGAACGGGCGGCCGCTCGGCGTCGGCACCACCAGCACCGGCGCGGCCAGCCCCTCGGCCTCCCCCGAGGCGAGGACGGAGTCCAGTGCCTCGCCCCACGGCCCGGGCTTCATCACCATGCCCGGTCCGCCGCCGTAGGGGGTGTCGTCCACCGTGTTGTGCCGGTCGTGCGTCCAGGAACGGAGGTCGTGGACCCGGACGTCGAGCCGCCCGCGGGCGCGGGCCTTGCCGACCAGCGAGACGTTCAGCGGTTCGAGGTACTCGGGGAAGATCGTGACGACATCGAGCCTCATGACGACGCGTCCCCGTCCCGGGAGGCGTCCCCGTCCCGGGAGGCGTCCTCGCGGCCACTGGCGATCTCGGCCTCGGCCTCGTCCAGCAGTCCCGGCGGCGGGTCGATCACCGCGCGCTGCGCCTCGAGGTCGATCTCGGGCACCACCTCGGAGACGAACGGGATCATCGCCTCGCTGCCGTCCGGACGCCGGACGATCAGCAGGTCGTGGTAGGGCAGATGGGAGATCTCGGAGATCCGGCCGACCTCGGTGCCGTCCACGGTCACCACATCGAGGTCGATCAGCTGGTGGTCGTAGAACTCCTCGGGGTCCTCGGGGACTTCCTCCGGATCGACCTCGGCGATCAGCAGGATGTTGCGCAGCGCCTCCGCGCCCGTACGGTCCCGGACGCCCTCGAAGCGCAGCAGCAGCCGGCCGCTGTGGACCCGGCCGGTCTCGATGGTCAGCGGCCCGGCCGAGGCCGGTTCGGTGGCCAGCACGGCGCCCGGGGCGAGCCTCAGTTCCGGCTCGTCGGTACGCACCTCGACGGTGACCTCACCCTTGATGCCATGGGCTCGGCCGATCCTCGCCACAACCAACTGCACGTGTCCGATGTCCCTTCACGACACACGGGCCGGGGACGGCCCCATGGCCCTCCCCGGCCCGTGCCGGTGCTCTCTTTGATCGCCTCAGCGGATCTGGTCCACGTCGACCAGGTCGACGCGGATCCCACGGCCGCCGATGGCGCCCACGACGGTCCGCAGGGCACGCGCGGTCCGGCCGTTGCGGCCGATCACCTTGCCGAGGTCATCGGGGTGCACCCGGACCTCCAGCACGCGCCCACGACGCAGGTTGCGCGAGGCGACCTGCACTTCGTCGGGATTGTCGACGATGCCCTTCACCAGGTGCTCGAGGGCCTCCTCGAGCATCCTCAGGCCTCGGTCGACGCGGTGGACTCGGCGGCCTCGGCAGCGTCGTCCGACTTCTTCTCGGCCTTCTTCGCCTTCTGGGTGATCGCCTCACCCTTCGGCTCGTCACCGGCGTCCTTGGCGGCAGCCTCGAACAGCGCGCGGTGGTCGGCCTTCGGCTCGGCGACCTGCATCGGAGCCGGGGCGGGCAGACCCTTGAACTTCTGCCAGTCGCCGGTGACCTTCAGGATGGCCAGCACCGGCTCGGTCGGCTGCGCGCCGACCTTCAGCCAGTACTGCGCGCGCTCCGAGTCGACCTCGATGCGCGACGGGTTCTGCACCGGGTGGTACAGGCCGATCTCCTCGATGGCCCGGCCGTCACGGCGGGTACGGGAGTCGGCGATGACGATGCGGTAGTGAGGCGAACGGATCTTGCCCAGACGCTTCAGCTTGATCTTGACTGCCACGGGAGTGGTGTCTCCTGGTCTTGACGTGGTTGAGCACGCGAAGTGCCACGTGGGGTTGTGGTACCCGAGTGCCCGATGGACGCGCCAGCCGGAGGAGAGAGGGGTCCTGGTCGACTGTCGAGTACAGCGGACCATTGTGCCACACCGTCGCCGGTCAGCCGACCGCGGCCACCGCCTCCGGGATGCGGAACGGCTTGCCGCAGCCACCGCACATGATCGGCGCCTGCGCCAGCACCGACGGGACGACGCGGACGTTGCGCCCGCAGTCGCACACGGCCTTGACCCGGACGCCGCCGCCGGAGGAACCGTGCCGCGCGGCGGGCCCGCGGAAGGTGCGGGAGGTGTCGGCGGTGGTCGCGACGGTGTGTGCCTTGAGGGCGCGCTGGAGTCTCTCGATCGTGTTCCGGTAGCGCTTTCTCGCCTCGGTACTCAGCGTGACCAGGGAGAAACCACTGCTGGGATGTGGCTCCTCGGGATGGTCCAGCCCGAGCTCCTCGGCGATCGCCAGGAACCGGCGGTTGTGGTAGCGGCCGGCGCGCGAGGTGTCACGGACACCGCGGGCGGCGGCGATGCCATGGACGGCCTCGTGCAGCAGCCGTTCGAAGGAGAGCTCGGCGCCACATGCGGACGACGACTCTCCGATCAGCGATTCGGGCGCGGCGAGATCCGGCAGCTCGGGGTGGTGCCGTTGAATATCGGCCCACGCCTGCGCCAGCTCTGCGGCGAGAACAGGTGGTGTCGTGCTCACGTCGTGCTAACGAGCCGGAGCGGCCCGGTGTTCCGATTCCGGGGCATCCCAAATAATTTGCACGTACCAGTCAGTTCACGATGAGTGCCGCGACGAGGGCGGGTGCGCCGATCTGCGGAGGAGCCGCCCAGCGGGCACCAACCCGGTACGTACCGGTTCCGCGGCACCGGCCCGGCCTCAGTAGGCCCGCGCGACGTAGGCGACGTTACCCGGAGTGTCGTCCGCGTCCGGCACCGACCCGTCCTCGGCGACCAGACAGCGTACGGACACCGCCTGCGCGGCGAGCGCGGCCTCGCCCTCGGGCCCCAGGTCCGCCCACCGGATCCGGGCCCAGCCGCCCGCGGTCGCGGCCTCGGCCGCCTCGGCGATCGTCGCCACGTCCGTGGTCCGCGCCTCACGGCGGTCCCGCGCCTGGCGCAGCAGCAGCGCCTGGTCCTCCTCGAGGATGCCCGGCACCAGCCCGGCGAGCCGCTCGACGGGCACCGGCTCCTTGCCGCCCGGGATCCGGCGCGCCAGCGTCGCGGTGCCGGCCTCCAGGTCGCGCGGACCGATCTCGACCCGGACCGGTACGCCCTTGAGCTCCCAGTCGACCGCGCGGCGGCCGAACGGGGTGTCCGTGCGGTCGTCGACGCGCACCCGCACCCCGGCCGCGGTCAGCCGGTCGCCGACCTCCCGGACCCGCGCGACCACCGCGTCATCGCCCTTGACGGCCATGACGACGGCCTGGACGGGAGCGAGCCGGGGCGGGATCCGCAGGCCCTGATCGTCGCCGTGCATCATCACCAGCGCGCCGATCATCCGGGTGGTGCTGCCCCAGGAGGTCTGCCACACCAGCTCCTGCTCACCCTCCCGGGACAGGTAACGGGTGTTGAAGGCGCGGGAGAAGTTCTGGCCGAGCTCATGGCTGGTGCCCAGTTGCAGCGCCTTGCCGTCGCCCATCATCCCTTCCAGGGTGAGGGTGTTGAGCGCCCCGGCGAACCGCTCGGCCGCGGTCTTCCGGCCCAGCACGACGTCCATGGCGAGCACGTTCTCCATGAAGTCGGCGTAGACGTGGCGGTGGATACGGGCCGCGAAGTCCCGGGCGTCCTCGTAGGTGGCGTGGGCGGTGTGGCCCTCCTGCCAGAGGAATTCGGTCGTCCGCAGGAACAGCCGCGGCCTCAGCTCCCAACGGACCACATTGGCCCACTGGTTGATCAGCAGCGGCAGGTCGCGATAGCTCTGCACCCATTTGGAGAAGTACTCGTTGACGATCGTCTCGGAGGTCGGCCGGACGACGACCGGCTCCTCCAGCTCCTTGCCGCCGCCGTGGGTGACGACGGCGAGCTCGGGCGCGAACCCCTCGACGTGATCGGCTTCCTTCGTCAGGTACGACTGCGGGATGAAAAGCGGGAAGTACGCGTTCTGCGTACCGGTCGCCTTGATACGGGCGTCCATGTCCGCCTGCATCCGCTCCCACAGCCCGTACCCGTACGGCCGGATCACCATGGTGCCGCGCACCGGGCCGTTGTCGGCCAGCTCGGCCTTGTTGATCACGTCCTGGTACCAGCGGGGGAAGTCTTCCGCCCGCGGGGTGAGTACGGGAGCTTTCGCCATGGCGCCGATCGTACGGCGGCGGCGCGCGGAACGGTGAATCGGGCGAAAAGGAACCGGGCGCCGCCGGGGTGGCCCCGGGAGCCGGGCGGGGCGCGGGGGTGCGGGGGCGCACGGAGGGGGCACGCAAGCACGGCCGTGAAACCTCTGGACGCGGGCACGGATGGGGAGTTCCCTGGCTTACGGGGGTGGGACGCCACAGCGCACGACGGCGGACGGAAACCGGATCTGACGACGGCACTTCGCTCTTCGCTGATTGGGGCCCTTTCGATGACATCAACGCTCGTCCGGCGGCACCGCCCGCACCCCTCCTCGTCGCACTCCGCGGATCCCGGCACCCGCACCCGCGACTGGACGGAGATCCAGGAGCGGATGCTGGTGCCGTTGTACGAGGCCGTGTACGAACGGCTGGACGTCGGCGCCGGGACCCGACTGCTGGGCCTGGGCTGCGGCTCGGGGCTGGCCCTCCTCATGGCGGCCGCGCGCGGTGCGGCGGTCTGCGGGACCGACACCGACCCGGACCGGCTGGACCTGGCGCGGGAGCGGCTGACGGCCGCGGGCGGAGCGCGGGGCGAGGACACGCCCCCGGCGCGGCTGAGGCTGGGCGACCCGGACTGCGCCTGGGCGCGGGAGGCCGCGGAGACGGCGGCGGACGCCAGGGCGACGGCGGGGTTCACCGTCGTGACCGCCTTCGAACCGCTGCCCGCCCTGGGGTCGGCCCCGGGAGCCGCGATGGACGCCGCGGTCTCCGCGCTCACGGCGGCCACGGCGCTCACCGAGCGCGGCGGTGCCGTGGTGCTCGCCGGATGGGGTCCACCGGAGCGGTGCGCCACCTCGGCCGTACTGCGGGTGGGCGCACGGCTCGCCGATCCGATGTGCGCGCCGGCCCGCTGGCGGCCGTGCGGCCGGGACGACCTGGAGCGGCTGGCCGAGCGGGCCGGGCTGCGGCCCGACGGCTCGGGCCGGGTGGCCTGCCCGTTCGGCTACGCGGACCTGGACAGCGCGGTGCGCGGGCTGCTGTCGACCGGGCTGTTCGACGCGGCGGAGCGGGCCACGGATCCGACGCAGGTCGCCAAGGAGATCGCCGAGGCGCTCCATCCGCACCAACGGGCGGACGGGACGGTGTGGATGCCGAACGTCTTCCGCTATCTGATCGCGCGCGTCTGACCGTTCGTTCCGCCGACCGTTCGTTCCGCCGACCGCTCGTTTCCGGCCGGGAAACACGCCGGGCCCCTGGCGTACGCGCAAGGGGCCCGGTGAACGGGGCGGTTCTCCGCCCCCATGGGACTCAGCCCATGAACTTCTTGAACTCGTCGGGCAGTTCGAAGTCCTGGTCGCCCTGGCCGTCCGGCATGCCGAACGCGCCGCCCTGCTGGCTCGCCTGCTCACGGCGCGCGGCGGCCGCCTGCTCATCGGCCTTGCGCTTCATGGGGTTGCCGCTGCGCTGCTTGCCCTTGACCTTCTTCTGCTGCTTGCCCTTGCGCTTCTGACCGCCGCCCATGCCCGGCATGCCAGGCATCCCGGGCATACCCGGCATACCGCCCTGGGCCATCTTGGACATCATCTTGCGGGCCTCGAAGAACCGCTCCACCAGATTCTTCACCGCGCTCACCTCGACACCCGAACCACGCGCGATACGGGCGCGGCGCGAGCCGTTGATGATGTTCGGGTCCTGGCGCTCACCGGGGGTCATCGACTTGATGATGGCCGCGGTGCGGTCCACGTCCCGCTCGTCCAGGTTGTTGATCTGCTCCTTCATCTGGCCCATGCCCGGCAGCATGCCGAGCAGCTTGGAGATGGAGCCCATCTTGCGGACCTGCTCCATCTGGGCCAGGAAGTCGTCGAGCGTGAACTCCTTCGGCCCCTTCGCCAGCTTGGCCGCCATCTTCTCGGCCTCTTGCTGGCTGAAGGTCTGCTCGGCCTTCTCGATCAGGCTGAGCATGTCGCCCATGCCGAGGATGCGGGACGCCATGCGGTCCGGGTGGAACGCGTCGAAGTCGTCCAGCTTCTCGCCGTTGGAGGCGAACATGATCTGGCGGCCGGTGACATGCGCGATGGACAGCGCGGCACCGCCGCGCGCGTCGCCGTCCAGCTTGGAGAGGACCACACCGTCGAAGCCGACGCCGTCACGGAACGCCTCGGCGGTGTTGACCGCGTCCTGGCCGATCATCGCGTCGACGACGAACAGGACCTCGTCCGGGCGGACCGCGTCACGGATGTCCGCCGCCTGCCGCATCAGCTCCTCGTCGATACCGAGACGGCCGGCGGTGTCGACGATCACCACGTCGTGCTGCTTGGTGCGCGCGAACTCGATCGAGTCCTGGGCCACCTTGACCGGGTCGCCCACGCCGTTGCCCGGCTCGGGGGCGAAGACCGCGACCTCCGCGCGCTCGGCGACCACCGAGAGCTGGTTGACGGCGTTGGGGCGCTGGAGGTCACAGGCGACCAGCAGCGGGGCGTGGCCCTGGCCCTTCAGCCAGCGGCCGAGCTTTCCGGCCAGCGTGGTCTTACCGGCACCCTGGAGACCCGCCAGCATGATCACGGTCGGCGGCTGCTTGGCGAAGCGCAGACGGCGGGTCTCGCCACCGAGGATGCCGATGAGCTCCTCGTTGACGATCTTGATGACCTGCTGGGCGGGGTTCAGCGCCTGGGAGACCTCGGCACCCGTCGCCCTCTCCTTGACCTGCTTGATGAAGGCCCGGACGACGGGGAGCGCGACGTCCGCCTCGAGCAGGGCGATACGGATCTCGCGCGCCGTGGCGTCGATGTCCGCCTCGGAGAGGCGGCCCTTGCCCCGGAGGTTCTTGAAAGTCGCTGCGAGGCGATCGGAGAGGGTATCGAACACGGTGGTCGCGAATCCTTCGGTCGGCTGTCGGGTCGGCGGTCGGCCTCCAAGGGTATCCGCCCGTCGCGTGAACGGTCTGCCCCCGGGCCGAGGCCGTCACCCCAGGGCCCGCTGGACCTCCCGCGCCACCTCCGCCGCGCGCATGGGCTGCAGCGGCGCCCCGGAGGCATCGGTGACATAGAACGCATCCACCGCGTTGGCGCCGAGCGTACTGACATGGGCACTGCGGACCGTCACGCCCGCGTCCTCCAGGGCGCGGCCGATGCGGTGCAGTAGGCCGGGCGCGTCCTGGGCGCGGACCTCGATCACCGTGGCGAGCTGGGAGCTGCCGGGCGCGACCGTGACGCGCGGCGGCGGGGCGTGCACACCGCGGCGCCGCGGGTACTTGCGGTACGCGGCTTCGCGCTCGGCGAGCCGGGCGACGATGTCCAGCGAACCGTCCAGCGCCCGCATCAGATCGTTGCGCAACCGGGCGGCCTGCGGCAGCGAACCGTACTCGGCCGCCACCCGCCAGCTCAGCAGCAGGACGTCACCGCCCCGGCCGGAGCCGTCCGCCGTCTCCGGCACGCCGTCCAGCTCCGGCGGCAGCTCCACGGCGCGCAGATCCGCCGCGCGCACGGTGAGCCGGTGCAGGGCCAGCACCCCGGCCGCGGTGGCCAGCACACCGGGCTGGTCGGGCACGGCGATCAGCAGCTCGACACCGATCGGCTCCGGCTCCGGCTGATCGCCGGTGTCGGCGTCGGCCGCCTCCGGCTCCGGCGGCGCCTCGGAGCGGGCGTGCAGGGCCAGCACCGGACCGCCGGTGCGCCAGGCCTCGACCGCCAGCCGCTCGTGCTCGGCCGTGGTCTCCTGCGGTGCGATCTGATCCGCGGCGGGCTCCCCGGCCAGCACCGCCGCGACCCGTTTGACCAGGTCGGCGACGAGCGAACCGCGCCAGGCGCTCCAGGCGGCGGGGCCGGTGGCCAGCGCGTCCGCCTCGGTGAGGGCGTGCAGCAGCTCCAGCGTGACGGGGCCGCCGACGGCGTCGGCGACCGACCGCACCGTGGCCGGGTCGTCCAGGTCACGGCGGGTGGCGGTCTCGACGAGCAGCAGATGGTGGCGGACCAGGGTGGCCAGCACGGTGACGTCCGCGCGGTCGAAGCCGATGCGGGCGGCCACGTCCCGCACGATCGTCTCCCCGGCCACCGAGTGGTCGCCGGGCCAGCCCTTGCCGATGTCGTGGAGCAGCGCGGCGACCAGCAGCAGATCGGGGCGGCCCACCCGGCGGCTGAGCGCACTGGCCCGGACGGCCGTCTCGACCAGGTGCCGGTCGACGGTCCAGCGGTGCACGGGGTTGCGCTGCGGACGGCAGCGCACCCGCTCCCAGTCCGGCAGCAGCCGGGTGATCAGGCCCTCGGCCTCCAGCGCCTCCCAGACCGCGACCGTGGACTCACCCGCGCCCAGCAGGGTGACCAGCTGTTCCCGGGCCTCGGGCGGCCACGGCACCGGCAGCGGGCGCGCGGCGGCGGCCAGCCGCCGTACGGCGTGCAGCGAGAGCGGAAGTCCGGCCTGGGCCGCGGCCGCGGCGGTCCGCAACGGAAGCACGGGGTCACGCTCGGGGCGCGCGGTGCGGGCGAGCACCACCTCACCGTCCTGTTCCACGACGCCCTCGGCGAGCGGGCTGCGCTCCCCCGCGTCCGAACCGGCGCCGGCGGCCCGGCCGCGTCCGCCGAGGAGGCCGCGCAGCCGGGGCCGGGACGCGGAGCGGGCGCGCAGCACCCGTTCGACCTCGCGCCAGGTGACATCGCTGGCGTAGCCGATGGTCCGCGCCGACTCGTACACCTGGCGCAGCAGGGTGTCGGCGTCGAGCAGTTGGAGGTCGGCCGCGACCTGGTCCTGTTCCTGGAGCGCGAGCCGGTCGGTGGCACGCCCGGTGGCCAGGTGGAGGGCGTCACGGACGTCCAGCAGCCGCCGCCGCGCGTCGGCGAGGCCCGCACGGGGGGCGTCGGCGAGCCAGGAGGCGGCGATGGCGCGCAGCGCGGTGGCGTCGCGCAGTCCGCCGCACGCCTCCTTCAGATCGGGCTCCAGCAGGAACTGCAGCTCGCCGTGGCGCTCGGCGCGCTCCTGGCACAGTTCGCGCAGTTCGGGCAGGCGCTTGGGGGCCTGGGCCCGCCAGTCGGCGAGGACGGCGGTGCGCAGGCCCGCGGTGAGGGCGGGGTCGCCCGCGATATGCCGGGCGTCCAGCAGGCCGAGCTGGACCTTGAGGTCCTCGCCCGCGGTCGTCCGGGCCTCCTCGGGGGTGCGCACGGAGTGGTCGAGGGCGAGCCCCATGTCCCAGACGGGGTACCAGACCTGGTCGGCGAGGGCTGCGAGGGCGGCGCGGTCCGCGGAGCCGTCGTGGAGCAGCAGCACATCGAGGTCGCTGCGCGGGGACAGCTCCCCCCGTCCATAGCCGCCGACGGCGACCAGGGAGACGCCGGTGCCGGTCCCGGCGGCCCGTGACCCGGTGGTGAGCAGCGCGGTGAGCCACTGGTCGGTGAGATCGGCGAGGGCGGAACGGCGCGGCGGCCCGGACCGCGCCCCCTCCTGGAGGAGTCGCAGCCGGGCCGCCGCGTAGCCGCCGGGCAGCGAGCCGCCGGTCCCGGTCGTGTTCTCGACGGTGCCGGTCGTGGTTCCGGTCCGGTCCGTCGTGGTCTCGACGCTGTCCGTCAACTCGGCTCCCTGTGCGCTGCGTCCGGTCGGTGCGGGCCCCCGGAGGGGCGGTCCTGACCCCTCAGAGGGCGTCCGGGCCGCGTTCTCCGGTGCGGACCCGGATCGCGGTCTCGACGGGGACGCTCCAGACCTTTCCGTCCCCGATCTTTCCGGTGCGGGCCGCCTTGACCACGACCTCGATGAGGTCATCGGCGTCCTCGTCCTCGGCCAGCACCTCGATGCGGACCTTGGGCACCAGGTCGACGGTGTACTCCGCGCCCCGGTAGACCTCGGTGTGGCCGCGCTGGCGTCCGTAGCCACTGGCCTCGGTGACGGTCAGGCCCTGGACGCCGAACGCCTGGAGGGCTTCCTTGATCTCGTCGAGCCGGTGCGGCTTGACCACTGCGGTGATGAGCTTCACGCGTCCACCTTCTTGTCCTGCGACTTCTTGTCCTGCGGCGCGGTGGCGCCGCTCATGGCGTGGCTGACGGCGGGAACCGTACTGCGGGGCGAGCCGCCGACTCCGCTGAAGTCGTAGGCGGTCTCGGCGTGGAACGCCTGGTCGATCCCGCTGACCTCGTCGTCCTCGTCGGCCCGGAGTCCCATGGTCGCGTGGATGAGCTTGGCGAGGACGTAGGAGGCGACGAAGGAGTAGCCGAGCACGGTGAAGGCGCCCAGTGCCTGCTTGCCCAGCTGGGTCATACCGCCGACCCCGTCGGTGGCGAGGACGCCGACCAGGAGGGTGCCGATGAGACCGCCGATCAGGTGGACGCCCACCACGTCCAGCGAGTCGTCGAAGCCCAGCTTGTACTTGAGGCTGACCGCCCAGGAGCAGACGACGCCCGCGACGAGGCCGATCACGATGGCGCCCCAGGGGTCGACCGCCGCACCCGAGGGGGTGATGGCGACCAGGCCCGCCACGGCGCCGGAGGCGGCGCCCAGGGTGGTGAACGCGCCGTGCCGGACGCGCTCGTAGGCGAGCCAGCCGAGCATCGCGACCCCGGTGGCGATCTGGGTGTTGAAGGCCATGTTGGCGGCGGTGCCGTTGGCGGCGAGGGCCGAACCCGCGTTGAACCCGAACCAGCCGAACCACAGCAGACCGGAGCCCAGCATCACCAGCGGCAGGCTGTGCGGACGCATGGGGTCCTTCTTGAAGCCGATGCGCTTGCCGAGCACGAGGGCGAGGGCGAGTCCGGCGGCGCCCGCGTTGATGTGCACCGCGGTGCCGCCCGCGAAGTCGATGACCTCCTGCTTGAACAGCCAGCCGTCGGCCTGCCACACCCAGTGGGCGACCGGGAAGTAGACGACGGAGACCCACAGGGTGATGAACAGCGTCCACGCGCCGAACTTGACGCGGTCGGCCACGGCACCGCTGATCAGCGCGGGGGTGATCACCGCGAACATCAGCTGGAAGAGGGCGAAGGCCAGGACCGGCACGGCGTCCGGCTTCTCGCCCCACAGCGACGTCGGCTCGATGCCCTGGAAGCCGATGTGGTCGAGGTTGCCCAGCAGACCGCCGCCGATGTCATCACCGAAGGCGAGCGAGTAGCCGAACAGCACCCACAGGAGGGATACGACGCCCAGCGAGATGAAGGACATCATCAGCATGTTGAGGGTGCTCTTCACCCGCACCATGCCGCCGTAGAAGAAGGCCAGGCCAGGGGTCATCAGCATCACGAGCGCGGCGCTGATCAATACGAATGCGGTATTTGCGCCATTCAATGTGGACGTCTCCTCGAAGCAACGGCCCGTGCGGGCAGAACATCAAGTGGGCCGGTTATGCGCCACGAGATTGGCGCAGCGCCGTTTCAGTCGATGCCACGCGATGTTTCGCTGCAGTGACGAAGGACGCGGGCGTGTTACGCCCGGGTGAACTGCCGTCGTCGGGCCGGATCGCTCCGTTACCGTCCGGCCACGCGGAAGGTTCAGACGGCCTGGCCGGTGCCCACGCCCTCGGGGGTGTCCGGCAGCAGGGTCACCAGCCGGTCACTGAGCGCGGCGATCTCCGGTACGTCACCGAACTGGCGCACGGCGGTGTCCACGGTCTTGCGCAATCGGTTGTTCACCCGCTCCGAGCGGACCCGCTTGGCCAGGGGCAGCGCCTGGCCGGCGATGGCCGCGCACTGCTCGGGCTCCTTCTGGAGGAGGTGGACGGTGGCCATGCCGATCAGATTGAGCGCATACGAACGCTGGTGGCCGGCGCCCTCGCCATGGTCGGTCTCCTGGCCGAAGAGGTGCACGGCCTTGCGCATCACCGGGTCGGCGAGCTGTGCGTAGGTGGGGCTGCGCCCGGCCACATAGGCGAGGTCCCGGTAGGAGTGGGCGTTCTCCGCGTTGAGCTCGGCTTCGGAGAAGAAGCCGATCCAGTCCGGGTCGCCATCGCCCCCGGCACAGTCGGCGAAGGTGTCCTCGGCCATCTTCACGGCGCGGTGGCACTTGCTGGGCTGGCCCATATTGGCGTACGCCCGGGCCTCCATCGCATACAGCATGGCCTGGGTGCGCGGGGTGGCGCTCTCCCGGCTGCCGTACTGCGCGAGGTGGATCAGCTCCAGGGCGTCGTCGGGCCGCCCTACGTGGATCATCTGGCGGCTCATACTGGAGAGGATGTACGAGCCCAGCGGGCGGTCCCCGGATTCCTTGGCGGCGTGCAGGGCGAGTACGAAGTACTTCTGGGCGGTGGGCTGGAGCCCGATGTCATAGCTCATCCACCCGGCCAGCTCGGCCAGTTCTCCGGCGACCTTGAACAGCCGCTTGGACACCGGCTCCGGATGTGACTCCTGCAGCAGGTCGGTGACCTCGTGGAGCTGGCCGACCACCGCCTTGCGGCGCAGTCCGCCACCGCACTGGGCGTCCCAGGCGCGGAACATCTTGATCGTCGACTCCAGCAGCTCCAGCTCCGGCTCGGAAAGCCGGGAGACGCGCCGCGAGCGCCCCTTGTCCGCCGGACGCGCCCCGCCGGCCGCCCCGCCGGGCGAGGGCACCAGCCAGCGCTGCATCGGCTCGATCAGAGCGGGTCCGGCGGAGAGCGCGAGGGAGGTGCCGAGGAATCCGCGGCGGGCGAGCATCAGATCGCTGCGGGAGAACTCGCCGATCAGCGCGACCGTCTCGGGCCCCGCCCAGGGGAGGTCCACCCCGGACACGGACGGTGACCGGTGGGCGGCACGCAGCCCCAGGTCCTCGATGCCCACGACACAGCCGAAACGCTCGGAGAACAGCTCGGAGAGGATCTGCGGGATCGGCTCGCGCGGCTGCTCGCCATCGAGCCAGCGGCGCACCCGCGAGGTGTCGGTGCTGATGTGATGAGCACCTAACTGACGTGCTCTGCGGTTGACTTGGCGCGCCAGCTCCCCCTTCGACCAGCCGCTGCGCACGAACCACGACCCCAACTGTGCGTTGGGGCGCTTCTCAGCACCGCCGCCGCTGTCGCCCACTGGAAGGCCCCCATCCCACACGTCTGCCCGAACCGCCACCAGAATGCCTTCTGTCACGGTCAGTTGTCCCCTCGATACGGCGCATCAACCGTCGGGGACGCGGATCGCTTCATGCCTCTGGCATGTACCGATCCGCACTCCGCCCATGCTCTGGCCGTGCTCCACCGAGCACCGGGCCCAGGGTTCATGCACTCAAAGTAATCCTACGATCACGCCTCCGGCGAGGCGGTTCGGGAAAACGCCACCATTCGCCACCCCTTCGAATGAACCCCTTTGCCGATTCACACGATTCACTTGACACCGGGACGGCCGGAGACGGTGAAGGGGTGCACACCGGGGCGCATGAGTCGCGCGACACCACCCTGGCCACACCGGAGCGCACCGTCGTCGCGCCCCCGCTGACGACGGAGCGTCATCACCGCGTTCCTGCTCGTAACCATCGAGAGCGCGACCCGTTGGAGGAGGCATGGGCTTCACGATCAGCGGCATCCGGGACATGCGGTCCGGCTCACGGCGCCGCGGCCGTATGTCCGAGTCCACGACGGTGGCGGAGTACACCGGCCTGTGGGGCTGGGACGTGGTGCCGGGCGCACGGGCGGCACGGGGTACGGGCACCGGCAGAAACGAATGTTCTTGCGGAGCGGCCGACTGCGCCTCCCCCGGCGCCCATCCGCTCTCCTTCGCCTCCGTCGTCCCGGCGGGCGCGACCCTCGGTGCCGCCGCGGCGGCGTGGGAGGAGACCCCGGGCGCGGCCGTGCTGCTGCCCGTGGGGCGCGCGTTCGATGTCCTGGAGGTGTCGGAGTACGCGGGGCGCCATGCGCTGGTCCGGCTGGAGCGGATGGGGCTGCCGCTCGGGCCGGTGGCGGTCACCCCGCACGGCCGCGCCCAGTTCTTCGTGGCCCCCGGCGCCGCCCGTGAACTCCCCGGGCTGCTCTACCGGATGGGCTGGGACGACGCGGATCTCGATCTGCGCTGTCTGGGGCCGGGCGACCACATCACCGCGCCGCCCTCCGACTTCGGCGGCCTCGGCCCGGTCCGCTGGCTGCGCCCGCCGGCGCTGGACACCGCGGGGTGTCCGCCGCACGCCCGGCTGGTGCTGGGCACGCTCGCCTATCTGAGCCATCGCGCGGGGGCCTGAGCGCCGCCTCCCGGCGTCCGGGCCGCCCCATGAGCGCGGGGCGGACCGGATCTCTCCGGTCCGCCCCGCGCTCATGGGAACCCTTCGCAAACGTCCCCCACCGATCAGCCGCCGGCTCTCCCGCCGTCAGTCGCCGATCAGCGCGTCGACGAACGCCTCCGGCTCGAACGGCGCGAGATCGTCCGCGCCCTCGCCGAGGCCCACCAGCTTGACCGGGACGCCCAGCTCGCGCTGGACCGCGACCACGATGCCGCCCTTGGCGGTGCCGTCCAGCTTGGTCAGCACGATGCCGGTGATGTCCACGACCTCCGCGAACACCCGGGCCTGTACCAGGCCGTTCTGCCCGGTGGTGGCGTCGAGCACGAGCAGCACCTCGTCCACCGCGCCGTGCTTCTCCACGACCCGCTTGACCTTGCCCAGCTCGTCCATGAGACCGGTCTTGGTGTGCAGCCGCCCCGCGGTGTCGATCAGCACGACGTCCGCGGCCTCGGCGATGCCCTCCTTGACGGCGTCGAAGGCGACCGACGCCGGATCGCCGGCCTCGGGGCCGCGGACGGTCCGGGCGCCGACCCGCTCGCCCCAGGTCTGGAGCTGATCGGCGGCGGCCGCGCGGAAGGTGTCGGCGGCGCCCAGCACCACCGACTTGCCGTCGGCGACCAGCACCCGGGCCAGCTTTCCGGTGGTGGTGGTCTTGCCGGTGCCGTTGACGCCGACGACCAGGACGACGCCCGGCTTCTCCTCGCCGTTCGCGCCCACCCCGCTCTCGGTGTGCACGGTGCGGTCCGCCTCGGTGCCGATGAGGTGCAGCAGCTCCTCGCGCAGCAGACCGCGCAGCTCCTCGGGGGTACGGGTGCCGAGCACCTTGACGCGCTCGCGCAGCCGCTCGACCAGCTCCTGGGTCGGGGTGACGCCGACGTCGGCGGTCAGCAGGGTGTCCTCGATCTCCTCCCAGGTGTCGTCGTCGAGGTGCTCCCGGGACAGCAGCGTCAGCAGTCCCTTGCCCAGGGTGTTCTGGGAACGGGACAGCCGGGCGCGCAGCCGGACCAGCCGTCCGGCGGTCGGCTCCGGAACCTCGACCGGCGGGACCTCGGGAGCGGCGGGCGCGGGCGCCTCCGCCGTCGCGGCCGGGGCGCCGGACCCCGGCAGGTCCACCTCCTCGATGGTCCTGCGCGGTTCCTCGCGCGGGGTTTCGGCCTCCTCGCCGACATGCGGTTCGGCGGGCGGCGCGGTGACGGACGGGCTGCTCGGCGGGGCCGTGGGCAGCCGCTTCTTCTTGCGGCTGGTGACCACGAACCCGCTGATCGCGGCGACCGCGACCACAGCGATGACTACGGCAAGGATGACGAATTCCATAACCCACCCAGTATCAGCCACGAGCCCGGGAAGTCATTCGCCCCCGAGCCCGGCTTCCCGCGCACGGACGATCGCCTGCGCACGATCACGCACCTGGAGCTTGGCGAAGATGGACCCGACGTGATTGCGCACGGTCTTGTCGGTGACCACCAGCCGCTGGGCGATCTGGCGGTAGCCGAGCCCGCGCGCCAGCAGGTCCAGCACCTCGCGCTCACGTGCGGTGAGGGTGGGGAACGCCTCCTTCGCGGACGCCGACGCGGAGGCGCCCAGCAGCGCCCCGAGCCGCTCGGCCATCCGCGGGCTGAACACCGCGCCGCCGCGGGCCACGGTGTGCAGCGCCCTGAGGATCTCGTCACGTCCCGCGCCCTTGAGCAGATATCCCCGGGCCCCGGCGCGCACGGCGGCCAGCAGGCTGTCGTCGTCCTCGGACATCGTCATGACCATCACCCGCGCCTCGGGACGCCCGCACAGGATCCGGCGCGTGGCTTCCAGCCCGGACCGCCCCGGCAGCCCGAGGTCCATCACCACCAGATCGGGTCCGGTGCGCACGGCCTCGGCGACGGCCTCGTCCGCGCAGGCGGCCTGTCCGACGACGCGGAACGCCTCATCGAGGTTGACGGCCGCCGCCAGCCCCTCGCGGAACAGCGGATGGTCGTCCACCAGGAGAACCCGCCACTGCGGCCCCTCCGTCTCATCGGTCACCGTCCCGGCGTCCTCTCTCCACGTGGTGCGGACTCATGGGCTCCCACGGATGCCCGCCCGGGCGCTCTGTGTCGTCCGCCGCGGGTGCCCGTCGCGATGGGGTGTCCGCCGGTGTCGTCGGCGCGCGCCGCGGCGCGTCCACCGCGGCGCGCTCCCCCGCAGCCGTCGAAGCGCCGGGCGCCCTGGGCGACGCGGGCGCCGGAGCCGGAGCCGGTCGCGGTGGCTCCGGCGGGAGCGGAGGCGGAGGCAGGGGCGGGGGCGGGACTGGCCTCAGCGCGGCGCAGGTCTCATGGCCCGTGGCGTTCCCGCGGTGCGCCTCGGGGTTGCCGTGTTCCCCGGGACCGGCCAGCGGGAGCACCGCGTGCACCACCGTGCCCGTGGCCGAGCCGGTGACCGTGCAGGAGCCGCCGATCTCCTCGGCGCGTTCGGTCACGGAGGCCAGGCCGATGCCGGGGACCGCGGTCTCCCGCAGACCGCTGCCGTCGTCGGTGACCTTGACCTGGAGGGTGTCCGGGCCCGCGGTCAGTTCGACGTGCACCTGGCGTGCCCGGGCGTGCCGTACCGCGTTGGTGAGCGATTCGGCGGCGATGCGGTAGGCGGCCGTCTCGACGCCGGGCGACAGCGGCGGCAGGGCGAGTGGGCGGCTGGCCACGCCGACCCGCAGCCCGTCGACGCCCAGCCGGTGCCCCAGGTCCCGTACCGCACCGGCCAGTCCGCGGTCGGCCAGCGCGGCGGGCGCGAGACCGGAGGTGATCCGGCGTACCTCGACCAGCGCCTCGGCGAGGGTTTCGGCGGCCTCACGCAGCTGCGCCCGGGCGGGGTGGCCGGGGGCGCAGGAGGTCTGGGCGATGTCCAGACGCAGCCGTACGGCGGCCAGTTGGGGGCCGAGGCCGTCGTGGATCTCACGGCGCAGCCGCCGGCGTTCCTGTTCGCGGGCGAGCACCAGCCGTTCCCGGGCCGCCTGGGCCTCCTCGGCCAGCCCCAGCGCGGCGAGCGCGGGGGCGGCCTGGTCGGCGAGGAGGGAGAGCAGCCCGCTGTCGCGCTCGGCGGGGGTGCCGGACGCGTCGCGGGAGACGTCGAGACGACCGACGGGACGGCCGTGGTGGCGCAGTACGAACGTCTGGACCGGGCCGGTGAGCGGTGCTCCGGCGGCGGCCAGCCGCCGTGGCCCGGCGCGGGTGTCGACGCTGACGGCGGCGCCGGAGACACCGAGGTCCTCCACCGCGCTGCGGCAGATCTGCTGGGGCACCTCGCCCGGGTGCGGCGCCTGCTGGAGGCGTACGGCCAGGGCGCTGACGGCTTCGTGCGGGCGGGCGCGCGGCCCGTAGAAGGCGCGTTCGACGCGGAGGGTGAGCCATCGGGCGCCGGGCCGCAGGGCCCAGCCCAGCAGCAGGGCGCCGCCCGCGGTGAGGGTGGTGGCGCCGCTGCGGACGGAGGGGATCCCGGCCTGGACGGCGACGACGGCACAGACCACCACGGCGGCCAGGGAGGTCAGGACGAAAGCGCGGGCGAGCCGGTGGCTGGTGGAGCGGTCCAGCCGCCATATCCCGGTGCGGGCGACGCCCAGGCAGATGGCCGCGGCCCAGACCGCGCTGCCCAGGGTGCGGGCGACGATGGTCGGCACGCCCTCGCCCCATTCGGTGAGCAGGAGGGAGACACAGGCGGGGTAGGCGGCGGCGAGCAGCGCCCAGTCACGGCGTTCGGCACCGTGGGAGACGGTGGCGTGCCAGCACAGGGCGGCGGTCACGGCGAAGGCCACGGTGCGCAGCACCCAGGGTTCGGCCTCGGCGTAGGTGCCCAGGTGCTCGAAGGCCCACTGTCCGCAGCCGGTGCCGAAGGCGGGGTTGGGGACGGTGCCCACCAGAGGTTCGCTGATGACCCACAGCACCGCGTAGCCCAGCCAGTAGGCGGAGGCGCCGACGCTCATGGCCCACCACTGCCATCTTCGCCGGGCGCCGCGCGGGAACAGCCACAGCGGCAGCAGCAGGACGGTCAGCGGACGGCAGGCCATCTTGGCCGCGGCCAGCAGCAGTGACACCACGGCACCGGTGGTGCCGAGGTCGGCGATGCCCAGCAGCTGGGCCACGGCGGACGGCAGCAGCCACAGCGCCCCGGCCACCAGCAGCACACTGCCGTAGCGCCGGGCGGACCGCTCGGCGAGCAGCAGCACCCCGACGCCGAGCACCGGGATACCGACGGCGACCCGGGTCAGGACGGCGGCGCCGCGCGGCCGCGGGTAGGTCAGCGAGAGCCACTGGTCGTTGACGCGCAGCAGTCCGGCGAGCCAGCCCGCCGCCACCACCACGAACAGCGCCGACACCCCGCCCGCGGCCTGGACCGCCCGGTCCTTGGGCAGTGCGGCACGCCTCATGTCAGCGCGCGGGCGCGTGGTGCGCGCCCGCGCGGGACCGGCCGCCCCTGACCCACAGCGTGACGTAGGCGTCACCGCGTCCGGGGCGGCACTTGTACTCATCCCACCGGTGTTTGCGGATCCCTTCCTTGCCCGCGCGCTGGCACGCCCCGCTGGTGTCGAAGTGCCCCTCCTCGCGCCAGGAGGTGCTCCCGGAGGCAGTGGCCGGGAATGCGGCGGCGTTCCACAGGACGGCTCCTGCGAGCAGGCCGAGCGCGATGGTCGCGCGGGTCGGGAAAGGGCGCATGGTCGGTCTCCTTGTTCTCGCCCCCGAGCACTACCCGCCGTCACGGCGCTGAAGTGCGAGGACGCCCCAGCCCACCCGAACCGGTGACCTCCTAGTACCCGCGTTCCGTTCGGAGCGTGGGGAGTTGGGGGCGGGCGGGGCTCACCAGACGAACATCAGGACGGTGACGGCGATGTCCTCCGCCTCCGCGTAGCACAGGCCGATCCGCATCAGATGGAGCATGATCGGCTGGGCGGCCCAGTTCTCCGGCGCGTCGAGGAAGTTGGCGAGCCGGTGGGCGTACCGGCGGACCATGGCCGTCTCCCGGGCGGTGAGCCGGGTGAGGAGTTTGGCCAGCAGCGCGCCGCCGTGGCGCAGCGCGATCACCACCAGCCGCCGGCGGACCAGCCGGGCGACGGCGGGGTCGGGGTCCCCGGGCGAGCAGAGGAAGGCACGAGCGGCATCGAGTTCGGCCGCGAGGGCCGCGCCGTGCTCCGGGCCGCGGGGGCCGTCGAGCCGGACCCGGGCGACAAGATCGTCGATATCGGATCCGGTGATGAGGTGTGGCTCCCCCGTGCTGATCATCACGCGCCGCTCCTTGGTGTGGGGATGTGCGGCCCGCGGAGCGGGCCGTGTCCCACGATGGGCCGCCCCGCGTCCCAGGCGCATGAGTCATCCGCCCCGGTCCGCCCGTGTGCCGGGGAGGGCGCGGGCGGGTCCCTCCACCCGCCGCACACCGATGGATATTTGACGGATCGTCAGTTACCGTCGCACTCCCCCGGGGGGCCCGCCCAGGACGAAGGGGAGTTCCGCCATGCCCGTCACGGTCGTACGGCTGAATCTCGTCGATCCCGCCGCCGCCCCCGGCTCCCTGTCCGCCCGCTACCGCGCCGCCGTGGAGATGGCGGCCTACGCGGACGAACGGGGCGTCGACACCGTCCAGACCGAGGAGCACCACGGCTCCGCCGACGGCTGGCTGCCCGCACCGCTGGTGTTCGCGGGCGCGGTGCTGGGCGCCACTCGCCGGATCACGGTGACGGTCTCCGCGCTGATCACCCCGCTGTACGACCCGCTGCGGCTGGCCGAGGACATCGCGGTGCTGGACCTGGTGAGCGGTGGCCGGCTGGTGACGGTGGCGGGGATCGGCTACCGCCCGGAGGAGTACGCGGCACACGGCCGGGACTGGGCGGGGCGCGGGGCGCTCCAGGACGAGGCGCTGGAGACGCTGCTCGCGGCGTGGACGGGCGAACCGTTCCGCCACCGCGGCCGTACGGTGCGGGTGACCCCGCGCCCCGCCACCCGGCCGCATCCGCCGCTGCTGGTGGGCGGCAGTTCCCGGCCCGCGGCGCGCCGGGCGGCCCGGCTGGGGCTGCCGTTCTTCCCCAGCGCCCATCTGCCGGAGCTGGAGGAGTACTACCACGCCCGGCGGGCGGAGTACGGCACCGACGGCTGGTGCCTGATGCCACCGGAGTCCACACCGCTGCTGCACGTGGCGGAGGATCCGGACCGGGTCTGGGCGGAGTACGGCCACCATCTGCTGCACGAGGCGCGGACGTACGCCTCCTGGCAGCCGGAGGGGGTGCGGTCGGCGGTGCGCTCCCGGGCCGCGGACGCCGCGGCCCTGCGCGCGGAGGGGGTCTACCGCGTCCTGACGCCCCGGGAGTGCCTGGCGTACGCGGCGGAGGACGGCGGCCGGACGAGTCTGGTGCTGCATCCGCTGTGCGGCGGGATGCCGGTGGAGGAGGGCCGACGTTCGCTGCGGCTGTTCGCGGAACGAGTACTGCCCCGCCTCGAGGACTCGGGGCGGGGCAGCTCTCCTGTGCGAGGAGCGGGCGGCGGGGGGATTTAGCCCATCTCCTCCAACGCCTTGCCCTTGGTCTCCGGCACCCACTTGAGGATGAACGGGATCGAGAGCAGGGCGAAGGCCGTGTAGATGATGTACGTCGCGGACAGGTTCCAGTCCGACAGGCTCGGGAAGCTGGCCGTGATGGCCCAGTTGGCGATCCACTGGGCGGAGGCGGCGACACCGAGCGCCGCGGCGCGGATCTTGTTCGGGAACATCTCGCCGAGCAGGACCCAGACCACCACACCCCACGAGAGGGCGAAGAAGAGCACGAACGCGTGGGCGGCGACCAGGGCCACCACACCCTCGGTGTGCGGCAGCTTGCCGTCCACCAGGCTCGCGGAGAAGGCCCAGGCGACCAGGCCGAGCGAGACCGCCATGCCGACCGAGCCGATGAGCGCCAGCGGCTTGCGGCCGATCCGGTCGACGAAGATCATCGCGATCACGGTGCCGAGGATGTTGATGATCGACGTGGTGAAGGAGTAGAAGAACGAGCTGCTCGGGTCGACGCCGACGGACTGCCACAGCGTCGAGGAGTAGTAGAACGCCACGTTGATGCCGACGAGCTGCTGGAACACCGACAGGCCGACACCGATCCACACCACCGGCAGCAGACCGAAGCGGCCGCCCATCAGGTCCTTGAAGGTCGACTTGTGCTCACTGCGCATCGCCCGGTCGATCTCGTCGACCCGGACGTCCAGGTCGACGGTCTTGCCCTCGACCTCCCGCAGGACCTCCTTCGCGCGGTCGAGACGGCCGACGGAGATCAGGAAGCGGGGCGACTCGGGGATCGCGAAGGACAGCAGACCGTAGAGGACGGCCGGGACGACCATGACGCCGAGCATCCACTGCCACGCCTCGAGACCGGCGATGGTGCCGCGCTGGTCACCGTCGGCGAGGTTGAGGATGCCCCAGTTGACGAGCTGGGACAGGGCGATGCCGATGACGATCGCGGCCTGCTGGAAGGAGGCGAGACGGCCGCGGTACGCGGGCGGGGCGACCTCGGCGATGTAGGCCGGGCCGATCACGGAGGCCATACCGATGCCGATACCGCCGAGCACCCGCCACATGGCGAGGTCCCACAGCGAGAACGGCAGGGCGGAGCCGACCGCGCTGACGGTGAAGAGCGCGGCGGCGATCTGCATGACGCGGATGCGGCCGATGCGGTCGGCTATCCGGCCGGCGGTGGCCGCGCCGATCGCCGAACCGATCAGGGCGATGGCGACGACCTGGGCCAGGGCCGCGGAACCGATGTCGTACTTGCCGCGGATGGCTTCGACCGCTCCGTTGATCACCGAGCTGTCGTAGCCGAAGAGGAAGCCGCCCATCGCGGCGGCGGCGGTGATGAAGATGACGTGGCCGAGGTGGTCCGGCTGGGCCTTACGGCCCTCGGATCCCTTCTGGGCCTGCGCGGTGGTGGTCAACGTGAACTCCTGTGGCCCGCCCGGCAACGCTGCCGGACGTCGGGGCTGGCTGGCTCTTCCAGCGGAGGCGAGCCGAGCGGTCGGCCACCACTTGAAGGTAAAAGCAACGTTGCAGAGACTATTCCTTCAAGTTTCGAAGTCAATAGGGTGTGGCAAAGAAATTCGCCGCACGTGGTGACAGGCTCCCTGGAGCACTTGACTTCAAGTGTTGAAGTGGTCACCGCAGGCGCTGGCTGATGACCTTCGATACACCGTCGCCCTGCATGGAGACGCCGTAGAGGGCGTCGGCGACTTCCATCGTCCGCTTCTGGTGCGTGATCACGATCAACTGGGAGGACTCCTGGAGTTCCTCCATGATCCGGATCAGCCGCTGGAGATTGGTGTCGTCCAGCGCCGCCTCGACCTCGTCCATCACATAGAACGGGCTCGGCCGCGCCTTGAAGATCGATACCAGCAGCGCCACCGCGGTCAGCGACCGCTCACCTCCGGACAGCAGCGACAGCCGCTTGACCTTCTTGCCCGGGGGTCTGGCCTCCACATCCACCCCGGTGGTCAGCATGTTCTCGGGGTCGGTCAGGATCAGCCGCCCCTCCCCGCCGGGGAACAACCGGGAGAAGACGCCCTCGAACTCCCGGGCGGTGTCCCGGTACGCCTCGGTGAAGACCTGCTCGACCCGCTCGTCGACCTCCCTGACCACCTGAAGCAGATCGGCCCGGGTCTTCTTCAGGTCCTCGAGCTGCTCACTGAGGAACTGGTGCCGCTCCTCCAGCGCCGCGAACTCCTCCAGCGCCAGCGGATTGATCTTGCCGAGCTGCTGGTACGCGCGCTCCGCCGCCTTCAGCCGCTTCTCCTGCTGCGCCCGGACGTACCGCACGGGCTGGTTGCGGGGGTGCTCACCCGCGGCGGAGCCGCTATCGGAAGCGGTCTCCGGCGGCTCCTCCCCTTCCGCAGGAAGGGACGGCGGCACCAGCTGGTCCGGGCCGTACTCGGCGATCAGCCCGGCCGGTTCGACGCCCAGCTCCTCCAGCGCCTTGGCCTCCAGCTGCTCGATCCGCAGCCGCTTCTCCGCGCCCAGCACCTCGCCCCGGTGCACCGAATCGGTCAGCTTGTCCAGCTCGCCCTTGAGGTCACGGCCCTGGTTGCGCTCGGCGACCAGCTCCCGTTCACGCTCGGCCTTGGCGCGCTCCGCCGCGTCCCGCTCCTCCCCGGCCCGCACCAGCGACACCTCGACATGGGCCAGCAGCTGACGGGCGCCCGCCGCCACGGCCGAGGCCACCTCCGCCTCCCGGCGCAGCCGGGCGCGCCGCTGCTCGGCGCGCGCCCGTGCCTCGCGCTCGGCGCGCGCACCCCGGTCCAGCGCGTCCGCCCGCCCCGCGAGCCCCTTGACACGCTCCTCATGGGTACGGACCTGGAGCCGCGCCTCCATCTCGGTCTGCCGGGCGTTCGCCCCGTCCGCCGCGAGGCGGTCCCGTACCGAGGTGTCCGGCTCCTCCTCGCCGGGTTGCTCCTCGGCCACCGCGAGCCGCTCGGCGAGCTCCTCGGCCTCCTCGACCGCACGCTCCAGCGCCTCCTCGGCGCGGGCGGCCGCCGCGGTCGTGCGCTCGGCCTCCCCGGCCGCTCCGCGCGCCTGTCCACCCAGCCGTCCGAGGGACTGCGCGACCTGCGACTTCTCCCGGTCGGCCGCACTGCGCCGGGCCGCCAGTTCCTCGACGAGGGCCGCACACGCGGTACGCCGCTCCGCCGCGGCGCGCTGCGCCCCGGCCAGTTCCTCGCACCGTACGGCCAGCTCCGCCAGGTCCGCCGCGGCCTCGTCGACGGATGCCTGCACCTCCAGCAGGCTGGGCGCCCCGGCGGACCCTCCCTGGGCGAAGTGGGCCCCGAGCAGATCGCCCTCGGCGGTCACCGCCGTCATCTCCGGCGACCGCCCCACCAGGTGCTCGGCGTCCTCCAGCGTGGGCACCACGACCATGCCGTCGAGCAGCCGCCGCAGCGCCGGCAGCAGCTCCTCGGGACCGCCCACCAGATCGACCACCCTCTGTGGACCCCCGGAACCGTCCGGCCCGGTCCGCGCCCCGGGCACGTTGATGTCTTCTCCGGCACCGCCGCCGTGCGCGGCGGGATGCGGTACCCGGACGACCTCGTCCGGCCCTCCGCCGTTCCCGGACCGCGTCCCGGGAACGACGGGCGCGCCGGAGCTCGACCCGCCCGGCCCCCGGCCGGGGGCCGGGGCTTCGCCGGAGGCCGCGGGACCCCGTGCGGCGGAGCCGGCGGGTGACGGCCCGGGGGCGGTACCGGCCGCGCCGGGATCGCCGGCCCCCGGCCCTCCCTGATCGGCGCCGGTGGCCCCGTGGACGGACGGTCCCCGGGCCGAACCGGCCGCGGGGTACGACACCGCCCCTGCGGAGCCGGAGGCGGACGGCCCCTGCGGGGCCGGGACCGCCGGATGGCCGGGCGCGGCTGCGTCCGGGGCGGAGGTGGTGCCGGGCCCGGTCGCCCCGTGGGTACTGGCATCCGCCGTCGCGGAGACGCCGTGGGACTCCCGGGCGGCGGCCAGCGGGGCCGGGGCGGCCGGGGGCATGCCCAGGAGGAGGGCGGCGCGGCCCGCGTCCCGGGCGCGCAGCAGCCGCAGCGCGTCCGCCGCCGCGGTGGGGTCGGTGACGGCGAGGGCGTCGGCGGCGGCGCCCAGGGCCGCGGCGACCGGGACCTCGAAGCCCGGGGTGACGGTGAGCAGTTCGGCGGCGGGGCCGAGGAGGCCGGTGAGCCGGTCGGAGGCGGCCAGCAGCGCGCCGGTGCCGTCCTTCCGGCGCAGTCCGAGTGCGAGTGCGTCATGCCGGGCCGCGGTGGCCGCCCGCTCGCGCTCGGCGGCGGTGACGGCCTCACGGGCGGTGCTCAGGGCCGCTTCCGCCCCGGCCAGCTCCCGTTTGGCCGTCTCATGGCGCTCCGCCAGTTCCGCGTCACCCGCGTCGAGTCCGTCCACTTCGGCCCGGAGCTGCTCGTACTCCTCCTGTGCGGCGACGGCCCGGGCCTGGGCCTCGTCCCGGGCGGTGGCCAGCCGTTCGATCTCGGCACGGGCGGAACCGGCGCGGCCGCGGGCGGCGTTCACCTGGCCCTGGAGCCGGGCGAGCCCTTCACGGCGGTCGGCGATGGCACGGGCCACGTCCTTGAGCCGGCGCTCCTCCTGGGCGAGGGCGCGCTCCAGCTCGGCCCGGTGGGAGACGGTGTCCTCCAGGGCCCGGCTGGCCGCCTCCAGGGCCGCTTCGAGCTCGGCCTCCTGCTCCCGGATCCGGGCTGCCTCGCGCTCCATGTCCTCCGGGTCACGGCCGCGCCGCTCCTCGGCCGGGGCGGAGGTCGCGCTGGTGACCCGGGCGTCCGCGAGACTGATGGTGCCGCGCACCCGTTCGGCCAGCTGGGAGAGCTCGTACCAGGTCGCCTGCGCGTCGCGCAGCCGCGGCGCGAGCTGCCGGACCTGCTCCTCGAGTGCCGCCTCACGCGCCTGTGCGGCCCGCAACTCGGTCTCGGCGGCCTCCTTGCGCTCCTTGAGCGCCGCCTCGTCGGCGACCTCGGCCCGCAGCGCTTCGCGCAGGGACACCAGGTCATCGGCGAGCAGCCGAAGCCGGGCGTCGCGCAGATCGGCCTGGATGACGGCGGCCCGCCGGGCGACGGCGGCCTGACGGCCGAGCGGTTTGAGCTGGCGCCGCAGTTCGTCGGTGAGGTCCTGGACACGGGCGAGGTTGGCCTGCATCGCGTCCAGCTTCCGCAGCGCCTTCTCCTTGCGCTTGCGGTGCTTGAGGACGCCCGCGGCCTCCTCGATGAAGGCGCGGCGGCCGGTGGGGTCGGCGTGCAGAACGCCGTCGAGCTGGCCCTGGCCGACGATGACGTGCATCTCACGGCCGATACCGGAGTCGGACAGCAGGTCCTGGATGTCCAGCAGCCGGCAGGTGTCGCCGTTGATCTGGTACTCGCTGCCGCCGTTGCGGAACATGATCCGCGTGATCGTCACTTCGGCGTAGTCGATGGGGAGCGCGCCGTCGGCGTTGTCGATGGTGAGGGAGACCTCGGCACGGCCCAGCGGCGGGCGGCCGGTGGTCCCGGCGAAGATGACGTCCTCCATCTTGCCGCCGCGCAGGGATTTCGCGCCCTGTTCACCCATGACCCAGGAAAGGGCGTCCACGACATTGGACTTGCCCGAACCATTGGGGCCGACGACGCAGGTGATACCCGGCTCGAACCGGAGTGTCGTGGCGGAGGCGAAGGATTTGAAGCCTCGGAGGGTCAGGCTCTTCAGGTGCACGCCGTTGGACTCTACCCGCCGCCTTCCGCCCGGCACCGTCCCCGGCACGGGGCGGCGCGGGCGCGTCCGGGCTTTTTCCGGGTTTCAGGAAAGATCGGTTTCACCGATGAGAGGGAGGGGCACATCAGTCGGTAAGGAAAACCCGAAAGAACGCGGGGGACACGACGAAGGGACGCCGAGGCGTCCCTTGAAGATTCTCAAGCGGCTGACGATGCAGCCCGACCGGCCCTGGGGCTGGGTCAGGCGAGCGCAGGCTCCGCCTGGGATACGTCGATGCTTTCGAGCAGCGAGTCGTGTCGAGCGGCGGCCGACAGGGCGTCGTTCTCGGCCTGAATCCGAATGATCTCGGATTCAAGATCCTGAACGCGCTGCTGAAGCCGTCGCATCTCGGCGAGGACTCGGGGGTCGGAGCCGCCGACGTAACCGAGAAGCGCCTTTGCCATGATGGATGGTCCTCCACAATGAGTGACCGACCGAAGCGGTGTGGGTCGTGAGGGATCGCACCCGCGATGTCTGCCCGTACTACCGTGCTGCCTGGCGGACAAGTTAAGGTGCGCGGGGACTTCCAGCGTCTCACCAATTGGTTTGAGGGTCAACACGATCACACGTCGCCCAGGCCGCGGGGGACGAGAGCACACCGGCGGAACAGAATGCCGCCCTCTCCAGAAGAGCCCCGCGGTGACGAAGATCTTCCGTGACTCCGCAGCCTTCCACGGAGCGGCGCCGTTGGCAACCATCAGCCGATTTCTGCTCACAGGCGGCGAGGACGGCACGGCCGGAGCGGCCTTCGGAGGATCATTCCGGTGGGTCCGTCAGCGGATCTCGAAGGTCTCGTAGCCGCCTCGCGGTGTGTCCCAGATCTCTGTCACACCGTCGACCCGGCCGGGCGTGTCGCCGTCCCGCAGCCAGTCGAGCAACTGTTCGCACTCCGGTCGCGGGCCCTCGGCGACGACCTGAACCCGGCCGTCGGAGAGGTTGGAGGCGAAGCCGACGAGGCCCCCGATACGCAGTGCGTTGGCCCGGGTGTACCAGCGGAACCCCACCCCCTGGACCTGGCCGCGGACCCACACGGTGAGACGGACTCTTTCGTTCATGCGTGCACGCTAACCGTCCAATTAGCCGGTCAGCACGCCAGACAGGGGCCTCATGGCGTACAGTCCGGCGTCAACAAGGCTCACCCACACGAGTGGTTCATGAGTCGCCCACACGAGTGACACAATTCCCATCGAGCACATAAGGAAGGCAGGAGATGGGCCGCCATCGACGATCTGCCCCCGGTCCCGCGGTAGTTCCCCCGCGCGCCGGACGCCACCGGGGGGCGCACCGCAGCGCCTTCGCACCGGTGCGGACCGGACTGTTGGGCATGTCCGCCGCCGTCGCCGTGGGCGCGGTGGCGATGGCCTCCGGCCTGCTTCCCGGCGGCGGTCACCAGGTCGGCGGAGGCAATGATCCCGCCGGTCAGGTCCAGGCGGGAGGCCCGGTCGACTCCGGCCTGGGGCCCCAGGGCACCCAGTCGCCGTCCCCCTCGCTGCCGGGTCAGGCCCCGGCCGGAGGGGGCGACAGCGGTGCCGGGGCACCGTCCAGCGGCCCGTCGAAGCCCTCGCAGCCGTCCAAGCCCTCCACCCCGTCCACTTCGCCGTCCGACCGGCCGGGCTCGCCCGGCTCCTCGGACCGCGGCGGGGACGAGGACCGCGGCCGCGGCGGCAGCGACAAGGGCAGTGGCAGCGGCAAGGGCTCCTCGGACAAGGAGCGGGACACCCGCCCGCCGGCCAAGCCCGCCGATCCGCCGACCGCGGCCGAGGACCCGGACGACGAGCGCGGCGGCCGGGAGGCCGCGGTCGAGAAGCAGGTGCTCAAGCTGGTCAACAAGGAGCGGGGGAAGGTCGGCTGCTCACCGGTGACCGCCGATCCCAAACTCTCCCAGCTGGCCGACGACTTCAGCGACGACATGGCGCTGCGCGACTTCTTCGACCACGTCAACCCGGACGGCGAGAGCCCCTGGGAGCGTGCCGAGCGGGCGGGCATCATCGACCTGGGCGGCGAGAACATCGCCCGCGGCCAGTCGACCGCACAGGAGGTGATGGACACGTGGATGGACAGCTCCAGCCACCGCGCCAACATCCTCAACTGCGACTACACGACCATGGGCGTCGGCGCGCACTTCGACGGCGACGGCCCCTGGTGGACCCAGGACTTCGGCTACTGAGGCCGTAAGGGTCCATCCGGATCCACGCTCACGACCCGGCGGCCCGGGGCGCGTCCACTGCGCCCCGGGCCGCCGTCTCGCCGTACCCCGCCGCCGGATCAGGCCGCGACGGGCCGGCCCGTCGCGAAGCTGCGCGCGGTCTCGGTGACCCGGCGCCCGAGGTGTGCCGCGGTCTCCACATCCGCCTTGTGCACTCCCTCCACGCCCTGGTCGGCGTTGGACTGGGCCGCGGCGCCGAGCGAGAAACCGAGCCGGTTGAGGTCGTTCTCGGACGCGGTACTGGCGTTCCACCCCGGCTGGAGCCCCAGGTTCACCCAGTGCATGCCCAGCTGCGCGGCGAGCACGGTGAAGAACTGGAGGGTGTGCAGCTTGTCCCCGCTCTTGGAGGCGGAGTTGGTGAACCCGGCGGCCAGCTTGTCCTTCCACGCCTGACTGAAGAAGCGCGACGAGGTGGACTCGGCGAAGACGTGGAAGGCGCCGGACGCGGTGCCCATATAGGTGGGCGAGCCGAAGATGATCGCGTCCGAGGCGTCCAGCAGCTCCCAGTCCTGGTCGGTGATGGTGTCGACCTTGATCAGGTGAACGGTGGCCCCGGCGGAGGCCGCGCCCTCGCGGACGGCCTCGGCGAGGACGGCGGTGTGGCCGAAGCCGGAGTGGTAGGCGATGGAGACAACAGGGGTGGTCACGGTGGCGCGCTCCTCAGGCGTCGTAACTCGGTGCTGACGCAACAAGAGAAGCACTAACTTTTAGAAAGCGCAACCTCAGAGTTAGCGCTGCGGACGAGTATGGTTGCGCCATGGACCGTGAACACACTGGTACGGCATGTCCCGCGACGGGGACCGGGGACCAGGCCTTCGACGTGTTCGCCCGTGCCTGCCCGTCACGCGCGACGCTGGAGCACGTCACCGGGAGGTGGGGCAGTCTCACCCTGGGCGCGCTGCGCGAGGGCACGCTGCGCTTCAACGAGCTGCGGCGCCGGATCGACGGCGTCAGCGAGAAGATGCTGTCCCAGACGCTGCACGCGCTGGAGCGCGACGGACTGGTGCACCGCGACGCGCAGCCGACCAACCCCCCGCGCGTGGACTACCGGCTCACCCCGCTGGGCGCCGCGGTCGCGGAGCGGCTGCTGGCCCTGATCGACCTGGTCGAGGAACGGATGCCGGAGGTGCTGGAGGCCCGGACGGCCTACGACGGCACCCGCGCGGACAGCGGCGGTACGGCGGCCGGGCGCGGCGGGCGCTGACAGCGCGGGCAGAAGTAGCTGGAGCGGTTCATCCAGGGGCGGCGGCGCATCGGGGTGCCGCAGCGGCGGCAGGGCTCGTTCTCCCGGCCGTAGGCGTCCAGGGAGCGCTCGAAGTACCCGGACTCGCCGTTCACATTGACGTAGAGGCTGTCGAAGCTGGTGCCGCCGACCGCCAGCGCCGCGGTCATCACCTCGCGTACGTGGCCGAGGAGTTCGGCACTGCGCGGACGGGTGAGGGTCGCGGTCGGCCGGTCGTAGTGCAGCCGGGAGCGCCACAGCGCCTCGTCCGCGTAGATGTTGCCGACCCCGCTGATCAGCGACTGGTCGAGCAGGGCGCGCTTGACTGTGGTCCGGCGGCGGCGCAGCGCGGTGTGGAACGCCGCCTCGTCGAAGGCGGGGTCCAGCGGGTCCAGGGCGATATGCGCGATGGCGTCGGGCAGTCCGTCCGCGGCGCCGGGCACGGTGTCGTGCAGGGAGAGGCCGCCGAAGGTGCGCTGGTCGACGAAGCGCAGCTCGGTGCCGGTGTCATCGGCGAAGCGCATCCGGACGCGCAGATGCTTCTCGTCCGGAGCGGTGTGCGGCTGGACCAGCAGCTGACCGCTCATCCCGAGATGGGCCAGGACCGATTCGGCGGCGTCCTCGAACGGCAGCCACAGATACTTGCCGCGGCGGCGGGCCACGGAAGTGGTGCGGCCGGTCAGCCGGGCCGCGAAGTCCTCCGCGCCGCCGAGGTGGCGGCGGACCGCACGGGGGTGCAGCACCTGGACCTCGGCGACCGTACGGCCGCTGACCCAGCGCTCCAGTCCACGGCGGACCACCTCGACCTCGGGCAGCTCGGGCAACGCGGGCCTCCTTGAGCCTGAAGCCCTCCCGCCCCGCGGGGAACGGCCTGAGCCGTCCGCCGCGGGGCGGGAGGAGCCGTATCGACAGTACGGACGGTGCGGAAGGAGATCAGCGTGCCGTGGAGGCCGTGTCGGCGGCGGCTCCGCCGTCCGCCGCGGTGGCGGACGCGGCGTCCGCCGCGGTGGCGGACGCGGCGTCCGCCGCGGCCTTCGCCGAGGCTTCGGCCTTCGCCTTGGCCTCGTCGGCAGCGGCGCGGATGGCGCGCCAGGCGGCCTCGGCCGCCTGCTGCTCGGCTTCCTTCTTGCTGCGGCCGGTGCCGGTGCCGTACGCGACACCACCGACGCGGGCGGCAGCCGTGAAGGTCTTCTCGTGGTCGGGCCCGGTCTCGGAGACCAGGTACTCGGGAACCCCGAGACCCTCGGTGGCGGTCAGCTCCTGGAGGCTGGTCTTCCAGTCCAGGCCGGCGCCGAGATTCGAGGACTTCTCGATCAGCGGGTCGAAGAGCCGGTGCACCAGTTCGGCGGCGGCGTCGAGCCCCTGGTCGAGATAGACGGCGCCGATCACCGCTTCGAGGGTGTCGGCGAGGATGGATGCCTTGTCCCTGCCCCCGGTGCCCTCTTCGCCCCGGCCGAGCCGGATGAAGGCGCCGAGATCGAGCCCACGGCCCACCTCTGCCAGCGCACGCGAGTTGACCACCGCGGCCCGCAACTTGGCCAGCTGGCCTTCCGGCAGGTCCGGGTGGATGCGGTACAGCGTGTCGGTGACCACCAGGCCGAGCACGGAGTCCCCGAGGAACTCCAGCCGCTCGTTGGTGGGCAGCCCGCCGTTCTCGTAGGCGAAGGAGCGGTGGGTGAGCGCACGCACCAGAAGGGCGGACTCGAGCTGGTACCCGAGCCGCCCTTCCAGGATCGTGTGGGACGAGGCCGTGTCCGCCTGGACCGCTTCACCGCCGCGCGGATGACCCCCGCGAGGTTCACCCCCGCGCTTGCGGGGAGGCGTAGTGGCGTCTGACATAGAGCCTGTCACCCGCCGATCAGACCTCGAGGACCTGGCGGCGGTTGTAGGTGCCGCAGCTCGGGCACGCGATGTGCTGCTGCTTCGGCTCGTGGCAGCGCTCGCACGCCACCAGGGTGGGGACCGCAGCCTTCCACTGCGACCGGCGGTGGCGCGTGTTGCTGCGCGACATCTTCCGCTTCGGAACAGCCACGGCTACTTCTCCTGTGGGTCATCCCCGCGCTCGCGGGGTGCGTTGTCCTTCTCGCCGTCCCTGATGGTGTCGGCAAGTCCCTGCAGCGCCGCCCAACGGATGTCGGCGGCGTCGTGGTGGTGGTCCGGGTCGTCCGCGAGCCGCGCACCGCATTCGGCACACAGCCCCGGGCAGTCCTCCCGGCACACCGGCTGCAGCGGCAGTGTGAGCACCACCGCGTCCCGCAGCACGGGCTCGAGGTCGAACAGGTCGGCCTCGAGGAAGAGTGTCTCCTCTTCCTCGGCGTCGTCGCCGGTGTCCGCTTCGCGGCTCCGGTCGTCGGCGTCGGGGTAGGAGTACATCTCCTGGAAATCCGCTTCGAGCTCATGCTCCAGCGGCTCCAGACACCTTACGCACTCCCCCGTGAGCGGCGCACGGGCGGTGCCTGTGACGAGCACCCCTTCCATGACCGACTCAAGACGGAGGTCGAGCTCCACGGTCGCACCCTCCCGCACCCCGATGACCTCGATACCGAGGTCCTTGGGTGCCGCCACGGAGCGGGAGATCCTTTTCAGCGCGCCGGGACGACGACCCAGCTCGCGTGTGTCGAACACGAGGGGGGCACGGTGGTCGAGGCGGGCGTTCAGGGCTTCCTGCTTTCTACGCTGCGGCGGGCCGCCCGGAGCTGGTGCAAGGTGGGCAGCCGAGATCGCGGACGTACGCGCGACCGAAGAGCCAGGATACTGGACGGCCCGCCGTAGACCCAATCCGGCCGGTGAGGGCGGACCGGGGCCGGACTAGCGGCCCTGTTCGTACTGACGGAGCTGATCGAGGTCGATCATGCTCGTGTCGAACAGGCTGGTCTCGTCCAGCGCCGCGCCCTGCTGCGCCTGCGGGTGCTGCTGGGGGTGCTGGTGCTGCTGGTGCTCCGGGGCGGCGTATCCGGCGGCCGGGTCGTACCCCTGGGCCTGCTGCGGCCAGCCGTAGGCGTCCTGCTGCCCGTAACCGGACTGCGCGGCCGCGGCGTAAGGGTCCTGCTGGGGCATGGGCGGCACGTACTGCTGCGGGTAGCCGTAGGCGTCGACCTGCGGCGGTGACTGCGGCTGGCCCTGGGCCTGCTGCGGATAGCCCGCGGTGGCGGCGTAGTACCCGGCGTCGGCTGCGGCGTGCTCCGGCTGCGCGACGGGCACCTCGGCCGGGGCGACCGGGACGTCCGGGGCGAGCCCCATCCCGGACCGGGCGAGGTCCGCGAGGTAGTCGTCGTCGCTGGTGTGCAGACCGCCGGCGGCCGCGTCCTGGGCTGCCATATGGGCGCCCAGCTCATCGGCCGGACGCGCGCCCAGCAGCTTCTGACGGCCGCGGCCGACCGCCTCCAGCGTCTTGGCGAGCACCGCCGAGACCGCGCCCAGCTTGGTGTCCACGTAGTCGTCGGCCCGCTGGCGCAGGGTGTGCGGATCGGCGCTGCGCTCGGGTGCCTCCTCCGGCTGTCCGGCCGCGGCCGTCCCCTCGCCGTAGGGGTCCGCGGGGGCGCGGCCGAGCAGCTTCTCCCGGCCGCGGTCCACCGAGCCGATGGTCTTGGTCAGCACGACCTCGAAGTTGGCCAGCTTGCTGTCGACGTAGTCGTCGGCCTCCGCGCGGATCTCCTCGGCCTCCCGGCGGGCCTCCCCCAGGATCCGGTCCGCCTCCTCCTGGGACTGCCGGGCCACCTCGGTGCCGGAGATCAGCGAGGTGCGCTGGGTGTGCGCGGCCTCGATGATCCGGTCGGCCTCCTGACGGGCCTCCTCGACCATCTGGTCACGGCCGCCGATCAGCTCCTGGGCGTGGGCGAGCGAGTCCGGGAGCGCCGCCCGCACCTCTTCGAGCATGGCGAGCAGCTCGGCGCGGTTGACCACGCACGAGGCCGACATGGGCATGGACCGGGCGCTGCCGACGGCCTTGACGATCTCGTCGAGCTTCTTCTGCACGTCCACTGTGACTGCTCGCAGACTGATCGGATGCGGATGGGCACGAACGGGGACGACTGTACGGCCAGCGGGCCCCTCCCGGACACCCGCTGACACCCCGTCAGCGGCTACTTCCGTCCGAGCCTCTCGGTCAGGGCCTCCAGCACCAGCGGGGGCACCAGATGGGCGACGTCGCCGCCCCAGGCCGCGACCTCCTTGACCAGGCTGGAGGAGAGGAAGCTGTAGGTGGGATTGGTGGGGACGAACAGCGTCTCCACGCCCGACAGGCCGTTGTTCATCTGCGCCATCTGCAACTCGTAGTCGAAGTCGCTGACGGCTCGCAGCCCCTTGACGATCGCGGGGATCTCACGCTGCTTGCAGAAGTCGACCAGCAGTCCGTGGAACGCCTCCACGGAGACGTTCCCGTACTCCGCGGTGGTCTGGCGGAGGAGGTCCATGCGCTCCTCCACCGTGAACAGCCCCTGCTTGGACTTGTTGATCATCACGGCGACGTACACCTCGTCATAGAGCTTCGAGGCGCGGCCGATGATGTCGAGGTGTCCGTTGGTGACGGGGTCGAAGGACCCCGGACAGACTGCGCGGCGCAACAGTGGTTCCTCGCTCTCGGGTCCGGTCATGACGCGTTGTCGCACGTCGAGGCGGCGCGACCGTACCAAAGCGTGCCCTCGCCGTAACGACGGGCCCGCAGTCCCTCGTAACCGTCCGGCCACCCGAACTCCCCGCCTCGTGTGCTCCGCTCCACGGTGACCAGCGCGTCCGGCGCGAGCCAGCCCTTGTGGCGGAGTGTGAGCAGGATCTCGCGGAGATCGTCGTCGGTCACGGCGTACGGCGGGTCCAGGAAGACCACGTCGTACGGGCCGGTGGCGGGCGCCGGTCCGGCCAGGGCCTGTTCGGCCTTCGCGGTGCGCAGCTCGGCCCCGGGCAGGCCGAGGGCACGGATGTTCTCGCGGATGGTGCGGGCCGCGCGCTGGTCGGATTCCACCAGCAGTACGTGGGCCGCGCCCCGGGACAGCGCCTCCAGGCCGACCGCGCCCGAACCGCCGTACGGATCCAGGACCCGTGCCCCGTCGAGGGAGCCGAGCATCGACTCCCAGGTGGAGAACAGGCCCTCGCGCGCCCGGTCCGAGGTGGGTCGGGTGCCGTTTCCGGGGGGCACGGCCAGCCGTCGGCCGCCGGCCGCTCCGGCGATCACGCGGGTCATGGGTCAGGCAGTCCTTCGGGGTGGTCGGGGCAGCGGAGGCCGCGTGGTCACGCGGCGCCGCCCCTCCACGATATGGCGTCCCGGGCGGCCGGGGGCCGCCGAGCTCCCGCCGGCGGCCGTCAGCCCTTGTCGAGGAACTCCTCGCGCTCCTCGTCCAGCAGGGCGTCCAGCGCGGTGCGCAGCTCCGGATAGCCGGTGAGCTCCGGATCGGCCGTGACCAGGGCGGTGGCCTCCTCCCGGGCCGCGGCGATGACCTCCTCGTCGTCGATGACCGCGAGCACCCGCAGCGAGGAGCGGGCGCCGGACTGGGCCTGGCCGAGCACATCGCCCTCGCGGCGCTGCTCCAGGTCGATCCGGGACAGCTCGAAGCCGTCCAGGGTGGCGGCGACCGCGCCGAGCCGGGTCCGCGCGGGACTGGCCTCGGGCATCTCGGTGACCAGCAGACACAGCCCGGGGGCCGAGCCACGGCCCACCCGGCCGCGCAGCTGGTGCAGCTGGGAGACGCCGAACCGGTCGGCGTCCATGATCACCATGGCGGTGGCGTTCGGCACGTTGACGCCGACCTCGATGACGGTGGTGGCCACCAGGACGTCGACGGCACCCGCGGCGAAGCGGCGCATCACCTCGTCCTTGGCCTCCGGCTGCATCCGGCCGTGCAGCACCTCCACCCGCAGATCGGCCAGCGGGCCCCTGGCGAGCTGCTCGGCGATGTCCAGCACGGCCAGCGGGGGCCGCTTCTCGGCCTCGGCCGCCTCGGCTCCCTCTTCCCCGGACGTCTTCTGCTTCGCGGCCTTGGTCTCGTCCTCCTCGTCACCGATGCGCGGACAGACGACGTACGCCTGGTGGCCGCCCGCCACCTCCTCGCGCACCCGCTCCCACGCGCGGGCCAGGAAGTGCGGCTTGTCCTTGGCGGGCACCACATGGGAGGCGATCGGGGAACGTCCGGCGGGCAGCTGGTCCAGGACGGAGGTCTCCAGATCGCCGAAGACGGTCATGGCCACGGTGCGCGGGATGGGGGTGGCCGTCATCACCAGCAGATGCGGGGGCTGCTTGCCCTTGGAGCGCAGGGCGTCCCGCTGCTCGACGCCGAAGCGGTGCTGCTCGTCGACGACCACCAGCCCCAGGTCGTGGAACTGGACCTTGTCCTCGATCAGCGCATGGGTGCCGATCACGATCCCGGCCTCGCCGGTGACCAGGTCCAGCAGGGCCTGACGGCGGGCCGCGGCGCCCATGGAGCCCGTGAGCAGCACCACCTTGGTGCCCTGTTCGGCGCCGCCCAGCATGCCGCCCTCGGCCAGCTCGCCCATCATCTCCGTGATCGAGCGGTGGTGCTGCTGGGCGAGCACCTCGGTGGGCGCGAGCATCGCCGCCTGTCCCCCGGCGTCCACCACGCCGAGCATCGCCCGCAGCGCCACCATGGTCTTGCCCGAGCCCACCTCGCCCTGGAGCAGCCGGTGCATGGGATGTTCGGTGGCGAGGTCGGCGAAGATCTGCTCGCTGACCCGGCGCTGGCCGTCGGTGAGGGTGAACGGCAGCCGGGCGTCGAACGCGGTGAGCAGACCGTCCTCGACCGGACGGCGCGGGGCCGCGGGCAGTTGGGCCTCGGCCCGGCGGCGCCGGGCCAGGGCGACCTGGAGGACGAACGCCTCGTCCCACTTCAGCCGGTCCCGGGCGGCGGCGATGTCCGCCTTGGTGCGGGGCCGGTGGATCTTGCGCAGCGCCTCGGGCAGGGTGGCCAGGCCCCGGCCTTCCCGCAGCGCCCCGGGCAGCGGGTCCACCAGCTCGGCCAGGACGGCGTCCTCGCTGCCCGCGGGGCCCAGCACGGTGTCCACGGCCTGCTGGATCTGCCAGGACTCCATCTGCTTGCACGCCGGGTACAGCGGCAGCAGCTGGTTGGCGAACGCCTCGACGGCGTCCGCGCCGCTCCCGGCGCCCAGGGGCTTGAACTCCGGGTGGGCCAGCTGGCGCTTGTGGTTGAAGACCGTGACCTTGCCCGCGAACATGCCGCGGGTGCCGGGGACCAGCTGGGTACGGGGCTTGTGGACGCCCTTGCCGAAGAAGACGAGCTGGAGACGGCCGCTGCCGTCGGTGATGGTGACCTCCAGGCGCTGTCCGCGCCCCCCGTTGAACTTCAGCACCCGGGCGTCCGCGACCTGCGCGACCACGGTCACATGCTCGTCCAGGGGCAGATCGGACAGCCGGGTCAGCTCACCCCGCTCCGCGTACCGCCGCGGGTAGTGGTGGAGCAGATCGCCGACCGTGTGCAGGCCGAGGTGCTCGGCCATCACCTTCGCGGTGTTGCCGCCGAGGACCTTCTTCAGGGGTTCTTCGAGCACGGGCACGGAGTCCATTGCACACCACCGCACCGACAGACGGCGCCAGGCGAGGGGACACGGCACCGTCCCACGGGGTCATTCGATGCCTATGATCAGCGGCACGGAGGGCTGGCCGCCCCGGTAGACGACCGTGTCGACGGCGAAGTGCACATCACGCACATGGCGTTCCAGCCGCTCGGCGAGGTCGTCCGGCAGATCCTCGCCCAGCACCAGCGTCACCATCTCGCCGCCCGCGGCCAGCATCCGGTCCAGCACGGTCTCCGCGGTGTCCGCCAGTCCGGCCCCGATCACCGCCACATCGCCGTCGATCAGCCCGAGGACGTCCCCGGCCTGGCACACCCCGGCCATCGTCCAGGACTGGCGCTCGGCGACGGCCAGTTCGGCGTAGCGGGTGGCGCCCGCGGCCGAGGTCATGGCGACGACGTCCTCGTCGAAGCTGCGCGCGGGCTCGTGCACGGCGAGCGCGGCGATGCCCTGGACCGCGGAGCGGGTGGGGATGACGGCGACCCGTACGCCCTCGGTCCGGGCCTGGGCCGCGGCGGCCGCGGCGGGGTGGCGCAGTCCGGCGTCGTTGGGCAGCAGGACGACCTCGCGGGCGTGCGCCCGCCGGACGGCCTCGGCCAGCTCACCGCTGGGGGGCGGCTCCCCGGGGCGGGCGGTGACCACGGTGGCCCCGGCACTCGCGCACAGGGCGGCCAGCCCGTCGCCGGGGACGACGGCGACCACCGCGCGGGCCGCGAGCGGGGTGCCCGGTGGCTCCTGGTCGCGCGGTTCCTCCGGGCGCCGCCCGGCGGTGTCCGCACTCAGCCGGTCCGGGTGTCCGGTGGCGCCGAAGTGGGTGATGCGGATCCGGTACGGCCGTCCGGCCTGGATACCCGCCTCCACGGCCGCGCCCGCGTCGTCCACATGGATGTGGACGTTCCACAGACCGTCGCCGCCGACGACCACCAGGGAGTCACCGAGGGTGTCCAGCCGCTCGCGCAGCCGGGCCACGGCGGCGTCGTCCGCCTCCAGCAGATAGATCACCTCATAGCCGGGTCCGTCGGAGGAGGACGCCTCTGCGGCGCAGTCCCCGGCGTCCGGAAGTCCCGGGGGCCGCGGTGGCGTGGCGGACGCGCGCTCGGCGGTGCGGGGCCGTCCCGGGGCGGCGGGGGCCGCGGGGGCCTCGCCCGACAGGGTCTCGGCCAGTCCGCCGAGCACGGTCACCAGGCCGTAGCCGCCCGCGTCCACGACGCCCGCGCGGGCGAGCGCGTCGAGTTGTCCGGGGGTGGCCTGAAGCGCGGCGCGCGCCCCCTCGTACGCGGCCCGCGCCACCGTGCCCACATCGCCGGTGGCCCGTTCCGCGCCCTCGGCGGCGGCCACCGCGACGGTCAGCACGGTGCCCTCGACGGGGTGCGCGACGGCCAGGTAGGCCAGCTCGACCGCGCGCCGCAGAGCCCGGCGCAGCCCGTCGGCCTCGTCGGTCCTCCCGCCCCGGTCCCCCTCGCCGGGGCGGTCGTCGGCCAGCACATCGGCCATCCCGCGCAGCAGCTGCGCCAGGATGGTCCCGGAGTTGCCCCGGGCGCCGATCAGCGCGCCATGGGCCATGGCGCGCACCACATCGGCGAGGGTGGGGCGGGAGGCGGCGGCCGAGGCGGCGTGGCCGTCGAAGGCGGCGTCCACGGCCCGCGCGGCGGATTCGACGGTCAGGTAGAGATTGGTGCCGGTGTCCCCGTCCGCGACCGGGTAGACGTTGATCGCGTCGATCTCCTCGCGGGCCCGGCCCAGTGCGTCCAGTGCCAGCCCGCACCAGGTCCGTACCGCATCGGCGTCGAGCGTGTGCGGCACGTACGTCCTCCTCGGGAGGGCTGGGGCGGGGTCCGTCATCGGATCATCGCAGGGTAGTCGCCGCCCTCGGCGGGTGCCGGGGCAGCCATGATAGTTTCGTTGTACGGGAGTGGCCGTTGTATGCTGCTCCGGTTGCCCGATGAGAATCGGGCCATTCCCCCAGGCGCCGCCGGTCCCCCAGGATCTTGGCAACGTCCGGGGTTCCCGTAAGTGTCTGTCTCCTCGCGAGAAGCGAGGCTGACCCGTCTTTGGAGTAACCCGTGGCTGCCAACTGCGACGTCTGCGGCAAGGGGCCGGGCTTCGGCAACAACATCTCGCACTCGCACCGCCGCACCCGCCGTCGTTGGAACCCCAACATCCAGACGGTGCGCGCTGTGGTCGGTCGTACCCCGAAGCGGCTCAACGTCTGCACCTCGTGCATCAAGGCCGGCAAGGTCTCGCGCTAGGCGCACGGCCTCCCCGCTCACGCGGGATACCGGTGCTCAGGCCGGTCCACCGATGACGTGGACCGGCCTTTTCGCATGCCCTCAGACGGCCTTCCGGCGGTCTGAGGGCGCTTCCCCGTCCCGGTTCACGGCCCGGTTCACAGCCAGCCGTGGTCGACCGGGCCGATACCGCCGCCCAGGGGGAATCCCGCCGCGATGGCGCCGGTGACGTACTGCTTGGCGGCCGTGACGGCGCGCGGGACGTCCTCGCCGCCCGCGAGATAGGTCGCCACGGCCGAGGCGAGGGTGCAGCCCGTGCCGTGCGTATGGCGGTTGTCGTAGCGCGGCGCCCGCAGCCAGTGCTCCTCGCTGCCGTCGGTGAGCAGATCCACCGCGTCGCCCGCCAGATGACCGCCCTTGATCAGCGCCCAGCGCGGCCCGAACGCCAGCACCGCCTCCGCCGCTCGCCGCAGATCGTTCTCCGACTCCACCTGGACACCGGTGAGCTGGGCCACCTCGTCCAGGTTGGGCGTGGCCACCGTGGCGGTCGGCAGCAGCTTGGTACGGACCGCGTCGAGCGCGTCGGAGGCCAGCAGCGCATCACCGTGCTTGGAGACCCCGACCGGGTCGACCACCACCGGAACGGTCAGTTCAGCCAACAGCGCGGCGACGGTCTCGACCAGTCCGGCGGTGGCCAGCATCCCGGTCTTGACCGCCTGGACGCCGATGTCGTCCACCACACTGCGGAACTGGGCCCGGACGGCCTCGGCGGGCAGCTCCCAGGCGCCCTGTACCCCCAGGGAGTTCTGCGCGGTCACCGCGGTGATCACACTCATCCCGTGGGCGCCCAGGGCCAGCATCGTCTTCAGATCGGCCTGGATGCCCGCCCCGCCGCCGGAGTCGGACCCTGCGACGGTGAGCACCCGGGCGGGCGCCCCGGTGGTGCGCGCCATCCGCGGCGGACGGGCGGGCGGCTGGGGACGGGAGGAGAACGGCATACGCCCGAATCTACTCGGCGTCCTGGTCGTCACCGAAGTGGTCCCACCCCGCGTGCAGCCAGGGAGCGCCGTCCACCGTCACCTGCGGCAGCGCCGAGGGGTTGAGCACCCCGCCGATCACCTTCCAGCGGGCGGGCAGCTTCACGTCCGGCGGGAAGGTGGCCACGATCGCGTGGTCCTCTCCCCCGCTGAGCACCCACTGCAACGGATCGACGCCCACCGCCTGTCCGATGTCCGACATCTGCGAGGGGATGTCGATGTCCCCCGAGCGCAGGTCGATCCGGACGCCACTGGCCTCCGCGATATGTCCGAGATCGGCGACCAGGCCGTCGCTCACGTCGGTCATGGCGGTCGCGCCGAGCCCGGCGGCCGCGGGGCCCGCGTGGTACGGCGGTTCCGGACGGCGGTGCGCCTCGACGAAGGCCCGCGGGGAGCGGAACCCCCGGGAGAGCACCGCGTGTCCGGCCGCCGACCAGCCCAGCCAGCCGGTGACCGCGACAACATCGCCCGGCTGGGCACCGGATCGGGTGACCGGCTCGTGGTTGCGCAGATCGCCCAGGGCGGTGATCGCGACCGTGATGGTGTCCCCGCGCACCACATCGCCACCGGCCACCGCGGCGCCCGCCACCTGGCATTCGTCCCGGATGCCGTCCATCAGCTCGGCCGGCCAGGTCACCGGCAGATCGGCGGGGACCACCAGCCCGAGCAGCAGGGCGGTCGGCACCGCGCCCATCGCCGCGATGTCGGCCAGGTTCTGTGCCGCGGCCTTGCGGCCCACGTCGTACGCGGTGGACCAGTCCCGGCGGAAGTGGCTGCCCTCCAGCAGCACATCGGTGCTCGCCACCACCCTGCGGTCGGGTGCGGCCACGACCGCGGCGTCGTCACCGGGCCCCAGCTTCACCGCCGGGGTGGTGGTGAGCCGTGAGGTGAGCTCCCTGATGAGCCCGAACTCCCCCAACTCGCCCACGGTGCCCTTCATCCCATTGCCCCTTCGTACCGATGGCTCATTGCCCGCCGCGGCGCGCACCGAGCGCGGGTCTCCCCGAGCCGCCTGGCGACGCGGTACCGTGGCGTCCCTTCTCCCCACATGATCCTCGTAGGCGCCCTGGAGGTTCCGTGGTACAGGCGTACATCCTGATCCAGACCGAGGTCGGCAAGGCATCGACCGTGGCCGACGTCATCGCCAAGCTCTCGGGAGTGATCCAGGCCGAGGACGTCACCGGACCGTACGACGTGATCGTGCGGGCCCAGGCCGACACAGTCGACGAGCTGGGACGCATGGTCGTCGCCAGAGTCCAGCAAGTGGAGGGCATCACGCGCACCCTCACCTGCCCGGTGGTCCATCTGTAGTCCCCCGTATCATCGAGCGGTGAATTCCGCACACCGTACTTCCACCCGAAGGTCCGTCCCGCTGGTCGCCACCGCGGCGCTGGTCCTGTGCTCGGTGGCCGGCTGCTCGTTCACCAACGACTCCGACGACACCGGGGCACCGGCGGTTCCCAAACCGACGAAGCAGGCCGCCGCCTTCTGCCGGGCACTGCACAAGGAGCTTCCCCGCACCGTGAACGGGCTGAAGCGGGGCACCGCCGATCCCGTCTCGGACTTCACGGCCGTCTGGGGTGACCCCGCCGTACAGCTGCGCTGCGGGGTCTCCCGGCCGGCCGCCGCGGCCACCTCGACCCGCTCCGCCGGGGTCAACGGCGTGGAGTGGCTGCCCGAGGAGCAGGACGACGGCTATCGCTTCACCACGGTACTGCGCCGGGCGTACGTCGAGGTGACGGTGCCGGAGAAGTACGCGCCGGAGGTCGATCCGCTGATCGACCTCGCCGACGCCGTCAAGAAGACCGTGCCCGAGGGCGTGGCCTAGACCGTGTCGTTCGGATCTTCGCGGGTCCGCGAAGATCCGAACGACACGGCCCAGCGCCTCAGCGCAGTCCGGTGGAGCGGCGCAGCGCGGCCTGGATCAGCCGGTCGACCAGCTCGGGGTAGCCGACCCCGCTCTCCTGCCACATCCGCGGGTACATCGAGATCGGGGTGAACCCGGGCATGGTGTTCACCTCGTTGATCACGAACTCGCCGTTCTCCAGCAGGAAGAAGTCGGCGCGCACCAGGCCCTCGCAGGACACCGCGTCGAACGCCCGCACCGCGAGCTCCTGGACCCGCCGGGTCTCCTCCTCGGTGAGCGGTGCGGGCACCACGCCGTCGGCGGAGTCGATGTACTTGGCCTCGAAGTCGTAGAAGTCATGGGCGGAGACCGGCGGGATCTCGGCGGGCACACTGGCGCGCGGGCCGTCCTCGAACTCCAGCACCCCGCATTCGATCTCGCGGCCGCGCAGCAGCGCCTCCACGATGACCTTGGGGTCGTGGGCCCGTGCCTCCTCGATCGCGGCGTCCAGCCCGGCGGCGTCGTCGACCTTGGTGATGCCGATGGACGAACCGGCCCGGGAGGGCTTCACGAAGAGCGGCCAGCCGTGCTCCCCGGCGAAGTCCACGATCCTGCGGCGGGCGGCAGCGGGGTCCTTCTCCCATTCGCGGGGGCGGATCACCTCGTACGGGCCGACCGGCAGCCCGAAGGAGACGAACACCCGCTTCATGTACTCCTTGTCCATGCCGACGGCCGAGGCGAGCACACCCGCGCCCACGTAGGGCACCCCGGACAGCTCCAGCAGCCCCTGGAGGGTGCCGTCCTCGCCGTAGGGGCCGTGCAGCATGGGGAAGACCACGTCCACGTCGCCCAGGGCCTTGGGCACCGATCCGGGCTCGCTGTAGACGACCTCACGGTTGCCCGGGTCGACGGGGAGCACGACCGAGCCCTCCACGGACTCGGCGAGCCCCGCGACGGTCGGCAGCTCGCGGTTGGCGATGGCCATCCGCTCGGGCTCGTCGGCGGTCAGGGCCCAACGGCCGTCCGAGGTGATGCCGATCGGCAGCACGTCGTACTTCTCGCGGTCGATCGCCCGCAGCACGGCGCCCGCGGTGACCACGGAGATGGCGTGTTCCGAGCTGCGCCCGCCGAAGACGACGGCGACGCGCGGCTTCCGCGGCTCACCTTCGGAGGAGGCCGGGACAGGGCGTGGGGAAGGGGTCTGGCTGCTCATATCGCGTTGAGGTTACCTTGCGGTTCCGGCGCCGTCAGTGCCGCTCGGCCTTGGCGCTGCGCGACATCAGCTCTTTGAGTGCGACGAGCGGCTGTTTGCCGTCGTGCACGATGCCGACCACGGTCTCGGTGATGGGCATGTCGACATCGTGGCGCCGGGCGAGATCGGCCACGGACTCGCACGACTTGACGCCCTCCGCGGTCTGCCGGGTGACCGCGATGGTCTCCTCCAGCGTCATCCCGCGGCCCAGATTGGTGCCGAAGGTGTGGTTGCGGGAGAGCGGCGAGGAGCAGGTCGCGACCAGGTCGCCCATGCCCGCGAGCCCCGCGAAGGTGTGGGCGTCGGCGCCCATCGCGAGTCCGAGCCGGGTCGTCTCGGCCAGTCCGCGGGTGATCAGCGATGCCTTGGCGTTGTCACCCAGGCCCATGCCGTCGGCGATACCCACGGCCAGCGCGATCACGTTCTTCACGGCGCCGCCCAGTTCACAGCCGACCACGTCGGTGTTGGTGTACGGGCGGAAGTACGGGGTGTGGCAGGCGGTCTGGAGGCGGCGGGCCACCTCCTCGTCGCGGCAGGCCACGACGGACGCGGCGGGCTGCCGGGCGGCGATCTCCCGGGCCAGGTTGGGGCCGGTGAGCACGGCCACCCGTCCGGCCACCTCGGCGCCGGGGGACGCCTTGCCGACGACCTCCTCGATCACCTCGCTCATCCGCTTGGCGGTGCCGAGTTCGACGCCCTTCATCAGGGAGACCAGCACGGTGTCGGCGGGCAGCAGCGGCGCCCAGCCGGCGAGGTTCTCGCGCAGCGTCTGGGAGGGCACCGCGAGCACGGTGAACTCCGCGTCCCGGGCGGCCTCGGCCGGGTCGGTGGTGGCCCGCACCCCGCGCGGCAGCTCGGTGCCGGGGAGATAGTCGGGGTTGACGCGGTCGCTGTTGATCGCGTCCACCAGCCCGGCGCGGCGGCCCCACAGCGTCACCTCGCATCCGGCGTCGGCGAGCACCATCGCGAACGCGGTGCCCCAGGAGCCGGTGCCGAAGACGGCGCAGCGCGTCACTTGCTCTCCTCTTCGGCCACGGGGCGCGGCTGGTCGGCGGAGTGGGGGCGGGCGGCGGGGATGTCCGTGGCGGCGCGGACGGGCGCGGCCTCCCCGCGCACCTCGGCGAGGAGGTCGGTGATGGCGGCCATGATGGTGTCGGTGGCGGCCCGCAGCACCTCGGCGGTGGGCTCCTGGCCGTAGTACGCCGACAGGTCCACCGGCGGTCCGGCGTGCACCTTGAGGGTCTTGCGCGGGAAGAGGCGGACCTTCTTCTCCTTGGCGTACGGCGGCACGGCCTCGTTGGCGCCCCACTGGGCGACGGGGATGACGGGCGCCTTGGTCAGCAGGGCGACCCGGGCCGCGCCGGTCTTGCCCCGCATCGGCCACATCGCGGGGTCGCGGGTGAGGGTGCCCTCGGGATAGAAGGCCACGCACTCGCCCTTGTTGATGGCGTCCACGGCGGCCCGGAAGGCGTTGGCCGCGTCGGTGGACTCGCGGTAGACCGGGATCTGGCCGGTGCCGCGCAGGAAGGTTCCGACGAAGCTGCCCTTGAAGAGCGCGGCCTTGGCCAGGAAGCGCGGCACCCGTCCGGTGTTGTACTGGAAGTGCGCGTAGGAGAGCGGGTCGAGATACGAGTTGTGGTTGATCGCGGTGATGAATCCACCGTCGGCGGGAATGTGCTCCATTCCGTGCCAGTCCCGCTTGAACAGAACCACCATGGGCGGTTTGACCAAGACCGCTGCCATGCGGTACCAGATGCCGATTCTGCGGCCGGACACTCGGAACATCCTCCTCTTTGACCCTGCTGACCTGCTGGCTTGCTGCCGTCCGGGCAGCCGCACAAGTGTCGCTCCAGGTACCCGGTCTGTCGAGGACACCGTAACCCCGCCCGTCCCGGCGGAGCCTGGCAGCGGGTGAGAATGAGGCCCGTGGGAACAAACGGAGCCCGTGTGGCGTGGACGCTGGTGGTGCCGCTGAAACCCCTGGCCCGGGCCAAGAGCCGGCTGTCCGAGGCCACCGGGGACGAGCTGCGGCCCGGACTGGCGCTGGCGTTCGCGCTGGACACCGTGGCGGCGGCGCTGTCGGCCGGGCTGGTACGGGGGGTGACCGTGGTCACCGACGACCCGCTCGCCGGGAGCGAGCTGTCGGCGCTGGGCGCCCGGATCCTGCCCGACCCGCCGGGAAGCGGACTGAACGCGGCGCTCGCGCACGCCGCGCGCGCGGTCCGGGAGGACCGCCCAGGAGCCGCCGTAGCGGCACTCAACGCCGATCTCCCGGCCTTGCGGCCCGCCGAGCTCGACAGGGTGCTCGAGGTCGCTTCCGGCCTCTCACGCGCCTTTCTGGCGGATGCGGCGGGGGTGGGCACCACCCTTCTCTCCGCGGCACCGGGCACCGCGCTCGCCCCGGCCTTCGGCGGCGCCTCCCGCACCCGGCACCGGGCGTCGGGGGCCCGGGAGATCGAACTGACCGGTGTGGACTCGGTACGCCGCGACGTGGACACCGGCGAGGACCTGCGCGCCGCGCGGGCGCTGGGCGTGGGTCCGCACACCGCCCGGCGGCTGGGCCCGGTGGCCGCGTCCGGCCCCGCGCCGGGACCCGTTCCCGGCCCCGGAGCCCGGCCCGCCGCCCCGGAACGGGCGTGCGGCGGCAGCCCCCTCCCGGCCGACCAGGGCTGACCCGGCGGACGGGGCACGGCGGGTGCGGCACCCGTGCCGCGCCGGTGGCGGTGCACCCAGTGGCGTCCCACCCGGTGGCGAGACGTCCCGGGGCGGTCGGCCCGAGGCGCCGGACCGGCCCGGTGCCGGGGCGGCGGGCGGGGCGAACCCCGGCCGGCCGCGGCGCATAGGGTGGCGGTCATGCAGGGAACCGCGTACACCTACGACCCCGAGACCCGTGCCGGGAGCGTGCTGCTCGACGACGGCACCCCACTCCCCTTCGACGCGGCGGCCTTCGACGCCGGGGGGCTGCGGATGCTGCGCCCGGGGCAGCGGGTGCGGATCGAGGTGGCGGGCGAGGGCGACGACCGCCGCGTGGTCTTCGTGACCCTCCAGACCTTCTGAACACCCCGGACACACCACGCACCCGGGGAAACACCGCGGGCCGGGCTCCCCGAGGGAGCCCGGCCCGGCGCGTGACGTAACGGCGGTGCGCCGCTGACTAGCGCTTCCTGGCGGTGGTCTTCTTGGCGGTCTTACGCGCGGCGGTCTTGCGCGCGGGAGCCTTCTTCGCCGTGGCCTTCTTGGCGGTGGTCTTCTTGGCCGCCGTCTTCTTGGCCGTGGTCTTCTTCGCGGTGGTCTTCTTGGCGGTGGTCTTCTTCGCCGCCGTCTTCTTCGCGGTGGTCTTCTTGGCCGTGGTCTTCTTCGCCGTGGCCTTCTTGGCGGCCGCCTTCTTGGCGGCGACCTGGAGGCTGCCCTTGGGAGCCTTCTTCACGGCGACCTCGCCACCGCGCGGAAGCTTCTTCGAGCCGCTCACCAGGTCCTTGAAGCCCTGGCCCGCGCGGAAGCGGGGCACAGAGGTCTTCTTGACCCGGACCCGCTCACCGGTCTGCGGGTTCCGGGCGTACCGGGCAGGACGCTCCACCTTCTCGAACGAGCCGAATCCGGTGACCGAAACTCGATCCCCGCCGACGACCGCGCGGACGATGGCGTCCAGGACCGCGTCGACCGCCTCGGCGGCGTTCTGCCGGCCGCCGAGCTTGTCGGCAATCGCTTCTACGAGCTGCGCCTTGTTCACGTCTTCCCCTTCGGAGACATTGCCAGAACGAATCTGTCCAGGCTTTTTCGCACGTTAGGCAGATATATACCGCAAATCAACCACGAAACGGGCTAATCACCCTTGTGCCGCAACGCACTCGGTCACGGACTTCCGTCGGAGTCGGGATCTTCGGGGAAACGCCCCTCGTCGAGGTCGTTCATCAACCGCTCCAGACGCCTTGCCGCGTCTGCGAGATCGTGTTTCGCCGCTGACGTGATGACCAGCAGCTTCCGGGACAGCGCCATCCGTACGCCCTCCGGGACTTGCAGTGTGCGCACCCTTGTGTGCGCTTCCTTGAGCCGGGCGGCGACAAGACCGTAGAGCTCGAGTTGGCCGTCGCGTTCCATGCACTGATTGTGCCATCTGAGGCGAGTTGTCGCTTCACGGGGCCTCAACATGCCGATGCGCCGCCGGTCCGAGGACCGGCGGCGCATCATGCCAAACCTGCTCTGTACAGGGAGAACCGGGGGGTCAGAGCTGCACCGTGCGGGGCTTGAAGGAAGGACGACCCGCCTCGTACGCGGCGATGTCGGCCTCCTCCCTGAGGGTGAGACTGATGTCGTCCAGACCCTCCAGCAGTCGCCAGCGGGCGTTCTCGTCAAGCTCAAATTCAGCCGTGATGCCTTCGGCACGCACCTGGCGGTCGACGAGGTCCACGGTGACCTCCGCGGCCGGGTCGGATTCCACCAGCTGCCACAGCCGGTCCACCGTCTCCTGCGGCAGCACCACGGTCAGCAGCCCGTTCTTGAGGGAGTTGCCACGGAAGATGTCGGCGAAGCGGGACGAGATCACGGCCTGGAAGCCGTAGTTCTGCAACGCCCACACCGCGTGCTCGCGGGAGGAGCCGGTACCGAAGTCCGGACCGGCCACCAGGACGGTCCCGCCCTTGTGCTCGGGGCGGTTGAGCACGAACTCCGGGTCCTTGCGCCAGGCCTCGAACAGCCCGTCCTCGAATCCGTCGCGGGTGACCTTCTTGAGCCAGTGCGCAGGAATGATCTGGTCGGTGTCGACGTTGCTGCGGCGCAGCGGTACGGCCCGGCCGGTGTGCGTGGTGAATGCTTCCATGACTGCTCAGGCCCCCACGGGAACGGTTGCGTCGACGTCGGACAGATCGGCGGGCGAGGCCAGATGGCCCAGTACCGCGGTGGCGGCGGCCACCTGTGGTGAGACCAGATGGGTGCGGCCGCCCTTGCCCTGCCTGCCCTCGAAGTTGCGGTTGGAGGTGGACGCCGAGCGCTCACCGGGCGCGAGCTGGTCGGGGTTCATGCCCAGGCACATCGAGCAGCCCGCGTGGCGCCACTCGGCACCGGCCGCGGTGAACACCTTGTCCAGCCCTTCCTCGACGGCCTGGAGGGCGACCCGCACCGAGCCGGGGACCACCAGCATCCGCACCCCGTCGGCCACCGAACGGCCCTGGAGGATCGAGGCGGCGGAGCGCAGGTCCTCGATCCTCCCGTTGGTGCAGGAGCCGACGAAGACGGTGTCGACCGCGATGTCCCGCAGCGGCTGACCCGCCGTCAGACCCATGTACTCCAGCGCCTTCTCGGCGGCCAGCTTCTCGCTCGCGTCCTCGTAGGAGGCGGGGTCGGGCACCGAGGCCGACAGGGGCGCGCCCTGACCGGGGTTGGTGCCCCAGGTGACGAACGGGGCGAGCTCGGAGGCGTCGATGACGACCTCGCGGTCGAAGACGGCGTCGTCGTCGCTGCGCAGGGTGCGCCAGTACGCGACGGCCTCGTCCCAGTCGGCGTCCCGGGGGGCGTGGGGACGGCCCTCCAGGTAGCGGAACGTGGTCTCGTCCGGTGCGATCATGCCCGCGCGGGCACCCGCCTCGATGGACATGTTGCACACGGTCATCCGGGCCTCCATCGAGAGTTTCTCGATGGCGGGGCCGCGGTACTCGATCACATAGCCCTGGCCGCCGCCGGTACCGATCCTCGCGATGATCGCCAGGATCAGGTCCTTGGCGGTGACGCTCTCCGGCAGCTCACCCTCAACCGTGATCGCCATGGTCTTGAACGGGGCCAGCGGCAGCGTCTGGGTGGCGAGCACATGCTCGACCTGGCTGGTGCCGATACCGAAAGCGAGCGCGCCGAACGCGCCATGGGTGGAGGTGTGGCTGTCACCGCACACCACGGTGGTGCCGGGCTGGGTCAGTCCCAGCTGCGGTCCCACCACGTGGACGACGCCCTGCTCGACATCGCCGAGCGGGTGCAGCCGTACGCCGAACTCCGCGCAGTTCTTGCGCAGCGTCTCCAACTGGGCACGGGAGACGGGGTCGGCGATCGGCTTGTCGATGTCGAGGGTCGGGGTGTTGTGGTCCTCGGTGGCGATGGTGAGATCGGTACGACGGACCGGGCGCCCGGCCTTGCGCAGGCCGTCGAACGCCTGCGGGCTGGTCACCTCGTGCAGCAGGTGCAGATCGATGAAGAGGAGGTCGGGCTCGCCTTCGGCGTGCCGGACGACGTGGTCGTCCCAGACCTTCTCCGCGAGTGTCCGTCCCATCGCTTTCCCTCCGGCCGGCGTCGCTGCACGGCCCAAACTCGTGCCGAGTGCGTGCCCTGGTCTGCGGGCCCGCCATTCCAGAGTGGCGGGTCTCCCGGAAAATTGAACTTGCGTTTCACACTGTGAGACGCGAGTATCGTTGCATGGACAACTCTAGCGGCGTCGGCGTTCTCGACAAGGCGGCTCTGGTTCTGAGCGCTCTGGAGTCCGGTCCGGCCACCCTCGCCGGGCTGGTCGGGGCGACGGGCCTCGCGCGGCCCACGGCACACCGGCTGGCGGTGGCTCTTGAGCACCACCGGATGGTGGCGCGTGACATGCAGGGCCGTTTCATCCTGGGCCCGCGCCTGGCCGAGCTGGCCGCGGCGGCGGGTGAGGACCGGCTGCTCGCGACGGCCGGCCCGGTGCTCACGCACTTGCGGGACGTGACGGGCGAGAGCGCGCAGCTCTACCGGCGCCAGGGCGATATGCGGATCTGTGTGGCGGCGGCCGAGCGGCTGTCCGGACTACGGGACACCGTGCCGGTCGGCTCCACGCTGCCCATGAAGGCGGGCTCGGCCGCCCAGGTACTGATGGCCTGGGAGGAGCCGGAGCGGCTGCACCGCGGGCTCCAGGGGGCCCGCTTCACGGCCACCGCCCTGTCGGGCGTGCGGCGGCGGGGCTGGGCCCAGTCGATCGGCGAGCGCGAGCCGGGCGTGGCGTCGGTCTCCGCCCCGGTGCGCGGGCCGTCCAACCGCGTGGTCGCCGCCGTATCGGTCTCCGGACCGATCGAGCGACTGACCCGCCACCCGGGCCGGATGCACGCCCAGGCCGTCATCGACGCCGCCGCGCGCCTCAGCGAGGCCCTCCGCCGGGGCAACTGACCGCCCGCCCCCCGCGGGCCCGGGCCCCACCGCACGACCGGGCCGCCGGACGCCCCCGGGGGGCGTCCGCACGCATCCCGGCCGGCCCGGCCCGGGGTGGGACACACGCCCGGGCCGTGGTCGACGCCACCGCGTGACCCAGCAGGGCCGTCCGCCGAGGCGGCCACCCCTGACCGGGGGCGCCCGGGCCCGGCCGCCCCGTCAGGGCGCGAAGCGCTGATGGCACCCCGGGGCCGTGCCCGCCCGGCGCGGAGTCCGACCCGCGGTGTTCAGGCGCCCTTGAGTGACAGACGGTCCGCGGCGCGCTCGCCGCGGCGGCCGACCGGCACCACGCCGGTGGCCTTTCCGAGCCCGAATTCCGGCATGTTGATGTACACCGACTCATGGGCCCCGGCCGGGACCACATAGGTCTCGTGCCAGAAACCGACCTTGCCCCGGCCCTCCCGTATCCGGCGGTTGAACGCCGCCCAGGCGGGCCGGTGCTCCTTGTCCTGGGCCACGGAGTACTCCAGCAGCCGCTCGTGCGAGGCCCAGTACTGGACCACGTAGATCACCCGCGGCGGTCCGAACAGCAGCTGGTAGCCCAGCATCCCGCTCCCCTCGTCCTTCGACAGCTCGCGCAGCATCCTCGGCATCGCCTTGAACACCGGCAGCCAGCTGCGCAGCGCCCGGAAGCGGTTGATGCGCATGCCGATCAGGAAGAGCGTCACGTCCCCCTCAGCCTCGGCGGTCATACGTCCCGCAAGCAGCTCGGCACCCATGGTGATCCCCCTCGTTCCTCGCCCTGTACGATTGGATAGCGCCACTATCCATGGGTTAGATAGTGCCACTCTCCAAGGGAAGGTGCAACCGGTATGCGACTGGCGGAGCTCAGCGAACGCAGCGGAGTGTCCACCGCGACGATCAAGTACTACCTGCGCGAGGGGCTACTGCCGCAGGGCGAACGGATCACCGCCACCAAGTCCGAGTACGGCGAGGAGCATCTGCGCAGACTGCGGCTGGTCCGGGCGCTGATCCAGGTCGGCCGGATGCCGGTGGCCACCGCCCGTCAGGTGCTGGAGGCCGCCGAGGACGAGTCGCTCAGCGAGAACACCCGGATGGGGGCCGCGGTCTGGGCGCTGCCGCACGGCCCGGAGCCCGATGAGGGCGACCCCGTGACGGCGTCCGCCCGGGAGCAGGTGGACATCCTGCTGGAGCGGCTGGAGTGGAGGCACTGCCAGGAACTGGGCGACATCGCCCCCGCGTACCGGATGCTGGTGTCGGCCGTCGCGACCCTGGACCGCCTCGGATATCCGCATGAGACCGGCCACTTGCAGCTGCACGCCCGGCTCGCGGCCGAACTGGCCGTCGCGGACCTGGATCTGGTGGAGACCTACACCCCGCAGGAGCGGATCGAGGCGGTCGTCGCCCTGACCGTGCTGTACGAGCCGGTGCTGCTGAGCCTGCGACGGCTGGCGGAGACAGAGGAGTCCCACCGGCGCTTCGACGGCTGAGGGGACGCGCCCCGGGGCATCGGCCCCGGGACCGGGAAAGCGAAAGGCCCTCCGCGCATACGCGGAGGGCCTTTTCTCTGTACCCCCGACCGGATTCGAACCGGCGCTACCGCCTTGAGAGGGCGGCGTGCTAGGCCGCTACACAACGGGGGCCTGTATCAGCACGAGCTGTACTGCGCTGGGCTACCAGGACTCGAACCTAGACTAAATGAACCAGAATCACTCGTGCTGCCAATTACACCATAGCCCATGGTATAGACCAGTACCCCCGACCGGATTCGAACCGGCGCTACCGCCTTGAGAGGGCGGCGTGCTAGGCCGCTACACAACGGGGGCCCTAGCGACCCCTCCGTTTCCGAAGGAATCCGTACCCCCGACCGGATTCGAACCGGCGCTACTGCCTTGAGAGGGCAGCGTGCTAGGCCGCTACACAACGGGGGCTTGTCCTGCTTGATCAAGAGATTTCCGGAAATCCGAGAAGATCTCTTGCTGGGGTACCAGGACTCGAACCTAGACTAAGTGAACCAGAATCACTCGTGCTGCCAATTACACCATACCCCACCAAAACGCTACCCCTGTAGGGGTTTTGTTTGGGTTGCGTCTCCGGCCCGGCCTCTCGGCCCGCCCGTCCGGCGCAGGAAGAACATTACCCGATGGTGGACGGGCCACCAAAACGGATTCGCCGTGCGGGGGCGCCGCGTGCCGGGCACCCGGCGCCCCGCGGCACTACACCGCCAGCTTCGCCAGCGCCGCGTCGATCCGGGCGAGCGTGCGCTCACGTCCGAGGATCTCCAGCGATTCGAACAGCGGCAGGCCGACCGTACGGCCGGTGACCGCGACCCGCACCGGAGCCTGGGCCTTGCCCAGCTTCAGACCGTGCTCCTCACCCGCCGCGAGGACCGCCTCCTTGAGCGGCTCGGCCGCCCACTCCGCCTCGGCCAGCTTGGCCCGCGCGGTGGTGAGCAGGGCGTCCGCGCCCGGCTTCATCGCCTTCGCCCAGGACGCCTCGTCGGCCACCGGCTCGTCCAGGAAGAGGAAGTCGACGTTGGCGGTGATGTCGGACAGCACCGTCAGCCGGGTCTGGGCCAGCGGCGCCAGCGCCTCGAAGGCCGCGGTGTCGAACCGCTCGGGGGCCCAGGGCGCGTGCGGGGCCCGCAGCCAGGGACCGCACGCCTCGATGAACGCCTTCACATCCAGCATCCGGATGTGATCGGCGTTGATCGCCTCGGCCTTCTTCAGGTCGAAGCGGGCCGGGTTGGCGTTCACTCCGTCGATGTCGAACGCCGCGACCATCTCGTCGATCGAGAAGACGTCCCGGTCGGCCGAGAGCGACCAGCCCAGCAGGGACAGGTAGTTGAGCAGCCCCTCGGGCAGGAAGCCGCGCTCCCGGTAGAGGTTCAGCGACGACTGCGGGTCGCGCTTGGAGAGCTTCTTGTTGCCCTCGCCCATGACGTACGGGAGGTGGCCGAAGGCGGGCACCAGACCGCCGCCCACCCCGATCCCGGCCAGCGCGCGGTACAGCGCGATCTGGCGCGGGGTGGAGGACAGCAGGTCCTCGCCGCGCAGTACGTGGGTGATCTCCATCAGCGCGTCGTCCACGGGGTTGACGAGCGTGTAGAGCGGAGCGCCGTTGGCCCGGACGATGCCGTAGTCCGTCACGTTCTCCGGCGTGAAGGTCAGCTCGCCGCGGACCAGGTCGGTGAAGGTGATCGGCTCATCGGGCATCCGGAAGCGGACGATCGAGGAACGCCCCTCCGCCTCGTACGCCGCGATCTGCTCCGCGGTCAGGGTGCGGCAGGCGCCGTCGTAACCGGAGGGACGCCCTTCCTTGCGGGCCGTCTCGCGGCGCGCCTCCAGCTCCTCGGCGGTGCAGTAGCAGCGGTAGGCGTGCCCCGCCTCCAGCAGCTTCTCCGCGACGTCGCGGTAGAGATCCATCCGCTGCGACTGGCGGTAGGGCGCGTGCGGACCGCCGACCTCGGGGCCCTCGTCCCAGTCGAAGCCCAGCCAGCGCATCGCCTCCAGCAGCTGCTCGTACGACTCCTCGGAGTCGCGGGCCGCGTCGGTGTCCTCGATGCGGAAGACCATCGTGCCGCCGTGGTGGCGGGCGAAGGCCCAGTTGAACAGAGCGGTGCGGACCAGGCCCACATGGGGGTTGCCGGTCGGCGAGGGACAGAAACGAACCCGCACGGGGGCGGAGGAGCTTGCGCTAGCCACGCTTGATCACCTTGTTGGTGAGAGTGCCGATGCCTTCGATGGTGACGGCGACCTCGTCGCCGACGGAGAGCGGGCCCACGCCCGCCGGGGTGCCGGTGAGCACCACGTCGCCCGGGAGCAGCGTCATGGCCTCGGTGATGTGCACGATCAGGTCCTCGATCGGGCGCACCATCTCGCTCGTACGGCCCAGCTGGCGCTGCTCCCCGTTGACCGTGCACATGATGCCGAGATCCGCGGCACGCGTCAGGTCGATATCGGTCTCCACCCAGGGGCCCAGCGGGCAGGAGGTGTCGAAGCCCTTGGCCCGCGCCCACTGGTCCTCGCTGCGCTGCACATCCCGGGCGGTGATGTCGTTGGCGCAGGTGTAGCCGAGGATGACGTCCTTGACGCGCTCGCGCGGGACCTCACGGCACATCCGGCCGATGACCACGGCCAGCTCGGCCTCGTGGTGCACCTCGGAGGAGAAGGAGGGGTACACCACCGGGTCACCGGGGCCGGTCACCGAGGTGGACGGCTTGAAGAAGGTGACCGGGACGTCGGGGACCTCGTGGCCGAGCTCGGCGGCGTGCTCACGGTAGTTGCGGCCGATCGCCACGACCTTGTTGGGCAGGACGGGCGGCAGCAGCCGCACCTTGCTCAGCGGGATCTTCTGCCCCGAGCGCTCGAAGTCGGCGAAGGGGTGGCCCTTGATGATGTCGACGACCGGGCCGTCCTGGCCGGACGGCTCACCCTCGACCACTCCGAAGGCGACGTTGCCGTCGATGGAGAACCTGGCGATGCGCACGGGAAGCTGCTGCCCCTTAACTGGACTCGCTGGAGACTGACGCTCCAGGCTATCGCTCCGCGTCCCGCGCGCCGCCGCGTCATCGGCCGGGGCGGTGGTGTTCCCCGGGGCCGGCCGTCCGGACGGTCCGGGTCCGGTCCCTACAGGGCCGGGGCCTCGGTCAGCACGGTGCGCCGGGGGTTGGCGGTCTGGACCGGCAGGTCGACGGAGTGCTCCGGCTGCTCCTCGGTCGCGGTCCGCAGCTCCTCGGCGTCGTTCAGATGCGCCAGGGTGGTGCGCCGCGGGTTGGCTATGGTGCGGAACATCATCGTCGTCTTCACTGGGGTCATGCCTCGCTGTTGTCGTTTTGACGGTCCGTGTAAAGCGTCAGGCTAGAGGCGGCTTTGCCCACGGAATCGCGAAAAAAGTCGGCGCCAGCATGTGATTTTGCTCACGAATCATCGGGCAAATGCCACATTGGAGACAGTTGATTCAATCACCCTAAACGGACATTGCCTCACTGAACCTGACGTTCCGCTCTTGATCATCGCTAGCCGGACACAGGATCCGTGCGCTCGACTCGTTGCTAAAAGTCCGTTATCGCCGACATGACTTTCTACGTCCGGTAATAAAACCCATACACAGCGTCACGCGCGTCACAGCCTCAACCCTTGCCCTTGTTGCAGCATCCGGCACTGTGCTGGAATTCCCGGGACCGCCGTGGGAATCATCCGGCGCGCACGGGGCGCAGAGAGGCGCCGAGCGGCGGGGGTTCCTCTTGTCGATGCGAAAGGAAGCGCGCCGGTCACTCACGATCGACAGGGGGGATCGCGGTCCCCCACGACTCGACACCGCTTCATCGTGGCTCGGTGAAGCGCCTGGTCCAGAGGTTGCGACGCTAGTGCAGGGACGTTTCAAGAGGGATGGAATGGGGTCTCCCCAGGCCCGCCAGGGCCGAGGGGAAGCTTCGGCGGACCCGGAGCCGCGCGGCGGGACCGACCGCGGCTCCTCGCCCCAGCGCGCCCAGGGCACCGGCAGGCTGCCGGCCGAGCAGGGCTCCGAGCCCGGCACGCTGAGCGCGCAGCAGACCGGCAAGCCCAGCGGTGGCGAAGCCGCCGAGCAGCCCAAACCCAAGAGCCCCAGCGGGCCCGGCAATCGCATGGCCCTGCGCAACTGGCGCATCAGCACCCGTCTGGTCTCCCTGCTCGCGCTCCCCGTGGTCGCCGCGACCACCCTGGGCGCCCTGCGGATCCAGGACTCGCTCGACAACATCGAGCAGCTGGACCAGATGAAGCTGCTCACCGAGATGACGCAGCAGGCCACCCAGCTGGCGAGTGCCCTCCAGGAGGAGCGCGACAAGTCGGCGGGGCCGCTGGCGGGCAGGGGCAACGCCAAGGACGACCGGGTCGTCTCCACCCGTGAGGACACCGACCGCGCCATCTCGGCGTTCCGCACCGCGACCGACGACATCGACCCCGGCGACCAGTCGATGGCCGGTGTGCAGTCCACGCTCGTCGACATCAGCCGTCAGCTCGGCAAGATCAACGAGATCCGTGACACGGCGTACGACAACAGCCAGTACTACTCGCTGACGGTCCAGAACTACAACGAGCTGATCAACTCTCTGCTGTCGCTCTCCCAGGACATGGCGCAGGCGACCAGCAACCGCGCGATGATCAACAACACCCGCGCGCTGGCCACCTTCTCCTCCGCGAAGGAATACGCGTCCATCCAGCGCGCGCTGATCAGCGCCGCGCTCGCCGACCCGGACGGCGCGGAGTTCTCGGCCAACGACCGCCGCTTCGCCAAGACCGCGGTGGACAAGGAGAACGAGGCCCTCGGCCGCTTCAAGCAGATCCGCCAGGGCAACTCCGAGGATCTCCTCGAACCGCTGGACAGCCGCCCGGACATCAAGGCGGCGACCATGTACGCGGACCGCGCGGTCCGCGACCCCGACGGTCTGAAGGCCGAGAAGCGCACCGATCTTGACTGGTACGACCAGGACAGCATCAAGATCGAAGAGATGGACAAGATCGAGGAGACGCTGCTCAGCGAGATGCAGCAGAAGGCTCGTGAGCTCCGTCAGGACGCCCAGCAGGACGCGATCATCAACGGTGCGCTGATCCTGCTCGTCCTCGGCGTCTCCCTCGTCGGCGCCTTCGTCGTCGCCCGCTCCATGGTCCGTTCGCTGCGCCGCCTCCAGGACACCGCGCAGGAAGTCGCCCAGAAGCGGCTGCCCGAACTGGTCAAGCAGCTCTCGGAGTCCGACCCGCAGGACGTGGACACCTCCGTGGAGTCCGTCGGCGTGCACAGCCGGGACGAGATCGGCAAGGTGGCCACGGCCTTCGACGACGTGCACCGTGAGGCGGTCCGCCTCGCCGCCGAGCAGGCGCTGCTGCGGGGCAACGTCAACGCGATGTTCACCAACCTCTCGCGCCGCAGCCAGGGCCTCATCCAGCGCCAGCTCTCGCTCATCTCCGAGCTGGAGAGCCGCGAGGCCGACCCGGACCAGCTGTCCTCGCTGTTCAAGCTGGACCACCTGGCCACCCGAATGCGGCGTAACGGTGAGAACCTGCTGGTCCTCGCCGGTGAGGAGCCGGGCCGCCGGTGGACCCGGCCGGTCCCGCTGGTGGACGTGCTCCGCGCCGCCGCCTCCGAGGTGGAGCAGTACGAGCGCATCGAACTCAGCTCGGTCCCGGCGACCGAGGTCGCCGGGCGGGTCGTCAACGACCTCGTCCACCTGCTGGCCGAGCTGCTGGAGAACGCCACCTCGTTCTCCTCGCCGCAGACCAAGGTCAAGGTGACCGGTCACGCCCTGCCCGACGGGCGGGTGCTGGTCGAGATCCACGACACCGGTATCGGCCTCTCCCCCGAGGACCTGGCCGCGATCAACGAGCGGCTGGCCAGCCCGCCCACGGTCGATGTGTCGGTCTCCCGCCGCATGGGCCTGTTCGTGGTCGGCCGGCTGTCCCTGCGGCACGGCATCCGCATCCAGCTCCGGCCGTCCGACTCGGGCGGTACGACGGCACTGGTCATGCTGCCGGTCGACGTCGCCCAGGGCGGCCGCAAGCCGGGCGCCCAGACGCCCGGTGGCGGCAAGGCCGGTCCGGGCGCTCCGGGCTCCGGCGGACCGGGCAACGGCTCGACGGGGCTGCTGGGCTCCGCCCCCTCGCGGCGCCAGGTGCCCGGCACGGGCTCGCGCGCCGCGCTCCCCGGCACCGGTGGTGCGGGAGCTCCCGGCGGCGGTGGCACCACCAGCAGCGGACTGCCGACCCGGCCGGTCGGCGCCGGGGCGGGCCCGCAGGGCGGCGCCCCGTCCGGCGGCAGCCTCTTCGACAGCGGACGGCCTCCCGGCCCCCGCGGCAACGCACCCGCGGGCTCCCGCGGTCAGGGCGGACCCGGCGGAGCCGGCGGTCCTGGCGCCGCGTCCGGCCGTCCGCCACTGCCTCAGCGCGGGGACGGCCCGACCGTCGCCCCGCCGACCGGTGCCCCGGCCCGCGCCGACTCCGGCGACCAGGGCGCCCGTCCGCAGCTCCCCTCGCGCGACCGCGCGCCCGAGCTGCCCGCCCCCACCCAGCCGGGCACCAGCTGGGGCGCCCGCCGCGCCGCGGGGGGCGACGACTGGCCGACCGCTCCGCGGGACGCCGGCGACACCCCGCGCGGCCATGAAGAGGCCGACTCCACCGGCCAGTTCGCCCGGCCCGACCTGGGCGGCGCGCCGTCCCAGCGGCGTGATCCGTTCGGCAGCCGCGGGCCCGGTGACACCGGGGAGTTCGCGCGCCCCGACCAGGGCGACGGCCCCGACATGTTCGAGCCGCGTCGCGGTCCGGGCGACACCGGCGAGTTCGCGATGCCGGGCCGTCCCGACGCGCCGGGTGCCCGCGGACCGCAGGACACGGGCCGGGGACCGGGCGACACCGCCCAGTTCGAGCGCCCCGACTTCAGCCAGGGCGGCCCGGGCGACACCGGCCGGTTCGCCCGCCCGGAGCTCGGCCAGGGCCCCGGCAGCACGGGCGAGTACGCCCGCCCCGAACTGGGCCAGGGTCCGGGCAGCACGGGCGAGTACGCCCGCCCGGATCTCGGCCAGGGTCCGGGCAGTACCGGGGAGTACGCCCGCCCCGAACTCGGACAGGGCCCCGGCGACACCGGGGAGTTCGCCCGTCCGGACGTCAACACCGCGGGACCCGGCGACACCGGAGAGTTCCCGCTCCCCCAGGACGGACGGAGCACCTCCGCACAGGAGGAGGCGCTGCCGCCCGCCGGTCCCGGCGACGGCCGTACGCCGATCTTCGACACCATCGAGTCGAACTGGTTCCGCGAGCAGGCCGAGCCCACCGGCACCTCCGGTGCGGACTCCCGGTTCCCCGCGGCGCCGTCGCAGCCCGCTCAGCCGAGCCGCCCGGTGCGGCCCGCCGAGCCCGTCGCGCCGGAGCCGCCCGCTCCGGCCGCTCCTCCCGCCCCTCGCCGCGAGCCGCAGCCGGCGTCCCGGGGCACCGGTGAGTTCACCGGACTGCAGGGTGCCAACGGCGCGAACGCCGCCGGCCCCGGTGGTCTGAACGGCACCGGTTCCTGGCGTACGTCGGCCAACGACGAGCGCTGGCGCCGCGCCGAGCAGATCCGTGAACCCGCCGCGGGCGGGGTCACGTCATCCGGGTTGCCGCGCCGGGTGCCCCGCGCGAACCTCGTGGAGGGCGCCGCCCAGCCGGCCCAGCCCGACCAGAGTGGACCGCAGGTGTCTCGCGCGCCCGATGATGTACGCGGGAGGCTGACCAACCTCCGCCGGGGGATCCAGCAGGGCCGTCGGGCCGGAACCGGTCTCGACGGCAATCACGATCGCGGCGTAGGCCCGACTTACCAGCAGGAGCGTTAGTTGAGCCCGATGAGCCAGGCGGCGCAGAATCTGAACTGGTTGATCACGAACTTCGTGGACAACACCCCCGGGGTGTCCCACACGGTGGTGGTCTCCGCCGACGGACTCCTTCTGGCGATGTCCGA